>NZ_CP146101.1:4203181-4503636 GCF_037023745.1 Streptomyces sp. SCSIO 30461
GTGGGCGTGGTGGTGCTGGTCGTGATCACCGCGCTGGTGGCCCTCGTCGTCCAGGCACGTCGGCACAGCACGGAGGATGCCCAGCACCAGACACTCACCGCCGCCCAGACCTTCGCACACTCACCGGGGCTCATCGCGGCCCTCGACAGTCCCGACCCCAGTGCGGTGCTGCAACCGAGCGCCGACGCCGTCCGCAAAGCCGCCGACGTCGACGCGATCATCGTCTACCAGCGGGACGGGATCGCCCTGACCCACAGCGATCCGGACCAGATCGGGAAGCACGTCATCGGTCCCTACGCGGAAGCGGCATCGGGGAAGACCTTCACCAGGACGTTCCAGGGAGCCCTCGGGCTCTCCGTGATCTCGGCCGTGCCTGTCAAGGACAGCAACGGTTCGGTCGTCGCCATCGTCTCCTCCGTGGTCACGGTCGAGAAGGTGCAGGACTGGGTCAACCAGCAGTTGCCGGTGCTGTTCGGGGGGGCGGTCGGCTCGATCGTCCTGGCAGCGGGCGGGTCGGCACTGGTGAGCCGCAGGCTGCGGAGGCAGACGCACGGCCTGGGCCCGGCCGAGATGACCAGGATGTACGAGCACCACGACGCGGTGCTCCACGCCGTACGGGAAGGTGTGCTGATCGTCGGGGGCGACGGCAGGTTGCTGCTGGCCAACGACGAGGCCCACCGCCTGCTGGACCTGCCGGGGGACGCGGAGCACCGCTCGGTGAGCGGGCTGGGACTCGGCGACGAACTCGCAGGGCTGCTGACATCCGAGCAGCCGGCCACCGACGAGGTGCATCTCGCAGGCGATCGACTGCTCGCCGTCAACAAGCGGTTCGCCGGACCGACCCGGCCCGCGAGCCGGGTCGTTACCCTGCGGGACACCACCGAACTCCAAGCCCTCGCCGGCCGGGCGGAGACCGCCCGCGAGCGCCTGCAACTGCTCTACGACGCCGGGGTGCGGATCGGGACCACCCTGGATGTCACCCGCACCGCCAGGGAGCTCGCCGAGGTCGCGGTCCCCCACTTCGCGGACGTCGTCACCGTCGAGCTGCTCGACCCGGTCCTGCACGGCGAGGAGCCGTCGGGTGCGGGCACCGAGATGCGCCGTACCGCTGTCGTGGGTCTGGAGCGGGACGACTTGCTGTACCCGGCCGGCACGCTGATCCGCTTCGTCCCCTCCACTCCCACAGCCGTCGGCGCGGCGGAAGGCCAGGCCGTCCGGGTGGCGGATCTGAGCACTTCCGACGGCTGGCAGGCGCAGCATCCTGAAAGGGCCCGCCGGATCCTGGAACACGGTGTGCATTCCCTGGTGGTGGTGCCGTTGCAGGCCCGAGGGGTGGTGCTCGGAACGGCCCACTACTGGCGGAAGGGGGCCTCCGCTCCGTTCGACGAGGAGGATGTGACCTTCGCCGAGGAACTGGCCACCCGGGCGGCGGTGTGCATCGACAACGCCCGCCGCTACACCCGCGAGCACACCACGGCGGTCGCCCTCCAGCGCAGTCTGCTGCCCAGCCGGGTGCCCGATCTGTCGGCGCTGAGGGTGGCCTACCGCTATCTGCCGGCCCGGGCCGGAGTGGGCGGTGACTGGTTCGATGTCATCCCGCTGTCCGGTGCCCGGGTCGCCCTGGTCGTCGGCGATGTCGTGGGGCACGGGGTGCACGCCGCAGCCACCATGGGGCGGCTGCGCACCGCCGTGCACAACTTCTCCGTCCTGGACATCCCTCCCGAGGAGCTGCTGGGACGGGTGGACGAGTTGGTGGCACAGATCGACGTGGACGAGTCCGACGCCGGGGAGGGCCTGGGGATCACCGGGGCGACCTGTCTCTACGCCGTCTACGATCCCACCTCCGGCCGGCTGACGGTCGCCACCGCGGGCCATCCGGGCCCCGCGGTGGTACACCCCGACGGGAGTGTCGACTTCCCCCAGCTGCCGGTGTCCCCGCCGCTGGGCCTCGGGGCGTCGATGCCCGGCGAGAGCGCCGAGCTGAACGTGCCCGAGGGATCACGGCTGGTGCTCTACACCGACGGTCTGATCGAGGACCGGGACCGGGATCCGGACATCGGGCTCACGGCCCTGCGCGCCGCCCTGACCGGGCCCGATCGCTCCCCGGAGGCCACCTGCGCGGCGGTCGTCGACGCCTTGGTGCCCGACCGTCCCAGAGACGACATCGCGCTGCTGGTCGCCCGCACCCATCGGCTCGACGCCGACCGCATCGCGGAATGGCCGGTGCCCCGCGACCCGGCGGCGGTCGGCCCGGTCCGGGCCGCGTGCGTGCGCCGGATCCGCGAGTGGGGCCTCGAACAGCTCGACTTCGCCGCCGAACTCGTCCTCAGCGAACTGATCACCAACGCCGTCAACTACGGGAGCGACCCCGTCACCGTGCGGCTTCTCCGCGACCGCGCCCTGATCTGCGAGGTCTCCGACGGCAGCAGTACCTCGCCGCGGCTGCGGCGGGCCAGGGTCACCGACGAGGGCGGCCGTGGACTCTTCCTGGTGGCCCAGTTCGCCGAACGCTGGGGCACCCGCTACACCTCCAGGGGCAAGGTCATCTGGGCCGAACTGTCTCTCCACGGCGGCGGGCCGTCCGTGGAAGGACTCGCCGAGTTCCTGTTCGACGAGGTGGAGCCACTGGCCCCGGAGAGCGCGGACCGGGGCGGCACGGCAAGGTGAAGACGTGCGGCAAGGCGAACACGTGAGGAGCCTGCACGGCCGGCCGGCCGCCCGCCGTGCCCGGGCAGCGGCCGCCGCGGGCTGTCTCGGCCTGCTCCTCGTGAGCGCTTGTGCCGAGACGCCGAGGCCCCGGACGGTCAGGCCTGCGGTCGCCACCTCCGCGGCTGAGGCCGGGGGCATGGCCGCGCTGGTCGACGCGGCGAAACGGGAGGGCTCGCTGAACGCGATCGCGCTGCCTCGCGACTGGGCCGACTACGGCGGTCTGATCGACGGCTTCGAGCGGAAGTACGGGATCGCGGTCACGGTCGCCGATCCCGAGGCCTCCAGCCAGGACGAGATCGACGCCATCAAGGCGGACGGGAAGCGCGCCGACGCCCCTGACGTGATCGATGTGGGCGACTCGTTCGCCCGGACGGCGGCCCGGCAGAAACTGCTGGCACCGTACCGGGTCACCGAGTACGACTCGATCCCGAAGAGCCAGAAGGACGCCAAAGCCCGCTGGTCCAACAACTACGGCGGCTACATCTCCATCGGCTGCAACGCCGGACTGGCCAAGCCCTGCCCGCGGACCTTCGCCGATCTGCTGGAGCCCCGGTACAAGGGGATGGTCTCCCTCGACGGTGATCCCACACGTTCCAACACCGCCTTCGCCGGTGTCTACGCGGCGGCGCTGGCGAACGGCGGATCGTTCGACGACATCCGCCCCGGGCTCGACTTCTTCGCCGAGCTCAAGAAGCGGGGCAACTTCAATCCCGCCGAGTCCACCTCGACCGCGGTCGAGACCGGCAGCACCCCCATCAGCGTCGACTGGGACTACGTCAATCTCGACTACGCGGACCGGTTCCGCGACAGTGGGGTGGACTGGCAGGTGTCGATCCCCTTCGACGGCAGCTTCGCCCAGTACTACGCCCTGGCCGTCAACAGGAACGCCCCGCATCCGGCAGCGGCGCGCCTCTGGCAGGAGTACCTCTTCAGCGTGACCGGGCAGAATCTCCGTCTCAGGGGCTACGCCCGGCCGGTGCTGATGGAGGTCATGCGTGAGGACGGCACCCTTGACGAGGCCGCAGCGGCAAGACTGCCGACGGTCGAAGGGGAGCCGCGGTTTCCGACGGACGCCCAACTGGAGAAGGCCAGACGGACGGTGGACAGGGAGTGGGCCAAGGTCATGGCGGGCTGAACGCCCCGGTCCTCCCAAGGGGCGGCATGCCGTCCAAGCGGCGGCGTAAAGGACGCTCGGCGACGGGCTGCTCTCCCCGTCGAGGGCTTCGCGGTGCCACAGGGCTCGCCGGTGGTCCCCGAGGGCGGCCACAAGCTCACCCAGCGCCCTGCGCAGCGCCTCTGCCCGCTGGTCGGCGCGGGCAGCACTCTGAGCCACTCGCGCGCTCCTGATCTGGAGCAAGTCCGGTGAGCGCCCCCGAGCAGTGTGCCGATCACGGCGATGACACTGGGCCACATTCGCTGGGTGCCCCTTGGAACAACGCTACGGACAGGCATCGATGATGTCATCCGTCGATCGGCACCGTGCTCCTGAGGTCACCGACGGGTTCATCGACACCGTGGCACCCAATGGCTCAGCGGGACGGCGAAGCCCTGACGCATCACTCCGAATCACGGCAGGTCGGCTGATGGTTCGCCGGGTTGCCAGGCGGCTGACCGATATCGTCCGGCGCGACAGGCAGGGCGATCCGCCTGCGTTTCCGCCTGCGCTGAGGAGAACAGCCATGAGCGATCGCCGGGACCGGACGGGTACGGACGACGGACCGGCACCGCAGTCGCCGGGGACGCACAGCGGGACAACGCATGACGCTGTGCGCCTCGCCCTGGTGATCGGCGCGCTCGGTATCGCGTTCGACGACATCGGGACCAGCCCGGTCTACACCCTCCAGACCGTGTTCGATCCGAGCGACCCGCACCCGGTCCCGGTGAGCACGGAGAGCGCTTAGGGGTCGTCTCACCGGCCTTCCGGGCGGCGGGGGCTGGAGTGCCGACTTCCGGTCAATTACGATGCCCCTTAGTTGATCACTCAGCGTGGGGTTCCGGCCATAGCCCGTATACACCCGCGGCAGGCGTCCGCAGGCGCCGACGAACCGAAGGGGACTCAAGAGTGAAGCCCGCACTGGTAGTACCTCCGATCTACGCACCGATCCCGCCCGCGATACACCCGGCGCACGCGGCGATCGACGCGCGGACCGCGGCATGGGCGGACTCCTTCGGCATCGGATCCAGGGAATGGCGCAGCCGTCTCGTCACCCAGGACATCGGCGTGTTCGCGGCACGCATCCTCCCGGAAGGCGACGAGGAGGTCGTCTCGATCCTCTCCGACTTCGTCATCTGGCTGTTCGGCGTCGACGACGGCTACTGCGAGGAAGGCGCCCTCGGCAGCAGGCCCGGCGAGCTCGCTGCGGCACTCCAGCGGCTGCTGCGCATCGCACAGAACCCCGAGGCGCCGATCCTCACGGACGACCCCCTGGCCGAGTCACTGCGGGACCTGACCCTCAGGCTGTCGCGCTGCGCGACCCCGCTGCAGGTCGGACGATGGGTGGACACTCTCCGCGAGTACTTCTTCGCCGTGGTGTGGGAGGCTGAGAACCGCGCCGCGGGCAGGATTCCCGACCTGAATGACTACACGCTGATGCGCTTGTACGACGGTGCGACCTCCGTGGTGCCGCCGTTCCTGGAGATCGGCCACGGGTACGAACTCCAGCCGTACGAGCGGGACAGCAAGGCGGTGCGCGCGGCAGGCGAGCTGACCTCGTTCATCACCACGTGGGACAACGACATCTACTCCCATCACAAGGAAAGCCGCGGAGCGCACTACTACCTGACCAACATCCGGGTGCTCCAGCACGAGTACGGCCTCACCAGGGACGAGGCGCTGACCAAGGCGATAGCCCAGCGCGACCGGGCGATGTGCCTCTTCATGAACCTGCGGGCCAGACTGGAGGACGAGGGGAGCCCCCAGGTACGGCAGTACCTGCACAGCCTCGCCGCGTTCATCCGGGCCACCCAGGACTGGAGCGTCAGCTCCCTGCGGTACACCACGCCCGACGACCCGGCCGCGCTGTCCGAGACGTTCACCGACACACCCACCGACGACAGCCCGGACCCGCTGGACATTCCGTCCGTCGCCTGGTGGTGGGAACTGATCCCCGCGACCCGATCCAAAGCCCTCCGGTTCGCCTGAACGGCGCCCGTGACCGCCGCCCTCCCCTCCGGTGCGACGCCGCCACCATCGGGTCCGCTGACATGACCTGCGACTTTCACCGTACGTACCGGTGCGGACACATCAGGCCTCCCCCGGTGACACATCTGTGACAGTCGGCAGATACCGCCATGACATGCCGCATGCACCTTTAAACAAGACATAAAGAACATGTCGGTCAGAGATCCCCTGCTTCCGAGGGTGCGAGCAGGAGAACCGGACCGACGCCGACACCGCCGAGGACCCGCCATGGACCACACCCTCGCCACTCCGAACACAGCGACCCCTGCCCCCGCACTGGCCCCGCGCGAGCAGGAGACCCTCCGGCACATCGCCGCGGGGCGCACATACCTCCAGACTGCGCGCCGCATGGGGCTGTCCACCCACACGGTCGACGCCTACCTTCGCCGCATCCGCGCCAAGCTCGACATCAACACCACCGCCGAACTGACGCGCCTGGCCATCTCACTCGGCATGTGAGCCCGCGGGCCGCGACGGGCCCGGGCTACTCGAAGCGCGCGGTGTCGCCGGCCCCCTCGCGTACGATCTCGGGCTCGCCGCTGGAGAAGTCGATGACCGTGGTCGGCTCGGTACCGCAATCGCCCGAGTCGAGCACGGCGTCCACCACATGGTCGAGCCGCTCCTTGATCTCCCACCCCTGGGTCAGAGGTTCGCCCTCGCCGGGCAGCAGCAGGGTGCTGGACAGCAACGGTTCGCCGAGTTCGGCGAGCAGGGCCTGGGTGACCACATGGGCCGGGATCCGCACCCCGACCGTCTTCTTCTTCGGGTGGAGCAGCTGCCTCGGCACCTCCTTCGTCGCGGGGAGGATGAAGGTGTAGCTGCCGGGTGTCGCCGCCTTCACCGCACGGAACACGTCGTTGTCGAGCCGCACGAACTGGCCGAGCTGCGCGAAGTTCTGACAGACCAGCGTGAAGTGGTGGCGGTCGTCCAGAGCGCGGATGGACCTGATCCGTGCGAGGCCGTCCCGATCCCCCACGCGGCACCCCAACGCGAAGCAGGAGTCCGTCGGATACGCGACCAGCGCGCCGGACCGGATCAGATCGGCCACGCTGGTGATGGTGCGCCGTTGCGGGTTCTCGGGGTGCACGTCGAAGTACTTGGCCATTCACGGAGCCTACGTGATCCGGCCGCGTCCCTCGGCCCCGGAGCGCCAAGCGGAGTGAAGCGGCGCCCGTGCCGGCCGGGAGCCGACGGCTGTCCCGTGAACCACGGCACCGCGTCCTGACGGAACCGCGGGTCAGACGTCGGCGGCGGGATCGACGAGCACCCCGGGGTTGAGGATGCCCGCAGGATCCAGTGCCTGCTTCGTGGCACGCAAGGCCCGGGCGAACGGCTCCGGACGCTGCCGGTCGTATCCCGGGCGGTGGTCGCGGCCGACGGCGTGGTGATGGGTGACCGTGGCGCCGAGCTCCCCGAGCATCTCCATGGACGCTTCCTTGATCTCGTCCCACATCGCGACCTCCGCGCCGCGCCGCCCCGGGACGATGACGGTGAAGTAGGGCGCAGGGCCGTCGGTGTAGAGATGGGTGAAGCGGCAGTTGATCATCGCTTCCGCACCGGTCACCCGGCGGGCGACCTCGCCCAGCCGCCCGCGTACCGCCTCGTACAGCTGCCCGGCGCGGTCCCAGGTGCAGGCCGTCTCGAACGTCTCGCTGATGACGCTCATCCGGGCCAGGCCGTCCCGGAGGTACGGCATACGCAGGAACGCCGAACGCCAGGTGCCGGCGGCCGTGTCGGCGCCGTCGCCGGCCCCCGGCTCCGCGCCGCCCGCCGTCGACGAGGCCGAGCGTGATCCGCCGTGGTCGCAGGCCAGCGCCACCAGTTCGGCGAGCCGCTCGTCGACGGGCGCGTACGCCGACTCCACGCCCAGGACGAGCACGCTCTCGCCGCCCCGGGCAACCCCCGCCAGGGCCGCCTCCCCGGCGTCGAGCAGACGGCAGTTGGCGGGATTGAGGCCCGACTGGGCGATGGCGCGTACGGCGTCGATCGCCACGGGGAACGAGTCGAACAGCACGGTCGCCGAGGCTTTGAAGCACGGTCGGTCCTGGATGCGCAACCACGCCTCGGTGATCACTCCGAGGGTCCCCTCGGAGCCGAGGAACAGCCGGTCGGGTGAGGGACCGGCTCCGGAACCGGGCACTCTCAGCGACTCGCTGACGCCCACGGGGGTCACCACCCGCAGCGACTCCACCAGATCGTCGATGTGCGTGTACAAGGTGGCGTAGTGGCCACCGGCACGGGTGGCCAGCCAGCCGCCCAGAGTGGAGAACTCGAAACTCTGTGGGAAGTGACGCAGCGTGAGCCCGTGCGGTCGCAGTTGCGCCTCCAGGTGCGGGCCGAGGACACCGGCCTGGATTCGGGCCGCCCGGCTGACGCGGTCGATCTCCAGTACACGGTCAAGGCCGGACAGATCGAGGCTGACCACACCGCGATGGCGGTCACCGCGGTATTCCACTCCCCCGGCCACGGAACTTCCCGCCCCGTACGGCACCACGGCGGCTCCGGCGTCGGCCGCCCAGTCGAGGATGTCCGCGATGTCCTGCTCGCTTCGGGGGAAGGCGACCTGGTCGGGCGCGGGTGAGAGGTCCCCGTGCAACGCGCGGACGATGTCGCGGTACGCCTTGCCGTAGGTGTGGCCCGCCCGGTCGGGCGGGCTGTCCGACAGGAGCGGCGCGAGAGCCGCGGGCGGTCGGACGCGCACTTTCGGCAGTTCCACGGTACGGAGGTCGGGCACCGGCAGCGGTTCGGTCGCCGCTCCCGGGATCAGGGTGCCGAGGGCGGCGCATTCGGCCTCGGGCAGCGCCTTCTCGGTGGCACCCCAACCCCACCAGGAGCGGCTCTCCGGGGCGGGGGCGGCTTGAGCACGCGCGATCATGAATATGACCTCTCGGTAATTTACCGCTTGGTAAGTTACTTGAACGTATACTCATGCCCATGAGCACCGCAACGGGTCCGCGGCGCGGCGCGGGCACGAAAGGCGTGCCCCGCGCCCAGCGCGAGGAGCAGATCGTGGCCGCGGCCATGGAGGAGTTCGGACGCCATGGCCACGCCGGTGCGTCGATGGCCGAGATCGCCCGGAGTGTCGGGGTAACGAAGCCGATGCTGTACAGCTACTTCGGGTCCAAGGACGGACTCGCCACGGCCTGTGTGGACCGCATCGGCGGCTCTCTCGTCGAAGCCGTCACCACGGCCATGGCGCTGGGGCCTGACGACGACCGGCCGGCCCACGCCGTGCTCACCGCGGTGTTCGAGACCCTGCGGGCCCGGCGGCGCGCCTGGTTCGTGCTGTACGACCGCACGCTCCCCCCGGACTCCCAGCCCTGGCACGCGGCCCGTCGACACCGCGGCACCATCGACCGCCTCGCGGCCTCGGGCACTGCGGCACTGCTGCACGGGCACGGCAACGACGACGCGCTCGACGCCGACGCCCTCAAGCATGTGTGGACAGGCGCCGTCAGCGCCCTCGTCGGCTGGTGGGTCTCCCATCCTGACGAATCGGCCCAGGACATGAGCGCGCGCTGCGCCCGACTGCTGTCGGCCGTACGCAACGGCTCCTGAGTCCCCAGCCCCGGAACCTCCGAGGCCCCCAGGTACCTCCGGCACCGTCGCCCCGGCGGCCCTTCGGATCCCCGGCCGTCGTCGAACGGTTCGCGCCGAACGGTGTGCAGCCCGCAGTGAACGGGGGGGCGGGTCGGCGCGTATAGACAGGCGACCCCGCATTCCGGTGGTCATGCACAGACGGTGACGTCGCGTCAGTACGACCATGGAGGCTGCGCATGAGGCACGCACGACGGACCCTCCAGCGGATCGTCCGGCTGGCGGCCGTCGGCGGGCTGGTGAGCGGCTCGCTGATGGTGTCCAACGCCGTGGCGAGCGAGCCCGCCGGCGGGGCGGGGACCAGATCCGGGACCACTCGGGCAGCGGACCCCGGCGCTGATGCCGCCGTACGCGCGATGACCCGGCTGGGCACGGCTCGTACCGCCGGTACCTGGATGGGGTCGGCGGGCCGCCGGGTCGTGGCCGTGACCGACACCGGCGCGGCCGCCGAGGTGAGGCGGGCCGGGGCGGAAGCGAAGGTCGTGCGCAACAGCATGGACCGACTCACCGCGGCAACCGAGCGGTTGCGGGCGGCGCCCCGGGTGCCGGGCACCGCCTGGGCCGTCGACTACCGCACCAACGAGGTCGTGGTGCAGGCCGACAGTACGGTCTCGGCGGACGACTGGGGGCGCATGACCTCGGTCGCCGAACGGATCGGCGGTTTCGTCAAGATGCAGCGGTCGGCGGGGGCCTTCACCACCCGTGTGAACGGTGCCGCCCCCATCTTCGCGAACACCAACCGCTGCTCGGCGGGATTCAACGTGACCGACGGCCGGCAGTCTTTCATCCTCACCGCCGGGCACTGCGGCCCGGTCGGCACCACCTGGTTCGGCGACCGCCGGGGCAACCAGGCGGTCGGCAGCACGACCGCCGCCAGTTTCCCCGGGGACGACTTCGCCCTGGTGCGGTACGACGGCGGGGCGCCGTCCGGGCGACTCGACGTGGTGGAGATCGGCGGCGGCCAGGGGGTGCGGATCACGGGGTCGGCCGATCCCGTCGTCGGGCAGCAGGTCTTCCGCAGCGGGAGCACGACGGGACTGCGCACCGGCCGGGTGACCGCGTTGAACGCGACGGTCAACTATCCCGAGGGAACGGTCACCGGACTCATCCAGACCACGGTGTGCGCGGAACCCGGGGACAGCGGCGGCCCGCTGCTGTCCCGAGGCCTGGCGTTGGGTGTGACATCAGGCGGCAACGGGGACTGCGCCGCCGGCGGCGTCACGTACTTCCAGCCGGTGACCGAGGCGTTGGCGACCCTGGGGGTGAGCCTGGTGGGCCAGACGGCACCTGGCGGGGGTTCCGGCGCCGGGACCGCCCCCGGCGCCGGGGCGGCGGAGGACCCGGGCGAGAGGGAAGGCCCGGGCGACGCCGCTTCCCGGGCGCCGGACGCGACAGCCCCGGCCGTACCAGGACCTCCCGCGGCCGGGGGCCCCGACGGAGCGGGCGGATACAGCGGAACAGGCATCGTCAGCGACCTCGCGTCCGATCTCGGTCCGCTCGGCGCGGTCGGTCCCGGACTCGCGGTGGTCATCGCGAGCCTGATCCTGCTGGTCGCCAGCCGCTGGATCCAGTCCGCCCAGGGGCGCCGCACCTACCGCGACCACTACTCGCAGACCTGGGCCTGACCCGCTCCCCCGGACGACCGGCCGAGCCCTGCGGGCCGGTGTTCCGGTGGACTTCGCCCGCCGGGCGAGGCGGCTGCCGGACAGGGGGCCGCGGCGGCGCCGGCCTGTCGTGTCATGCGGAAAGCTCCGCTGTCCGACTACGGTCTTGGGTGTGATGTGCGTGGACGTGCGCGGCGACGCGGATGCTACCGGCGGAATCCGGCGTCCGGGCTACCCGGCTGCGGCTGCGGTATTCGCCATCGGCATGGCCGGGACGACGTTGCCGACGCCGCTGTACGGGCTCTACCAGGAGCAGATCGGATTCTCCGAGCTGATGGTCACCGTGGTGTTCGCGGTCTATGCCATCGCGGTGATCACCGTGCTGCTGGTCGCGGGCAACTACTCCGACGAGGCCGGGCGCCGACCGGTCATCCTGTGCGCCATGGTGCTGTCGGCAGCGAGCGCCGGGTGCTTCCTGCTGGAACGCGGGCTGCCGCTGCTGTTCGCCGGGCGGCTGCTGTCCGGGTTCGCGGCCGGTCTGCTGAGTGGTGCGGCCACCGCGGCGGTCATCGAATTGGCCGGTCCCGAGCGGCGGGCGCGGGCAGCGTTCGCCGCGACGGCGGCGAGCATGGGCGGGCTGGGCTGCGGCCCATTGCTCTCCGGGCTGCTGGCCGAGTACACGCCCTGGCCGCTGGTGCTGCCGTTCCTGGTCCATCTGGCACTGGTGGCGGTGGCCGGTGTGATCACCTGGCTGCTCCCGGAGACGGTCGAGCACACCAAGCGGTGGCCTCCGCCGAGTCCCCAGGGGATCAGGGTGCCACCGGAGGTCTCGGGGGTGTTCGCGCCCGCCGCCGCCGCGGCTTTCGCCGGTTTCGCCCTCCTCGGGCTGTTCACGGCGGTGGCACCCAGTTTCGCCGAGCAGACGCTGGGGGTTCGCAATCTGGCGGTCTCCGGTGCCGTGGTGTTCTCCGTATTCCTCGCCTCGACGCTCGGACAGTCGCTGACCGGGAAGTTCGGCGCACGACGGGCACTTCCGGTGGGCTGCGGGGTACTCATCGCCGGGCTGCTGCTCGTCGCCTCGTCACTGGCCATCGCCTCGCTGCCGCTACTCGTCCTCGGCGCGCTGTGCGGGGGCGCCGGGCAGGGGCTGGGCTTTCGCGGGGCGCTCACCCTCGTCAGCAGTGCGGCGCCGGCGGATCAGCGCGGCGGGACCATCTCGGCGTTCTACGTCGTCGCCTACACGGGGATCTCCGTTCCCGTGGTGGGCGTGGGAGCCATGGCGATGTGGCTGGGGCTGCGCGACGCGGGGCTGGTCTTCACGGGCTGCGTGGCGGTGCTCGCCGCCTGTGCCGGTGCGTACGCGCTGTGGCGACCGCCGTCGGAAACCCAGCCGGTACCGTGACCGGGGACGAGCGTGGGCGTATGGTCCCCGTTTCCCGATAACCGCCCATGTGGGCGCTTACCTGCTGCACCATGACAGGCATCCGCGGTGTGCAGACGCGGATATGGGGGTGCGCGATGGAGCCGCTGAAACCGCTGGAGACCGGGGATCCGCGGGAAGTGGGCCCGTATCGGCTCGTGGCACGGCTCGGGGCGGGCGGAATGGGACGCGTGTTCCTCGGGCGCTCGCGCGGTGGCCGGGCGGTGGCCGTGAAGGTGATCCGTCCGGAGCTGGCCGACGGCGCGGAGGGGGCCGAGTTCCGGGAGCGGTTCGCCCGTGAGGTGGCGGCGGCGCGCAGGGTCAACGGTGTGTTCACGGCGGGCGTCGTGGACGCCGACCCGGAAGCCCGACCCCCATGGCTGGCCACGGCGTATGTGCCGGGGGTCTCCCTGGACGCGGCGGTGGCACGGTCGGGAGCGTGGCCGGAAGGGCCGCTGACGTCGCTCGCCGCAGGACTGGCGGAAGCCCTTGAGGTGATCCACGCGGCCGGTGTGGTCCACCGTGATCTGAAGCCCTCCAACGTCCTGTTGGCACCGGACGGTCCGCGGGTGATCGACTTCGGCATCTCGGTGGCAAGCGAGCTGAACTCCATCACTCGTACCGGCGCCGTGGTCGGCACTCCCGGGTTCATGTCCCCCGAGCAGTTGACGCGCGGCCGTACGGGGCCGGAGTGCGATGTGTTCGCGCTGGGCGCGGTGCTGGGCTTCGCGGCGTCGGGCACGGGCCCCTTCGGCACCGGCTCGGCTCAGAGCCTGATGTTCAGGATCGTGTATGAGGAGCCCGAGTTGGACGCAGTGCCCGCGAGGCTGCGCGCACTGGTGGCACGCTGTCTGGCGAAGGATCCCCGGGAGCGCCCGGCGGTCGCCGAGGTGCTGGCAGTGGTGGCAGGTGCGGCAGAGGCGGCACGGACGACGGTGGTGTTCACTGATGCCGCGTGGCTGCCGCACCCTGTCGCCCGAACCGTGCGGGAGCATGCCAGGACCGTCGCCATGACGGTGGCGGTCCTGGCTGCGGACGACGGTGCGACAGAGCCGCGGGAGGTGCCACCGGGCGGTGGTGCGACACGACCGGGGAAAGCTTCACAGGACGGCTGGGCGGCACGAGCGGGGAAAGCTTCACAGGACGGCTGGGCGGCACCGGCACTCCCCACACCGCCGCCCGCCACCGTGCCGACCCCGGTGCCCACTCCCCCGCCTGCCTTCCCGCCGGCTCCGGCCCCTCAGCCACCCGCTCCGCCGCCGCTCCCCACGGTCCCGGCCCCAGGGCCGCGGCCGGGACGACGGGGGCCTGTGCTCGCCGCGTCCGCGGTGGCGGTGGCGGTGATCGGAGTCATCACCTGGCAGGCCGGAGCGATCCCCGGCTCCGGGCGGTCGCCTTCGAACTCCGGCTCGAACAGAAGCTCGCCCTACGTGTCCGCGCCGGTCGCGCCTCCCACGACCCCGTCGAAGACCTCCGCGTCCGCTCCCTCGCTCGCCGCCTCCCCCACCGGGACACCCCCCGATGACGGAAGCGCCGAGGTGGTGACCGGAAGGTGGATCGGCAGTTACGTCTGCAACCAGGGAATCACGGGCTTGGCCCTGACCATCGAGGACGAGGGCGCGGGTGATGTGTCCGCGGTGTTCAGCTTCTTCCCGGCCCCCTCCAATCCGCTCGTCCCGCGCGGCTCGTTCGCCATGAGCGGGACGTTCCGGGACGGGGATCTCAGGTTGCGCGCGACGCACTGGATCGAGCAGCCCCCGGGATTCCTGATGGTCGACCTCGCTGCGGCGTACGACCCGGATACGCCGGGTCACCTGGACGGGATGGTGTACGGCGCAAACTGCCTCAGTTTCTCCGTGGCCCGGTCCTGAGGTCGAAGACGGAGGTAGCGGGGCGACCACCTGGCGGTCACGCGTGCGGCAGCGCGTGCCGGCTGGTCCGTCCGCGCGGGTGGTGGGACGCTGGAGACCCGGGGGAGGAACCACGGCCGAGGAGACTCGGGAGGGCCGATGGGGCGCGATGTCCCGGCGCTGGTCTTCACCCGCGACGACCGCCGCCGGTACCGGAACAAAATGCAGCAGTGCCTCGACGCGTTCGCGCAGATGCTGCGGGACGAGCGCTTCGAGGCCGAGCGGCCCCAGGTGGGCCTGGAGATCGAGCTCAACCTCGTGGACGGGTCGGCCGAACCGACCATGCGGAACACCGACGTGTTGGAGGCGATCGCCGACTCCGCCTGGTCGAGTGAGCTGGGACGCTTCAACCTGGAGATCAACATCCCTCCTCGGGAACTGACCGCCGGCGGCCCGGACGCCTGGGAGAAGGAGGTCCGGGACGCGCTGAACCACGCCGAGGAACGCGCCACTGCCGTCGGGGCCCACCTGGTGATGGTGGGGATACTGCCGACGCTGCGCCAGCACGACGTGAGCGAAGCCGCCTTGTCGGAGAACCCGCGCTACCGACTCCTCAACGAGCAGGTGTTCGCCGCCAGGGGTGAGGACCTGCGGATCTCGGTGGACGGGGTCGAGCGGCTGAGGACGTACGCGGACACCATCACGCCGGAAGCCGCGTGCACCAGTACCCAGTTCCACCTCCAGGTGGCTCCGGAGGAGTTCGCGGGGTACTGGAACGCGGCGCAGGCGATCGCGGGAGTGCAGGTGGCCCTCGCGGCGAACTCCCCCTTCCTCTTCGGCAAGGAGCTGTGGCGCGAGACCCGAATCCCGCTGTTCGAGCAAGCCACCGACACCCGTCCGGAGGAGATCAAGATCCAAGGGGTGCGTCCGAGGGTGTGGTTCGGGGAACGGTGGATCACCAGCGTCTTCGACCTCTTCGAAGAGAACGTGCGCTACTTCCCTGCCCTGCTCCCGCTGTGCGAGGACGAGGAACCGCTGGAGACACTGGACCAGGGGGACATACCGGATCTGGGCGAGCTCACGCTGCACAACGGGACGATCTACCGCTGGAACCGTCCGGTGTACGCCGTCACCCGCGGCCGTCCCCATCTTCGAGTGGAGAACCGGGTGCTCCCGGCCGGGCCCACGGTCGCCGACGTGCTGGCGAACGGGGCGTTCTACTACGGTCTGACGCGGGCTCTGGTCGAGGAGGACAGACCGGTGTGGTCCCGTATGTCGTTCTCGGCGGCCGAGGACAATCTGCACGAGGCGGCACGCCACGGGATCGAAGCGCGCCTGTACTGGCCCGGTGTGGGCGAGGTGCCGGTGGCGGAGCTGGTGCTGCGGCGACTGCTGCCGATGGCGCACCTGGGCCTGGAGCTGTCCGGCATGGACACGGCGTGGCGGGAGCCGCTGCTCGGGATCATCGAGCAGCGGTGCGTGAATGTCCGCAACGGCGCCGTGTGGCAGACCGAGATGTACCACCGCATCGCGGGTACGAGCCATGTCGACGACCATGAGGCGCTGCGGCTGATGACCCGGCAGTACATCGACTACATGCACCTCAACGCTCCCGCACACACCTGGCCGGTGGACTGAGCACCCGTCGCGAGCGGCCACCCCGATCACGCCGGGGCACGCGCACGGCCGGCCTCCGACTTCACAGCCGCGAACGCCGCTGGCGCATCGGACAGCCGCTGCGACGACGTACCGACCGAAGCCAGGACACACACGGGGAGACCGGTTGGTCCAGGAACGCTCACCCGGGGAACAGCGTCGCCCCGGCCCACACCACCGCGAGCCAGCCGCCGACGATCGCGAGGGCGACGAGCAGCGCACCCACCACCGCGCCGGAAGGCAGCGGTTCGGGTGTGGCGGGGGCCGGGGGTTGGACGGGACAGCACTTCGAGCAGTGCGGCTCACTCATGGAGTGAGGATGCCCAGCACGGCCGCGTACCGGTATGCGCGATCCGGACTATCCCGAAGGGTCCGCCGAGGGCCTTGACACCCCTGCGCCCGGGATGATCCCGTACACGCCGCACAAGGCCCGACGCGTCGGCCTGTCCGCGTCGTCGGCCATATCGAGGAGCCGGAAGCCGGGAGGCACCGCATGACCGCTGAAGCCACCGGGCGGGGCACCGCCGGAGCGCCGTCCGGTCCGTCCGTCGTCACCGGTCCGCGCCGACTGCCCTGGCTCGGCAACCTTCCGCAGTTCGCGCGCGATCCGCTGGACTTCTTCGTCAGGCTCCGGGAGCGCGGGGACGTGGTGGCATGGCGGCTGGGGCCACAGCGGGCCCTGTTCGTCTCGCGTCCTGAGCACATCGGTGAGCTGCTCACCGGGATCGAGACGGTGTTCCGGCACCCCGAGCTGGGATGGGCGTTCACGCTCGTGCTCGGGGACGGCGTGGTGACCTCGGAGGGCGCCGCCTGGCGGCGCAAGCGGGCGCTGGTCCAGCCGGCGGTGCGACCGCGCCAGGTCAGGACGTACGCGGCGACCATGGCGGCGTGTGCCGCCGGGCTGGCGGCCACCTGGCAGGCCGGACAGCGGATCGACGTGCGACGGGAGATGCTCGCGCTCACTCAGCGGATCGCCGTGCGCACGCTGTTCGGTGTGGACACGGCGGGGCGGGAGGAGGTGATCGGAGCGGCGATGGACGTGGCCCAGCGGGCCATCGGCGACGAGTTCCGCGGTGTCACCCTGTTCCTTCCGCCTTGGGTGCCCACGCCCGGCAGGCGGCGGCTGCGTCACGCGGTCAGGGTGATCGACGCCGAGGTCGGGCGGGTGACCGGGGAGCGGCGCCGAAGTGGCGCGGACCGGGACGACCTGCTGAGCAGGCTGCTCGCCGCCAGGGACGAGCAGGGACTGCCACTGTCCGACAAGGAGGTGCGCGACGAGGCGGTGACGCTCTACATCGGCGGCCATGAGACCACGGGCACCACGCTCACCTGGGTCTGGTACCTGCTGTCCCACAATCCCGGGGCCCGCGCGCGGCTCGGGGAGGAGCTGAAGCGGGTGCTCGGCGGCCGCACACCCGAGTTCGACGATCTGCGGCTGCTCCCGTACACCGAGCAGGTGGTGAAGGAGACCCTGCGCCTGTACCCGCCGGTGTGGCTGATGACGGGTGTCGCGAAGGAGGGCTCGACCCTCGGCGGGCGGGCCGTACCGGAGGGCACGGTGGTGTGGTCGAGCCAGTGGAGCGCGCACCGCGATCCGAGGTGGTTTCCCGAGCCGGACACGTTCCGTCCGGAGCGCTGGGACCCGAGGGGCGAACCGGCGGCCCCGGACCACGCCTGGTTCCCGTTCGGAGGAGGCGCACGGGCGTGTCTGGGGGCGCGGTTCGCCATGGTGGAGGCGGTCTTGGTACTGGCCACGCTGGCCCAGCGCTTCCATGTGGATCTGGGACCGGGCGAGGTCCCCGCTGAGCCGCGGTTGACACTGCAACCCGGCGCGCCGATGGGCGCGGTGCTCCGGGCCGCGACCTGAGCCTGGCGTGGCCGCGGGGGACCCGGCCCGACCCTCGCCGCCGTCATATGCCGGAAGCACCACCGTATCGAGTGTTGCCAAATCCCTTACGCGCCCTTGCACTCTGTGCAACAGTCGTAACCGGTCCATCTCTTACGACTTGGCCGTGCGCGCCTGTAAACGGAGTACGACATGCCGTCCCATCTGTTCGCGGAACGTTCCGCCCAGCCACCCGGGCCCGACACGGTGGACGCGTTGATCTCACAGACCCGCCGGCTGCGCGGTGACGTGGACGCGGTTCGCAGGGACGCCCTGGTGGACGATGACGATCCACAGGGACGCTGGCAGCGCGCGCTGTGCGACCTGGCGGTCCATCATCTGGACGACCTCGGCACTCACTTGGGCCAGCTCAAGGAGGGGCTGCCGCCGTTCGAACAGGTCGCCGGAGCACCTGATGAGGCCCCGCGGTCGGAGTCCGGGTCACTGCTCAGCAGGGTCGGCACCGCGGAGTGGAACCTGCTGACGGACGGGGTCAGCTGGTCCGAGGAACTGCACCAGATCTTCGGCCGTCCGGTCGAGAACGGTCCGATGTCCCTCGACGAGCTGCCGTCCATGGTGTTCGCCGAGGATCAGAGCTTGCTGACGGCACTGGTGACGGACTGCCTGATCGACGGGAAACCCGTCGACGGCGAGTTCCGTATCGTCCGGTCCGACGGCAGGGTGCGCACTCTGCACATGACGGGCGAGCCGGTGCTCGACGCGGACGGGTGTACGGCTTCGATGTGGGCGGTCTTACGGGACGTCAGCGAACTGCGCAGGAGCCAGCGGGCGGTGCGTGAGTCCCGCGACACGCTGGCCCGCAAACACCACGTCGACCGCACCGAGCGACGGATCGCCGCAGAGCTCCAGGAGGCGGTTCTGCCCTCCTGGCGAGGCAGAAGCGGGGGACCCGTGGCGGTTGATGTCGCAGGCAGTTGCCTCGCGGCGGAGGACAGCGCCCTGATCGGCGCCAACTGGTTCGATGCCGTCCAGCTTCCGGACGGCGGCGTGGTGCTCAGCGTGGGCGACATCACGGGAAACGGCGTGACGACCACGTCCACGATGGCCATGCTGCTCGGGGCGCTGCGCGGGATGGCCATGGCCGGCGTCCGGCCCGGGGCACTGCTCGGACATCTGAACCAACTGCTGGACTCGTCCGCCCAGCCGGCGCTGGGCAGCACGCTGTGCTGCCACTTCGATCCCGTGACCATGACACTTCGATGGGCGCAGGCCGGGAACCCCGCCCCGCTGCTGTTCCGCCACGGGACGGGGCGGGTGCTGACGCCACCTGCCGGGATGCTGCTCGGGGCCTCCCCTGGCACGGAATACGAGCAGGCCGAGATGCCGCTGATGGCCGGTGACCTGCTGGTGCTCCACACCGACGGGCTGACCCGGGGCACCGATGCGCGCGAAGGATCGAGGGTGGACCGCTTCTTCTCGCTCGCCCCCCGCTTCACCGTGGCCCGTCAGGCACAGGACTGTGTGCGGTCGATGGTCGAGGAGTTCGGTGAGGGCGGAGCCGGAGAAGACGCCTGTGTGATGGCCGCCAGGATCCGCTGAGGGTCCGCCGGGTGCCCGGCGTCACGCACGGCGTGATGTCAGGTGTCACCGGCGGCACGGTCCCGTTCAGATCGCCACCCCGCGGTTGCGCTTGGAGGGGCTGTTGGGCAGGGCGAGCTGCAACTCCTCGCGGAGATCCTGGATCTTCGAGTACTCCGCGTACTGCCCGGTGAGTCGGTACATCTCGCGCAGCCGGTCCCAGGTGCGATGGGAAGAGGTCTCCCCCATCGACACCAGGGCGAGCCTGGCGTACCGGTCCGCTTGCTCCGGGTCGTCAGCGATGAAACAGGCCGAGGCGAGAGAGATGTAGTCGAAGATCTTGGACCGCTGCCGACCGCCTTCCCTGAGTTGCAGCGCCTGCTTGGCGTGGCGCTGCGCGGTGATCGCGGCGGAGGGGTCGTGCTCGGCGAGGGTGCGGTACGCCAGGGCCTGCATGCCGTGCAGGTCGGCCTCGTCGAAAAGCTGCATCCAACTGGGCGGTGGCACATCGCCCTTGTCGGCCACGAACAGCTCCTCGGCCTGGCCGAGAGTGCGGCGCATGGCCTGGCCGCGCCCCATGGACGCCTGTGCCCAGGCTTCGATGGTGAGCAACATGGCGTGCGTACGCGGGAGAGTCTCCTCGCCGGAACCCGACTTGGCGAGCTCCATGAGGTCGATGGCATCGTCGGGACGGCCGAGGTGCACCATCTGCCGTGCCGCCCTGGAGAGCGCCTCTCCGGCGCGTGGACGATCGCCGCCCTCACGGGCCGCGTGGGCCGCGATGACGAAGTACTTCTGCGCCGTGGGTTCGAGCCCGACGTCATGCGACATCCAGCCGGCGAGCACGGCGAGATTGGCGGCGACTCCCCACAGCCGCCGCTGAAGGTGGTCGGGGTGCCGGAAGGCGAGCATTCCGCCCACCTCATTGAGCTGGCCCACGACGGCCTTGCGCTGGAGACCTCCGCCACGGGAGGCGTCCCAGGCCCGGAACACCTCGACAGAGTGCTCCAGTGCCTCGACCTCGTCCGACCCGATGGGGGCGGCTTCGTAGCGGTCGAACCCGGCCGGCTCGGCGGGCAGGGGCTGGGCGGCAGAGGCGGCCCCCGGAGAAGTACGGATGGTTGCGGGATCCGTGTGCAGCCACTCGTACATGGCGCTGCTGAGTGCGGAGCCTGCGGCGAGCACGGCACCCGCGCCCACAAAGCCGCGTCGGTTGAGCATGAGGTCCATTCCCGTGAATTCGGTGAGGACCGCCGCCGTACGGTCGGGTGCCCAGGGCAGGTCGTCGGGATTCTGCGTGGTGCTGACGTCCCGCCGTCGTCCGGTGCGCTTCTGCCGTACGAGACCGAGGTCCTCGATGGTCACGACACGGCCGAGTCGTTCGGTGAACAGAGCCGCCAGCACTCTCGGCACGGGATCACGAGGGGTCTCCCCCATGTCGATCCAGCGCCTCACTCGCGAGGTGTCGGTCGCCAGCTGCGGATGGCCCATGGCCGCCGCGTGCCGGTTCACGAGCCGCGCGAGTTCGCCCTTGGACCAGCCGGCCAGGCCGAACAGGTCGGAAAGACGGGTGTTGGGTTCTCCGGTCACGTCAAGCCCCCAGGTTCTCGGCTGAGTTGACAGTAACCGCCTGTCAGAGGGGTGGCGACTATTCGCCAGGGTTCGCCAGGGTTCGCCAGATGGTGTGCCACCCGCGACCCGGTGTCAGGTAGGAACGCGCCACCCCGCCCCGGGGCCCACAGCATTCCCCAGGGTGCCGAAGGCTTCCGGGGCGGGGCCGCGCACGCGACTTGTCGGCACACGAAGGGATCTGTCTCACCCATGTACACAGCATCGTCCTCCGTGTCCGCCCCGCCCCGGCCGCAGACGGTCGCCCCGGTCGGCGGCAGGACGTTTCTCGACCCCTCCTCGGCAGCTGTGCGGACCCGGCGTTGGCCGGCGACCGCGGGCCAACCGCTGAGCGGGAGAATCGACTTGTCCGGCCCCCAGGGCGCGCAGTTGCGCATGGCGATCGCTTCGGTGCACCGGATCTGCCCGGAGTTCAATCCGGTCCAGGTGCTGCGCAGGAGCGGACGCTCGGTGCTCCTGGTCGGCAGTACCGGGCGGGCGACCGCTGTCGCCAAGTGCTTACTCGACCAGTCGCAGGTGTGGACGGACCGGTTCCAGCACGAAATAGCGGCATATCGTGCGTTCGTCCGACACCGCCCTCCGGTGCGGGTTCCCCGGCTGATCGCTGCGGATCCGGACAACTGCACGCTGGTGATCGAACGCATGGCGGGCCGTCCCGCCGCCCTCGTACGGCATCCGTCCGAGGCCCCGCCGCGCGCGGATGTACGGGCGGCGCTCGGGGCGATCGCGCGGCTCAACACCTGGCGACCGCCGGCCGGCATGTTCGACGCTCCGCTCGACTACGCCGCCCGGATCGCCCGGTACCACGAGCTCGGGCTGTTCACCGACCGCGATCTGGGTGACCTGCAGAAGCTGCTGCACGGGGTCGCCCACGCCGGCGGGCGTTACGGCGTGGGGCAGTTCTGCCACGGCGACGCGCTGTTGTCGAACATCCTCCTGTCGCCGACCGGCCCCGTGCTGGTCGACTGGGAGCACGCGGGCTGGTACCTGCCCGGCTACGACCTGGCGACACTCTGGACGGTCATGGGTGACGCGCCCCTGGCGCGTCGGCAGATCAGCCAGCTCGCCCAACAGTCCGGGACCGCGGCACGGGATGCCTTCCTGGTGAATCTGATGCTGGTGCTGACCAGGGAGATCCGAACGTACGAGACCGCCGTGCAGCGGACGATGCGGGAGTCGGACCCGGCCAGGACCGTACCGCAGCACCCCGGCGGGATGTCGATCGGAGAGGAGCAGCGGCTGCTGCTGCGGCGGCTGCACGACGACTGCGCGCTGGCACGGCGGGCCGTGCGCGCCGCGGTCGGCACACGCTGACCGTCAACGAGGGGGATGGGCGATGTGCGTCCAGTGCCGACACACTGGACGCACATCGCCTTGTTGGCTGCTCCTTCGGGACGGGCCGCACGCGACCGGCCCGTGCGTCAGCCGGTCACGGTGTCGCCGGCCAGCGTCTGGAGTCGCTCCAGCCGTTCCCGGGACTCCTGGTCGGCCGGCGTGTAGGTCAGCAGTCGGGCACCGCTCACCGGACCTAGCCAGAGATCGGTGTGGTCGAGCGTCAGCAGGCCGACATAGGCGTTGTCGATCTGTTTGCGCCTGCCATGCGCACCGCTCACCACCTCATGGCGCTCCCAGGTCTCGCAGAATTCGGGTGATGCGGCCTGGAGCCGCCTCAGGAGCACCTTCCAGGCCGGCTCGGCGAGATGCTCGGCCATCGCGGCACGGAACTTGGCAGCCATCAGCCGCGAAGTCTCTTCCCAGAGCACCACCGACGAGCGCCACTGCGGGTTCGTGTGGATCAGGAACAGGCAGTTGCGGTCCTCCGCCGGCACCGTGTCCAAATCGCACAGCAGCCGCCCATAGGTGCGGTTGTACGCCAGGATGTCGTACCGGCCGTTCTGGATGCACGCCGGGATCGGCTCCAACTGGTCCAGTACCGCGACCAGAGCCGGAGTGACGGAGGGACAGATCGTGCGCGGCGCGGGATCGACAGCGCCCGCGAGGTGGAACAGATGGCTGCGTTCGGTGGTGTCGAGCAGCAGGGTCCGAGCGAGGGCGTCGAGCACCTGGGCGGAGACCTGGATGTCACGGGCCTGCTCGAGCCAGGTGTACCAGGTGACACCGACCGCCGAGAGCTGCGCGACCTCCTCGCGGCGCAGGCCGGGTGTGCGCCTGCGGCGGCCACGCTCCAGGCCGACCGTCTCGGGGCTGATCCGTTCGCGCCTGCTGCGCAGGAACGCGGCGAGCTCGCGACGCCGGATCTCCGCTGCCTGTTGCGGCTTCGCGGCAGGTCGAACGACGTCGTGCTCACGGGGCGGACCGTCCGGCGCCCGCGTCACCGTCTGCGTCCCCTGTGGCATGTGCGTCACGGTGCTCATGAATCCCAGCGTGCCGAATCCTCGAACCTGTTTCCAGGTACTCCCTGTACCAGGATAACCAGACTCTGGTACCAGGCTTGGGTAGGGAGCAGGCTCAATGCCGTGAGCGAAACAGCAACCCTTCAGACCCATGGCCGCGCCGCGCGGCCGGATGCGGTGCAGCCGTCGGCGCTGGGTGGACTCGGCCTGTTCACCTTGCTGCTCGGCGCGGCACTGCCCATCGTCGACTTCTTCATCGTCAATGTCGCACTCTCGACCATCGGCCGCGATCTGGCCGCGGGAGAGGCGGTGCTGGAGCTGGTCGTGGCCGGGTACGGCGTCTCCTACTCCTTACTGCTGGTGCTCGGTGGGCGGCTCGGCGACTCGCTCGGCCGCCGGCGACTGTTCATCGGCGGAATGGCGGCCTTCGGTATCACCTCGCTGGCCTGCGGGCTCGCCCCTGACGCCTGGACCCTGGTCGCGGCGCGAGTGGCCCAGGGTGCCGCGTCGGCGACGATGCTGCCGCAGGTGCTGGCCACCGTCCAGGCCGCCACGTCAGGGCCACGGCGCGCCCGTGCCATGAGCCTGTACGGCGCGATGGCCGGGCTCTCCATGGTGGCCGGTCAGATACTGGGCGGCCTGCTGGTGGCCTGGGACTTGGCGGGCACCGGCTGGCGAGCGGTGTTCCTGGTGAACGTGCCCGTCGTGGTGATCGGCCTCCTCCTCGCGGCGCGGGCCGTGCCGGAGACCCGCGCCCAGCGCCCCGAGCCGGTCGACGTACCCGGCACCCTGCTGCTGGCGGCGGCGATGGTGACCCTGCTGGTGCCGCTGACCGAAGGACGGGCGGCCGGCTGGCCCTTGTGGACATGGCTCGTACTGCCGCTCTTCCCGGTCTCGGCGTACGCCTTCTACCGGGTCGAGCTGAGCGCCGACCGCAAGGGACGTACTCCGCTGGTGCCGCCGAGCCTGTTCCGGCTGGTGTCGCTGCGGCGGGGACTGCTCATCATCGTGCCCTTCTCGATCGGCTTCAGCGGGTTCATGTTCGTGATCGCGGTGGCGCTCCAGCAGGGTGCGCGGCTCGGGCCGGTCACGGCCGGGCTGGCGCTGGCTCCCATGGCACTGGCCTTCCTGGTGGTCTCGCTGGCAGGCCCCCGGCTGGTGGCACGGTTCGGTGCACGGGTGGTGAGCGCGGGCGGCTTGGTGCAGGCGGTGGGCCTCGCCCTGATCGGCATGGCGGTCTGGCGGGACTGGCCGGGGCTTGACGCCGTGTCACTGCTGCCCGGTGCCGCGGTGGCGGGCGCGGGACAAGCGCTTCAGATGCCGGTGCTCTTCAGGATCGTGCTCTCGGAGGTTCCGTCGGAGCGTGCCGGAGTGGGCAGCGGTGTCTTGGTGACGGCTCAGCAGTCGTCGCTGGCGCTGGGGGTGGCCACGCTCGGTTCGCTGTTCCTCGGCCTGGTGCCGATGCTGGGTATGCGCGACGCCCTGATGGCGACTCTGCTGGTGCAGCTGGCAGGGGTCGTGCTCACGTTCCTGCTGAGCCTGCGCCTGCCGAAGCGCATCGCGTGAGGTGCCTTCCCGTGACGCGCCCGCCGCCCCGCCGCGGGCCGTGTTCAGGCCCGGGGCGGGGGCACCGCCACTGCGGTTTCATTCGGATGGGTGATCACGGCTCTCGCGTGGGCCGGATGGACGACGGGTAGGCCTGGCCCGTACGCGACCGGTTCGCGCGGCGCACGCGCGGACGCTCACCGAAAGGCCCGGGCACGCATGGCACAGCCCTTCGAACTGCCGGATTTCTACGTTCCTTATCCGGCTCGACTCAATCCCCATGTCGATGCGGCGCGGGAGCACACCCGGGAGTGGGCGCGTCGGATGGGCATGCTGGAAGGGTCCGGAGTCTGGGTGCGGAAGGACCTCGACGCGCATGACTACGCGCTGCTGTGTGCGTACACCCACCCGGACTGCTCGGCGGAGGCCCTGTCCCTGGTGACGGACTGGTATGTGTGGGTGTTCTTCTTCGACGACCACTTCCTCGAGGTGTTCAAGCGCACCGGTGACCTGGCGGGCGGCAGGGCCTATCTGGACCGGCTGCCGGCGTTCATGCCGCTCGACCCGGCACGGGATACACCCGAGCCGACCAATCAGGTGGAGGCGGGTCTCGCCGATCTGTGGGCGCGGACCGTGCCGAGCATGTCGCCCGCCTGGCGGACGAGGTTCGCCCTCGCGACCGAACATCTGCTCAACGAGTCGATCTGGGAGCTCGACAACATCAACGAGGGCCGGGTGTCCAATCCCGTCGAGTACATCGAGATGCGCCGCAAAGTGGGAGGCGCCCCCTGGTCGGCGGGACTCGTCGAGTACGCGGCCGGTGCCGAGGTACCCGCGCGAGTGGCGGGTTCACGGCCGATCCGGGTGCTGACCGAGACGTTCGCCGACGCGGTGCATCTGCGCAACGACCTGTTCTCCTACCAGCGTGAGGTGGAGGACGAGGGCGAACTGAGCAACGGTGTCCTGGTCCTGGAGACGTTTCTGGGGTGCGCGCCCCAGGAGGCGGCCGAATCCGTCAACGACCTGCTGACATCGCGGCTGCAGCAGTTCGAGAACACGGCGCTGACCGAAGTCCCCGCGATGTGTGTCGAGTCCGGCCTCGACCCGGCCGAGTGCGCGGCGGTCGCCGCGTACACGAAGGGCTTGCAGGACTGGCAGTCCGGTGGCCATGAGTGGCACATGCGGTCGAGCCGCTACATGAACAAGGAGGTACGGACCGGCGCTTCGCCGTTCGGCGGGGTGCTGGGCACCTCGGCCCTCGACATCAGCACGCTGTTCGGACGGCCCGCGGCGGCGCGACTGCGCGCTCTCACCCACGTCCCGCACCAGCGGACCGGTCCGTCGCTGCTGCCCGACTTCGAGTTGCCGTTCCCGCTGACGCTCAGTCCGCACCTCGATGAGGCTCGCGCCAGGTCCATCGCGTGGGCCGACCGGATGGGGCTGCTCGGCGACATCTGGGACGGGCCGATGCTCGCCGGGTTCGACTTCGCGCTCTGCTCGGCAGGGCTCGACCCGGATGCCACCGCCGATGAGCTGGAGCTGAGCGCCGAGTGGCTGACCTGGGGGACCTACGCCGACGACTACTACCCGTTGGTGTTCGGACGTCCGCGCCGGCTCATCGAGGCGAAAGCCTGCCACGAGCGGCTGCTCGCCTGTCTGCCCCTCGGTGACCCTGCCGCGGGGGCGGCGACAGCGGTGAGCCCGATGGAGCGGGCGCTGGCCGACCTGTGGGCGCGTACCGCGGGGCCGATGGGCCTCGAAGAGCGGACGGCACTGCACGGGTCGATCGAGGTGATGCTGGAGAGCTGGCTGTGGGAGCTCCACAACCAGGCTCAGCACCGGGTGCCCGACCCGGTGGACTATGTCGAGATGCGTCGGCAGACCTTCGGCAGCGATCTGACGATGCTGCTGTGCCGTCTGCGGCACGAAGGACAGCTGCCGCCCGAGGCGTACCGGAGCGGCACGGTGCGGGGCCTTGAGCATTCGGCGATGGACTACGCCACGCTTCTGAACGATCTGTTCTCCTACCAGAAGGAGATCGAGGTCGAGGGCGAGGTGCACAACGCGGTGCTGGTGGTGCAGTCCTTCTTCGGCTGCGACTACCCGTCGGCAGTGCGCATCATCGACGATCTGATGCGTTCCCGGCTGCGGCAGTTCCTGCATCTGAAGGAGCACGAGCTGCCGGTGCTCTGCGACCAGTTGCGGCTTGACGAGCGCGGCAGGGCGGCCCTGGACACCTACGTGCGGGAGCTGGAGGACTGGCTCGCCGGAATCCTGCACTGGCACCGCCATGTGCGGAGGTACGCGGAAGAGGACCTGCCGCACGGCGCCGGCACGCCGCTGCGGACCAGCGGGCCGACGGCCGTCGGGATGTCGGCGGCCAGGATCGTCGCAGCGCTGCGACGGCCTGGCGAGGGGGTGACGACGGGAGCGATCCCCGCATAGCAGGCGGGGTGCAGTCCCGGGGCACCGGGCAGACGGCCGCGGGCTCGCCGTGATGTGGTCACGGCGAGCCCGCTGGGCGCGTCATCGAGGTTCGCGCTCCGCTCAGCCCTGCTGGAAGAGCTCCGCGGGCAGTGGCTTCAGTAGCGCGTAGAGGTCATCGGTGATCGGCCGGTCCCAGCTGGCGATGGTGACCAGGACGTTGTCACTGCGGTCGAACTGCACGCAGGAGATACGGGTCTCGGAGAGCTTGATCCGGCGGACGATCAGAAGGTTGTCACCCTGCATCACCGGTACGTCCTCGGTGCCGGTAACTGCGACCTCTTCGTCGTTCTCCAGCGCGACGAGCAGTTGGGCGACCTCGAACGGGATCTGGCCCTCGGCGAGCTCCCGGGCCGGTGAGCCCTCGGGCAGATTGCCGATGATCATCGCAGGGCCGCGGCCGCCGAACAGATCGTAGCGCAGGAACACGCCCTGGCAGCTGCCGTCGGGGGCGGGGAGCAGGCCCGCGCCGAGGTTGCCGGGCCAGTCACCCGGGTCCATGGCCAGGACGTCGAAGTCGGGGCCCGCGGGGTGGGCGGCGTTGCGGCGGCGGAGGAAGGACATGCGGCCATGGTACGTGTCCGGCGGCCTGGTGCGGCGCTCCGGGTATGGTGCGGTGATCGGCTCCGGGGCCTCGGTCCACGATCGCGCCGGTCTCCGCTCGGACCCACTGGGCGGGGTCGGTGAAGCGGCAAAACCGACAGAATTGCAGGCAGTGCGTACGGCGGCGAAGTGCCCCGTCCGCCCGCGCGGCCTCCCGCCGACTCTCGATCTCCGTGAGCAGGATGCGGCTGCGCGGCACGCCGTCCGGCCGGCGCACCGGCTTCGCCGAGAGCGCGCCCTGCCATGTCAGGACAGCGTGCCGTCCGGGCGCGGACAGCCCCGGCGCGACGCCGCAGCGGCGCCGTCGCGATGACGGGGGCCGTGCCCACGACAGCGGTTCTTGCGGAGTGAGAGCCGTTGCGGACGGCCCGCGAGGAGCCGATCCGCGGTTCGATGGGCAAGCATCGCCCCTCGGCCCACCCGGTGGGCGGGGCGTGAGGCCGTGACCCACTGAGTCCGTGGCGCCGGCTCGGCTCCAGGGCCGACCGGGGAGCGGCGGGGGCGTGGGCCGCGGTCGGCCCACGCCGGTCGGGGCATCAGGTGAGGTCGAACTCGCCCTCACGGGCGTTGAGGAGGAAAGCGCGCCATTCGGCGGGGGTGAAGATCAGCGAAGGGGCTTCGGGTCTGCCGCTGTTGCGCATCGCGATGAACCCTTCGACAAAGGCGATCTGGACGTCCCCCGCGCCCTGGGTACCCGACTGCCAGTCGGCCTGGCTGAGGTCGAGGTCCGGCTTGCGCCAGCCCGAAAGCGGCTGCTCCGTGGTGATGGTGTCGGCCACGTGCGTACTCCTCCCGGTTCGTCGTCCGCGCTCAGACTAGCGATCGCCGCCGGTCGCGGACAGGCCGCGGACAGCGGCGGGACATTCCGCGCCGCCGCCGTCCTGAGACCGCGCCGCCCACCGGTCGGCGCCGGAGAGGTTCAGTGTGCCGGGGGCTCCGATCCGACCAGCCACATCGCGAAGAACTGCGAGCCGCCGCCGTAGGCGTGGCCCAGTGCCTTGCGGGCGCCGTCGACCTGGTGTTCGCCCGCCTGGCCTCGTACCTGGAGGGCCGCCTCGGCGAAGCGGATCATGCCGGAGGCGCCGATGGGGTTGGTGGACAGCACTCCGCCCGAGGGGTTGACGGGGAGGTCCCCGTCGATCTCGGTCACCCCGGACTCGGTGAGCTTCCAGCCTTCGCCTTCCGCGGCGAAGCCCAGATTCTCCAGCCACATGGGCTCGTACCAGGAGAACGGGACGTACATCTCGACGGCGTCGATCTCCCGGCGCGGATCGGCGATATGGGCCTGCCGGTAGACATCGGCGGCGCAGTCCTTGCCCGCCTGCGGAGACACGAAGTCCTTGCCCGCGAAGAGGGTGGGCTCGCTGCGCATGGCACCGCCGTGCAGCCAGGCTGGCGGGCGGGGCGAACGGGCCGCTCCCGTGCGGTCGGTGAGGACCATGGCGCAGGCACCGTCGGACGAGGGGCAGGTCTCCGAATAGCGGATGGGGTCCCACAGCATCGGCGACGACTGCACCTTCTCCAGCGTGATCCCGTGCTCGTGCAGATGCGCGTAGGGGTTCTTGAGGGCGTTGCGGCGGTCCTTGTACGCGACGAGGGAGCCGACCGCGTCGGGCGCCCCGGTGCGCCGCATATAGGCCCGCACATGCGGGGCGAAGAAGCCGCCGGCGCCGGCGAGCAGCGGCTGCTGGAACGGGATGGGCAGCGACAGGCCCCACATGGCATTGGACTCGGACTGCTTCTCGAACGCGAGGGTGAGCACGGTGCGGTGGACACGGGCCGCGACGAGGTTGGCGGCGACGAGCGCGGTGGAGCCGCCCACCGAGCCCGCCGTGTGGACCCGCATCATGGGCTTGCCCACCGCGCCGAGCGCGTCGGCCAGATACAGCTCGGGCATCATCACGCCCTCGAAGAAGTCGGGAGCCTTGCCGATGACGACCGCGTCGATGTCCGCCCAGTCCGACTGGGCGTCGTCCAGCGCGCGCCGGGCGGCTTCGCGCACGAGGCCGGCCAGCGAGACGTCATGCCGGGCCGCCACGTGCTTGGTCTGGCCGACACCGACGACGGCCACGGGCTCCTTGGCGGATGTGCGGCTCATACGGCGTCTCCTTCGAGGACGGCGACCAGGTTCTGCTGGAGGCAGGGACCGGATGTGGCGTGTCCGACGGCCCGGTCGGATTCGCCCCGGTGGACGGCGGCGGCGGCCACGCCGATCCGGATGAGCCCCGCGGCCATGATCGGGTTGGCGGCGAGTGCGCCGCCGGACGGGTTGACCCTGGTGCTGTCGTCGAGGCGCAGGGCCTTGCGCAGCACGACCTCCTGGGAGGTGAACGGGGCGTGCAGCTCGGCGGTGTCGACCGGCCCGTCGAAGACCCCGGCGCGCTCGGCGGCGAGCCGGGTGGAGGGTGACTCGGTGAGGTCGCGTACACCGATGCCGTGGGCCTCGATGCGGTGGTCCATACCGCGAATCCAGGCCGGTCGTGCGCAGAGCTCGCGAGCCCTGTCACCGGCGGCGAGGACGACGGCGGCTGCCCCGTCGCCGATGGGTGGACAGTCGCCGGTGCGCAGCGGGCGCACCAGGTAGTCGCCCTGGCCGTGGTGGCCGCGTAGCTGTGCGTACGGATTGGACTCGGCTGCGCTGCGGCTGCGGGCGGCGATGCCGGCGAGTTCCGGCTCGCTGGTGGCCCCGCTGTCGATGAGCGCCTGTGCCTGGAGGGCGGCGAGTGACACCGAGTCGGGCCACAGCGGGGCGACGTAGTAGGGGTCGAGTTGGCGGGTCAGGACGTCCCGGACCGAGCCGGGCGAGGACTTCCCGTACGAGTAGACGAGCGCGGTGTCGGCCTCGCCTGTGAGGAGTTTCACCCAGGCCTCGTACAGTGCCCAGGCGCCGTCCATCTCGACATGGGACTCGGAGATGGGCGGCCAGGCCCCCACGCCGTCGAGGGCGAGGGTGAAGGAGAAGGCCCGGCCGGCCAGGTAGTCGCAGGAGCCGGAGCAGGTGAAGTCGATGTCGCCGGTGCTCAGTCCGGTCTGTCCGAGGACGTCGTGCAGCACCGGCATCAGCATCTCGACCTCGGAGAGCTCCTCGCTGCTGCGCCGGGTCTCGGTCTGGGAGAAGGCGACGATCGCGACGTCTCGCATGGCTACAGCAGCTCCTTGTAGGTGTCGTAGTCCGCGTCGGGCTCGCCGGTGGGCCGGTAGTGGTCGGGGTAGCGGCCGCCCTCGGTCCACACCGGTTCGACGCGCAGGCCCATGCGCACCTGGTCGTAGGGGATGCCGCCGATACGTCCGTGCAGGGCGAGGTCCGCGCCGTCGAGCGCGATGTGCGCGTAGACGTAGGGCACATCGATGTCGTCGTTCATGGCGTTCTTCGCCTTGATGTTGACGATGCAGTAGGTGGTGACGGTGCCGCGCGGGCCGACTGCGACCTGCTCCGCGGTGGCCACACCGCAGGTGGGGCAGGCGCCGCGGGGCGGGACGTACACCTTACGGCAGGAGGGGCAGCGTTCTCCGGTGATGCGCCGATCGGCGAGTGCGCGGATGTAGCGGGTCTGGGCGCGGCCGGGACTGTAGTTGTAGTCGAGCCTGGCGTGGGCGACGATGCCGGTGACGGGGTCGTCGAAGGTTCCGCGGTGCGATTGCGCCTCCCTGGCCGCGGGTTGCCCGGATTCGCACGGCTCGAAGCAGGCGATGTCGGTGATGGCGCCGCCACGCTCGGACGCCCAGCGGATACGGACCCGCATCCCGGTGTGCACGGTGTCGGGCCCTGGTGTGTCGAGTACGTGCAGCAGCGCGGTGTCGGCGCCGTCGAGCCTGACGAGCACCCAGGCGAAGGGGGTCCCCAGTGGCTGGCCGCGGCGTGGCGCCGGGTTCCAGGCCCAGGTGGTGACGGTGCCGGTGGATGCGACTTCGACCATCTCGCGGAGCTCCCGCGCGGTCTCGGGGTCGTACTCGACGGGCGGCACGAGAACCCGGCCCGCGGTGGTGCGGACGCCCAGCACGGCGCGCTCGCGCAGCCCGGTGAGGAAGGCGGACTGGACGGGTCCGAGAGAGCGGGTGAAGGGGAATTCGACGACCAGGGGTGCGCGCAGCACCTCGGGGGCGGGGCCGGCTGACATCGGTCTCCTCGTGTGGGTGCGGGCTGGGCCTGGGGCCTGTGCTCACGTCCGGCGGTAGACGGGGGCGCGCTTCTCGGCGAACGCTCGGGCGCCTTCCTTGGCGTCGGCGGTGTCGAACACCGGCCAGCCGCGCTTGAGTTCGGCCGCGAGTCCTTCGGTCTCGGTCATCTCGGCCGTCTCGTAGACGGAGGCCTTCACGGCTTCGACGGCGAGCGGACCGCAGGCGTTGATCTGCTCGGCGACGGTAAGGGCGGCCTCCAGTGCCGTGCCGTCCGGGACGACACGGCCGATGAGTCCGACCCGCTCCGCTTCGGCGGCGCTGTAGGGGCGGCCGGTCAGCAGCATCTCCAGCGCGTGTGTACGCGGGATCTGGCGCTGAAGGCGGACGGTGGAACCGCCGATGGGGAACAGCGCCCGCTTGACCTCGAACAGCCCGAAGGTGGCGCTCTCCCCGGCGACGCGGATGTCGGTGCCTTGCAGGATCTCGGTGCCTCCCGCCACGCAATGTCCCTCGACGGCCGCGATGACGGGTTTGCGTGGGCGGTGGTGGCGGAGCATCGCCTTCCAGTGGAGGTCGGGGTCGGCCTTCAGCCGGTCCCGGTACCGCTCCCCCACCATGCCTTTGCCCGCGAGCGCCTTGAGATCCATTCCGGCGCAGAACGAGCCCCCCGCGCCGGTGAGCACGATGGTGCGGATGGTGTCGTCGGCGTCGGCTTCCGTCCAGCCGTCGTGGAGGCCGACGAGCATCGGCAGTGAGAGCGCGTTCTTCGCCTCGGGCCTGTTGAGAGTGAGCACCAGTGTGGCGCCTTCGCGCCGCACGGTGAGGTGTTCCGTACCGGCCATGACCGTCCTCCCGTCGCAAGACCTAGAACAGGTTGCAGGAGCCAGGGGTGCAGTTCAATAGTTTTCTGACAGGCAGTCAGATTTCTTCTGCCAGGCCCCTTCCCACTTGTGCGCCCCGGCGCTCTAATGACCGCTCCGAGGCAGTGGACCCCCTGCGGGTCATGAGCGCGAGCGGGAGCCGAGGAGGAACGATGGAATACAACCTTGCCGACCTGTTCGAGTCGGTCGTGGATGTCGTCCCGGACCGTGAGGCACTCGTGTACGTCGACCATCCGGGGACGGGGGCCGAGCGCAGGTACGGCTACGCGGAGCTGGACGCGGCGGCGAACCGGATCGCCCACCACCTCGTCACGGCCGGGCTGAAGCCCGGCGAGCACCTCGGGCTGCACCTCTACAACGGCGTCGAGTACCTCCAGACGGCCCTGGGCTGCATCAAGGCCCGTCTCGTGCCGGTCAACGTCAACTACCGCTATGTGGAGGAGGAACTGGCCTACCTCTACCGCGACGCCGACCTCGCGGCACTCGTCTTCGACGCCGAGTTCACCGAGCGGGTAGCCGCCGCAGCACCGCGGAGCGAGACGTTGCGCCACCTGGTGCGGGTGGGCACCCCACCCGATGGCGCCCCCGCGCTCGACTGTGTGGAGTTCGCGGACGCGGAGGCCGACGGCTCGGTGGAGCGCGGCTTCGGCCCACGGTCGGCCGACGACCAGTTCATCATCTACACCGGTGGTACCACCGGGATGCCCAAGGGTGTGATGTGGCGGCAGGAGGACCTCTTCTTCGCCGGTCTGGGCGGCGGGGCGCCCACGGGTGAGCCGGTGCGGCGCCCGGAGGAGCTGGCAGAGCGCGTCGCCGCGGGCGGCAGCGGCATCACCTTCTTCCCCACTCCCCCGCTGATGCACGGCACTTCGACGCTGACCGCCTTCATCGGCTTCAACTTCGGGCAGCGGGTGGTACTGCACCGCAAGTACGCTCCGGAGGAGGTACTGCGCACCATCGAGCGAGAACGGGTGACCAGTGTCTCGCTGGTGGGCGACGCCATGCTGCGTCCGCTGATCGACGCACTGAACGGGCCGCTGAAGGGGACTGACCTGTCCTCGCTGTTCAGCGTGTCGTCATCGGGGGCGATCATGTCGGAGACGGTGCGGGAGCAGTTCACGGCCCTGGCGCCGAACGTGATGCTGCTGAACAACTTCGGTTCGTCGGAGTCCGGGTTCAACGGTACGGCGACGGACGACTCCGGCCCGGAGAAGGGCTTCCGACTACGTGTCAACGCCCGTACACAGGTGGTCGATCCGGCAACGTACGAGCCGGTGGCCGTCGGCGAGCCGGGCCGCATCGCCCAGCGGGGCCATGTGCCGCTCGGCTACTACAACGACCCGGAGAAGACCGCCGAGACCTTCTTCCGCAGGGGCGACGAGCGCTGGGTACTGCTCGGGGACATGGCGACGGTGGACGAAGAGGGTGTCGTCACCGTGCTCGGGCGCGGTTCGCAGTGCATCAACACCGGCGGCGAAAAGGTGTATCCGGAGGAGGTCGAGCAGGCTCTGAAGGCCCATCCGGATGTGTACGACGCCTTGGTCGCCGGGGTCCCCGATCCGACCTGGGGCAACCATGTGGCGGCCGTGGTGCAGTTGCGCGAGGGCGCGGAGCCGCTCGATCTGGAGGCGGTGCAGGCGCACTGCCGGCTGCGGCTCGCAGGCTACAAGATCCCTCGGCAGCTGGTGCTCGCGCAGGCTATCCAGCGCTCGCCGAGTGGCAAGGCGGACTACCGGTGGGCCAGATCCGTGGCGACGGCGGACGCGGAGGCACCGCGCTCCGAGTGACCGGTAGCCCGCGTCGGGGGCGAAGCCGGACAGCGGTCACGAATCCCGCAGATCTCCCACTCGGCAACTCGTCCAAGGGCCCGTCTGTCCTCGTCGCTCCCCTCGGGGTTCGAACTCCGCGCCGGACGTGACTGAATGCCCTCACAGAGATCCACTCGACAACCGGACGCAGTAATTTGTGCGTTGATCCAGATGCCCGATGGCTCCAGCTGTGGTCCGTGATGATGCGAGAGGCGATGTGAAGGCATGACTGCGTACAAGACGATGCCGTTCCACCTTGAGACCGACCGGCTGATACTGCGGCCGTGGGCAGACTCGGACGCCGAAGAGTTCTGCGCCCTCCTCTCCGAACGCGGAAAGGGGACCCCCGCGGTTGAGCACATCCGGACGTCCCTCGCGGAACTGCTGACCGAGACGGCGACCACAGGCATCGCCCTGTTGCCCATCCAGCGCCGCGACGAAGGCGACTTCATCGGCTACTGCGGGCTGATCACCGGTCGCTCCACCCTGGAGGAACCCGAAATCGCGTACGAGCTGTTCCAGCGCGCGCATGAGCGTGGCTACGCGACCGAGGCGGCCGGCGCGGTGCTCGATGCCGCCATCGCGACCGGGCGGAAGCGGCTCTGGTCGACCGTCGGCACGTGGAACACACCGTCGCTCCGTGTCCTTGAGAAGCTCGGGTTCGAGCGGGATCACCTTTCCACCGAAGAGAACGGTGAAGTCGTCTGGCTCACACGCTCATTGCCGTGACAGCACGAGCATGTTCCCGGGACTCCACGCTCAAGTGTGCTCCGCCAGCGCACCGGGCATGCAGCCAGGCCGTCCGGTCGTGTGCGCCTCGCGTCCCTGTGCCGGCTCAGTCGAACCATCGGTAGGTTGATCTCATGGGAACATCACACGGGGATATACGTCATTCGGTTTCAACCTGGCAGCAGCCGTGCCCTCCGGCGGCCTCCGCCGAGCGCAGCGCACTGGTCGAAGCGGTCGCCAAACAGATTCTGTCGCTCGGCCAAGGCCGCCTGCTGGTCGGTATCGACGGCTTCACCGCCGCCGGGAAGACCAGTTTCGGGCATGAACTCGCCGAGTGGATCAGCACTGCGGGGCGGCCGGTACTCAGGGCGACACTCGATGACTTCAAGAAGCCGTGGCGGGACCGGCACCTGTACGACCGGGAGTCCGGTGAGGGGTACTACCGCAACGCCTACGACTACGAGGCGGTCAGGCGCCTGCTGCTGGATCCCTGCCGGTCATCGGACGCGGAGTCCTGCGTGCTGTGCGGCATCGACCCGCTGACCCAGCTGGATCACTCCTCCGAGGTGTCACCGCTCGGGGCGGACGCGGTACTGATCGTCGACGGTGTCTTCGCGTTCCGGCCCGAGATCGACGCGTACTGGGACTTCCGGATCTGGCTGCAGGTGGATGCGGAGCTCTCGGTGCGGCGGGGCGCCGAGCGCGACCAGGACTGGGCCGGGTCCGAGGCGGAGTCGATCCATCGCAACAGGTATCTGGTGGCAGAGCGCATCTATATGGAGGAGGTCGACCCGTTGCCGAGGATGGACCTCGTGATCGACAACTCGGTGTTCGCCCGTCCGCGGGCCGTACGACCGTGAGGCAGACGAACGGTGCGGCGGACGAGTGGTTCCGGTCGTCCGCCACAACCCTGGCATCCGACTGGCGGCAGCTCAAGATCGCCCAAGGCTCGGACGACCGGACGGCCGGAGTTCTCGTCGAAGGGTGACGCACCGAGCGGATCCGCAGCACCGCCAGGGTCGGCTGCTCCGGGTAGGGCTGCGGCCGCGCGGTGCCGTCTCACCCCTTCAGGTAAGCCAGCACCGCGAGCACCCGCCGGTTGTCCTCCGGCGACTGCGCTATCCGCAGCTTCCCGAACACCGACGCGATGTGCTTGGCCACCGCGCTCTCGCTCACATGGAGGGTCTGGGCGATGGCGGTGTTGGACCGTCCCTCGGCCATCAGGGCAAGGACCTCGTGCTCGCGGCCGCTCAGGGACTCGGTGCGACCGCGCTTCCCGCTGCGGGCGAGCAGTTTGGCCACGACCTGGGGGTCCATCACAGTGCCGCCCGACGCGACCGTGCGCAGCGCGTCGATGAACTGGGCCGTGCGGGTGACACGGTCCTTCAGCAGGTAGCCCACGGCGCCTTCGCCGGAGGCGAGGAGTTCATGGGCGTACAACTGGTCGACGAAGTGGGACAGGATCAGGACGGGGAGCGCGGGGCGGCTGTTCCGGGCCTGGAGAGCCGCCCTCAGCCCCTCGTCCGTATGGGTCGGCGGCAGCCGGACATCGATCACCGCGACGTCCAGGTCGATCCGGGTGAGAGCCCTCTCCAGCGCAGGGCCGTTGTCCACGGACGCGACGACCTGGCAGCCGTGGTCGTGCAGTGTGCGGGTCAGACCGTCCCGTAGGAGGAAGAGGTCTTCGGCGAGGACGACGCGCACGGGATCTCCAAGGTTGCTGTGGTCGGTCCGCCCGGTGGGCTGTACAGGGTGAGTGTGCCGTCGAAGGAGTCCAACCGACGTCGGATGCCCGGTAGTCCGGTGCCTGCCGTCGCGTCCGCGCCTCCGTGGCCGTCGTCCGTCACACTCACCCGCAGCCGGCTACCGCGGTGGGTGAGGGTGATGTCGGCGCGAGTCGCCGCCGCGTGTTTGGCAGCGTTCGTGAGGAGTTCGGACACGGCGAAGTACGCCGCCGACTCGACGGGGGCCGGCAGACGCGGCTCGGGCAGTTCCGCGGCCACGTCCACATCCAGATGGCTCTCCAGGGCCAGTGAGCGGACCGCGTCGGCGAGGCCCCGATCCGCCAGGACCGGGGGGTGGATGCCGTGGACCAGGTCGCGCAGATCCTGCAGCGCCCTTTCAGAGCTGGCGCGCACCTCGACGAGCAGTGCGCGGGCGGACCGTGGGTCGGTTCCGAGAAGGCGGGTCGCGTCGTCCAGAGCGAGCCCGAGTGCGACGAGGCGAGCCTGCGCTCCATCGTGCAGATCCCGTTCGATGCGGGCGATCTCAGCCGCGTGGACGTCCTGGGCGACGGCTCGCGTATCCGTCAGCCGAGCCACCCGGCGTGCAAGTTCGGTGGTACGCGGAGCGGAGAGCAGGCGACGGGTGAAGCGGGCGTGCAGCGTGGTGACGGACGGCGCCGCGCGCAGACCCGCCGCTGCGAGGGCGAGGCCGACGAGCAGGGCGGCGACCATGGTGGCCGTCGATGTGACCGGCACGAAGGCGTACCAGTTGCCGTCGCCGAGCCGGGGCCACACCCAGGGCTGTACAAGGAAACCGAAGGCTCCGTATTCGACCAGCGCGAGCGGCACCGCCGCGAGTAGTGCGCCCGTCCAGGGTTCGAGGCAGGCCCAGCGCAGGTCGCGCCAGAACCCGTCGTCCGCGAGGATCGCGGCGCTGGTGCGGCGGGCCGATGTGTCGTGCGGGAGCGCATCGGGCCGGCTGAGAGGACGGCCGGTCCAGCGGGCCGCGCGGTCGCGGTACCGGTCGGAAGCGCGGCGCAGGAGTCGGGCGGCGGGCGGCAGCGCCCGGAAGCCCACGCCTAGCGGCAGCAGCAGCAGCGCCCCACCGGCCAGCATCCCTGCGCCGATCACCGCCAACCCGGTCAGCCCGAGCAGTTGGCAGCGTCCGACGGCGACCCACTGCTCGCGCCCGGAACGTGCCGCCCTCATGACCCCCGCCCCACTCATCCCGCCGTCGCCGTGATCTTAGCCGGGGCGCTCCGGCGCCCTCGCCGCACCCACGGCACCGCGGTCGCCGTGCACGCCAGGCCGAACAGGACCATGGGCACCGCGCTGCCCGTCTCCTCGTCCATGAACAGGAGCATGCCCAGATTGACCAGGCAGTGGAACGCGCCCGCAAAGAGCAGGCGATGGTGCCCCCTCGCTTCGTCCAGGGCCACCCCCAGTACGACGGACATCGCGGTCGTGGCCAGCAGGAAGCCCGCCGCATAGACCGGGCTCCCGGCCAGCACCTGGACGTGCCACAGCCCCCACACCACCCCGACCACCGCCGACGCGGTGAACGTGCCGAAGCGGGTGCGCAGCAGCGGCTGGAGGAAGCAGCGCCAGCCGATCTCCTCGCCGCAGGCGCCGACCAGTTGGGCGACGGCGACCAGGGCGAAGGAGTGGTGCAGTCCGCGCGGATCGATGGCATGCGCGGCGCCGGTGACAAGCGCGTACGAGCCGGCCGCCAGAAGGACGGCCAAAGGGGCGGTGGCGAGTAGCGCCATGCTCGGAGCGGCCGCACTCTGCGGAGACCCGGCGAGCAGCCCGCGGGTCCGCGCCGGCCACAGCAGGCCCGCCGCCGCCAAGGCCACCGCCGGTCCGAACTGGGTCAGTTGGACGACCTCCGGGGGAACGCCGACGGCGGGCTGTACGGCACCCAGCACCCCTGCCGCCGTGAAGGCGACCGCCACGAAGAGCCAGGCCTGCGATTTCCACGGCTCTCTGTTCTTCCTCTTCTTCTCCATGAGATCGACGATGCCGGGCAGCCGGCGGAAGCGGACTGCACCTGACTACCTGATGGGGCTGTACCCGGCACCACCCTCCGGGGAGGGTCCGACACAGCGTCAGGACCGACCGGAGGAGGGGGTCCGTGCGTCATGCGATAGTGATCGCGTGCTCGAACTGATCGGCAGAGATGCTGAATTGGTGCGGCTCGGCCCCCTGATCGCGGGTCTCGGGGAGAGCGGTGGCCCCGTCGTGGTCGACATCACCGGGGACGCCGGGATCGGAAAGAGCCGTCTGCTGGGTGCGGTGTGCTCCCGGGCGGTGCGCGGCGGGATGACCGTGTTGCGGGGCAGGGCAACGGAGTTCGAGCGCCACACCCCGTTCCAGGCGTTCACGGACGCGTTCACGGACCTCGACGCCCACGAACTCATGGGATCCGGTGGGGGCGACGGCACCGACGCCTCCGTGTTCGCCGATGCCGCGCCCGTGGTGTGCGGGGTCTCCCACGCTCCCACCGGAGATCCGGGCGCGGCCGACCGTTTCGGGGTCTACCGCGCGGTCGCCCGTCTGCTGTCCGGGCTCGGGGGTAGTGCCGCGGGCCGGGGGACTGCTGGTGGCACTGGACGATCCGCACTGGGCCGACCCCGCGTCGCTGGAGTTGCTCGACCACCTCGTGCGGCACCCGGCGGGCGGCCGGGTGTTGCTCGTCGTGGCACGCAGGGACCGTCAGACGCCGACCCCGCTCGCCGCCGCGCTCACCCGTGGAATCGACAGCGACGCCGTGCTTCCCATGAAGCTGGGTCGTCGGCCGCTCTCGCCGAGCACAGGGGCGACCGCGGTACGGCACCGCGCCTGCTCGACGAGGCGGTACGGGAGCACACCGTCATGGGGGCCGCGTTGTGGGAGGCCTACTCGCTGCCGCGCGGGGTCGTCCTCGCGCGGTCCGCGGGTGACGCTCCACGTGCCGCCGCGATGTGGCGGCGGGCCCGTCGTCTCGCCGACGGCGGCGGGGCGCGCCTGCTGGTCGACCTGGCCGACCTGATCCGGCCGCAGGATGCCGGTGAGGACCGCGACGGCCACGCGGTTCCGACGGACCCCGCTCGGCTGACGGCACGTGAGCGGGAGATCGCGGGGCTGGTGGCCCGGGGCTTCACCAGCAGCCGGATCGCCACGGAACTCTTCCTGACCGCCAAGACCGTCGAAGGCCGTCTCACCCGGATCTTCCGGAAGCTGCACATCGACTCGCGTGCGGCGCCGGCCGACCCGCCGGAGCCCGTCCGGCGGTGAGCGGGTTCATGCGGCGCCCGGTGAGCAAGGTCGTCCGCGCGTACGTACATAGGGGCAGCCAGACATCTCCGGAGGACCCCCATGGCCGAAGTCGGCAGCAATGTCACCGAGCTCTTCCGCGCGTCCACGGCGCACAGCCCGTCGTACTTCACTCTCAGCAGGGCGGGGGCGGCAGGCCAGGGCGGGGCGGCAAACGGGCCGGGGATCACCGACTTCTGCATACCCTGCAACCCCTACTTCCCGACGCCCGCGATGTTCGAAGACCTGGGCGACCGGCTGCGGGACATCCTCACGTACTACCCGAGCAGCGCGGACACCATCACGGCTGAGCTGTGCTCGGTCCTCGGCCTCAACCCGCAGACGGTCGCCATGGGCAACGGCTCGACCGAGCTGATCACCTGGATCGACCACCTGCTGGTGCGCGACTCGCTGGCGGTGCCGGTGCCGACGTTCGGCCGGTGGACGGACCAGCCGATGGAGACGGGCAAGCGGGTCGACATGTTCCCGCTGCCGGAGGCGAACGGGTTCGCACTCGATCCGGCGTCGTTCGTGGACTTCGTGCGCAGCCGAGGCTCCCGTACGGCGGTGATCTGCAACCCCAACAACCCGGACGGCGGTCTGCTGCCCCGGCACGCGGTGCTGGCTCTCCTCGACCAGCTCCGGGACCTGGACCTCGTCGTGGTGGACGAGTCGTTCCTGGAGTTCGCCGACGCGGAGGCGGACTCCAGCGTCGTCGCCGACGCAGTGCTGCGTCCCAACACCGTCGTGCTGCGCAGCCTCGGCAAGAACTTCGGTCTGCACGGGGTGCGTTTCGGCTATCTGGTCGCCAACCCGGGGCTGGCGGGGCGCATCCGGGCAGCGCTGCCGAAGTGGAACCTCAACTCCTTCGCGGAGACCGTGGTCTTCATGCTGAAGGAGCACCAGATGGAGTACGGGCAGAGTCTCCGTCTCGTGCAGCGCGACCGCCAGGAGATGATCTGGCAGCTCAGCCGGCTGCCGGGGCTCACGGTCTACCCCTCGCAGGGGAACTTCGTCTACGTTCGGCTTCCCGAGGGGATCGACGGAGCGGTGCTGCGCGACCGGCTGCTGGAGGAGTACGGCGTCCTGGTGCGGGAGTGCGGAAACAAGATCGGCAGCTCCAGCCGCTATCTGCGGCTCGTGGTGCGTCCACAGGCCGATGTGCAGCGCCTGGTGGCAGGGCTCGAACGCACGATGTACGCCCCCGCCGCGCCTCAGGCGCAGCCGCAGCGGCCGATGGCGATCCCGGTACCGTCCCAGGCCCCGGTCCCGTACCAGGGCCCGGTACCGTCCCAGGCCCCGGTCCCGTACCAGGGCCCGGTGCCGGCGCAAGGACCGGGCCCGATGCCCGCGCTGGCCTTGCCGTACGACTCGGGCCCCTACGGCTCGGGCACGGCCGCCGTCGACCGATTGGTGAGCGGCGCCTGACGGCCTGACGCGAACGCCTCCCCTCAGGGCTGTCCTGTACACCTCGCGAAAACGGGTTGCCCGACGGCTTGGTCCGCTGCTGAGGTGACCGGATGGATCACGATGAGCTGCTGGCGCGCTACGACCGCCAGATGCGGCGGCAGGCGCCGGCCGACGGCCCCGGGGCACGGGTCGAGAGGGTCGGCGACGTCGTACGGCACATCGCCGCACCGGGCGACGGTGAAGGCGACGGCTGGAACGGGATCATCTGGTCGGACCTGGACGACTCCACGGCGGACGCGGCCATCGCCGAGCAGCTCCGATATTTCGACTCGCTCGAATGCGGGTTCGAATGGAAGGTGTACGGGCACGACCGGCCCGGCGATCTGGCGAACCGACTACTCGCCGCCGGGTTCGAGGCAGACGACGAGGAGACCCTGCTGGTCGCCGACACACACGCGCTCGCCGCCGATACCGGTGCACCCGCCGGACTGGTGCTGCGGGAGGTGAACGACGCGGCCGGTGTCGACCTCGCGGTCCGCGTCCAGGAACAGGTCTTCGGGCGAGACGCTTCCGGGCTGCGCGGGCATCTGCTGGCGCAGCTCGCGACCCCCCGGCCCACCACGGTGGCGGTGCTGGCGATGGCGGGGGGCGAGCCGGTGGCGTCGTCACGGGTGGATCTGCCGGTGGGACGGGACTTCGCCGGACTGTACGGCGGCGGAACGCTGGCCGAGTGGCGGGGCCGCGGGGTCTACCGGGCCATGGTCCACTTCAGGGCCCGGATCGCGGCCGCCAGGGGCCACCGCTTCCTCCAGGTGGACGCGCTGCCCACGAGCAGGCCCACTCTGCAGCGGCTGGGGTTCACCGCGCTGAGCACGACGACACCGTACGTCCACCGTCTCGGGGCGTCCGCGCAGCACAGCGGCTGAGACCGCCGACGGCCGAAGACCGGCATCGGCGGCGGCGCTGTCGAGGCACTCGGGGCCGGGTCGACCGGCGGTTTCCGATCGGCTCTTTTGCGAGGACCGCAAAAGAGCGCACACTGGGCCGCATGGACACCGAACTGGAGCAGATCATCGACGGCATCGGGCCGCGGTTGCGTACGCTGCGCAGGGACCGGGGACTCACGCTGGAAGCGGTGGCGGCCACGACCGGCATCTCGGTGAGCACCCTGTCCCGTCTCGAATCAGGCATCCGGCGTCCGACCTTGGACCTGCTCATCCCGCTGGCACGGGCACACCGTGTCGCGCTCGACCAACTGGTGGCCGCACCGGCCACCGGTGACCCTCGGGTTCATCTGACGCCGGTGCGCAGGCACGACGGCAGCGTCATCGTGCCCCTGACCCAGTACCCGGGCCGGGTACAGGTGTTCAAGCAGGTACTGGCTCCGGGCAACCGGAAACCGAAGCCGGTGACCCACGAAGGCTATGAATGGCTCTACGTCCTCGCGGGCGAACTGCACCTCCTCATCGGGGATCGCGAGTCCACGCTCCGCCCCGGCGAAGCCGCCGAGTTCGACACCAGGGAACCGCACTGGTTCGGCCCGGCGAACGACTCCGCCGTGGAAATCCTGCATCTGTTCGGACCACGCGGCGACCAGGCCGTCATCCGCGCCGACGCCTCTGCCCACGGTCCCTGACCGCCGGCGCCGCCGTTCAGGCGGCATCACCCGTCGGACGCGACACAACGGTCGGACCGGTCGGAGGCTCAGTCCGTGGACAGTCCGGCGGCGGCACGCGCCAGGGCCTGGAGGACCGTGCTGAGCAACGGATGCGTCTCGGCTCCGCGGCGCACCGCCGCGAAGACCCGCCGGGTGGCTGCCGGGCCTGCCACAGGCAGGACGACGGTGTCCTTCAGCTCCATGCCGCGCAGAGCGGACCGCGGCACGAGGGCCACGCCCGCGCCCACGCCCGCAAGTGCGACCACGGCGCGGAAGTCGTCGGACGTGTGCGTCAGCCTGGGTGCGAAACCGGCAAGCTCGCAGGCGCGGAGCATCACGTCGTGGCACGGGTTTCCCGGGTACTGGCCGATCCAGTCACTGTCCGCCAGATCGGCGAGCCGCACGCGCGGAGTGTCGGCCAGCGGGTGGCCGCAGTGCAGCACGGCGTCGAAGGGCTCGGCGTAGAGCGGGACACGGGCGAGTCGCCGGTCGCTCTCGCGGGGTGCTCCGCGGTACTCGACCGCGAGCGCGAGATCGGCCTCGCCGTCGAGCACCATGGGCAGGCTGGCGTCGCCCTCGGCGTCCCTGACCCTGACCCGGATGCCGGGGTGCTCGTCGGCGAGCCGCCCGATCGCGGGGGCGAGCACCTCGGCGATGCCGGTGGCGAAGGAGGCGACGGTGACCTCTCCGACGGCGCCGCCCTCGTACGCCGCCAGCTCCGCCTCGGCCCGTTCGAGCTGGGCGAGCACGGTGTGGGCGTGGCCGAGCAGGATCTCGCCCGCGGCGGTGAGCCGGACCCCCCGTCCGCTGCGGATGAGCAGCGTGTGGCCGCTCTCCTGCTCCAGCGCGGTGAGCTGTTGGGAGACGGCCGATGGAGTCAGATAGAGCGCTGCGGCAGCGGCGGTCACCGTGCGGTGGTCCGCCACTGCGCGCAGAATGCGGAGCCTGCGCGGGTCGATCACCCAGCCATTGTCGCTCGCGCGTCGACGAAGGCGGCAACCGCCCGCTCCACGTCCTCGGTGGAGTGCGCGGCGGACAGCTGGACGCGGATGCGTGCCTGGCCCATCGGCACCACCGGGTAGGAGAAGCCGATCACGTACACCCCCCGCTCCAGGAGCAGCTCGGCCATACGGCCGGCCTCAGCCGCGTCGCCGATCATGACCGGGGCGATCGGGTGGTCTCCCGGCAGGATCTCGAAGCCCGCCTCGGACATCTTCGAGCGGAACAGCGCGGTGTTCGCGGCAAGCTTCTCGCGCAGGTCACCGGCCGATTCGAGCAGGTCGAGCACCTTGAGGGAGGCGGCGGCGATGACCGGGGCCAGGGAGTTGGAGAACAGGTACGGCCGGGAGCGCTGGCGCAGCAGTTCCACGATCTCGGCACGGGCCGCGACATAGCCGCCGGACGCACCGCCGAGGGCCTTGCCGAGGGTGCCGGTGATGATGTCGATCCGGTCCATCACGCCGTGCAGCTCGGGCGTACCCCGGCCGCCGGGGCCGACGAAGCCGACGGCGTGCGAGTCGTCCACCATCACCATGGCGTCGTAGCGGTCGGCGAGGTCGCAGATCTCGCTCAGCGGGGCGACGTAGCCGTCCATCGAGAACACACCGTCGGTGACGATCAGCTTGCGACGCGCACCACTCGCGGACGCCTCCTTCAGCCTGGCCTCCAGTTCGGCCATGTCGCGGTTGGCATAGCGGTAGCGGGCGGCCTTCGACAGGCGGATGCCGTCGATGATGCTGGCGTGATTGAGGGCGTCGGAGATGACCGCGTCCTCGCCGCCCAGCAGGGTCTCGAAGACGCCTCCGTTGGCATCGAAGCAGGAGGAGTAGAGGATCGTGTCCTCCTGGCCCAGGAAGGCCGACAGCCTGCGCTCCAGCTCCTTGTGCACCTCCTGGGTGCCGCAGATGAAGCGGACGGAGGCCATTCCGTAGCCCCAGCGGTCCAGGGCCTCCTTGCCCGCGGCGATGATCTCGGGGTGGTCGGCGAGCCCGAGGTAGTTGTTGGCGCAGAAGTTCAGCACCTCACCGGGGGCGCCACCCGCGGTGACGGCCACGGACGCCGACTGGGGCGTACCGATGACGCGCTCGGGCTTGTGCAGCCCGGCGGCGCGGATCTCGTCGAGGGTGGCGCGGAGGTCGTCGCGTACGGACGCGTACATGTGTGGGTCTCCTGTGGGCGGTGCTGTGTGGTCGCTGCGGAAGGGTGCCGGCACCTGGCGGGTGAGCGGAACCGGGGTGACTCCGTGTATCAGGCGGTCCAGTCGAGGATGATCTTGCCGCTACGGGCGGTGGCCGCCTCGTCGAAGGCCGCCTCGAAGTCCTGGAACCCGTACTTGCCCGTGATCACGGGGCTGAGGTCGAGTCCGCCCTCCAGGAGCACCGTCATCGCGTACCAGGTCTCGAACATCTCTCGGCCGTAGATCCCCTTGATGGTGATCATCGAGGTGACGATCTTGGACCAGTCGACGGGGAACTCCTGCGCGGGAAGCCCCAGCATCGCGATCCGGCCGCCGTGGGTCATGTTGTCGATCATGTCGCGGACCGCCTCGGGGCGGCCGGACATCTCCAGACCGACGTCGAAGCCCTCCTTCAGCCCCAGGGTGCGCTGGGCCTCGGCGATGTCGGACTCGGCGACATTGACCGCCAGAGTGGCGCCGACCTTGCGGGCCAGTGCGAGGCGCGGCTCGCTCACGTCCGTGATCACGACATTGCGGGCGCCGGCGTGGCGGGCGACCGCCGCCGCCATGACGCCGATCGGGCCCGCTCCGGTGATCAGGACGTCCTCTCCGACCAGGGGGAAGGAGAGCGCGGTGTGCACGGCGTTGCCGAACGGGTCGAAGATCGCGGCGATGTCCGGGTCGACCTGGGTGCGGTGCACCCAGACGTTGGACGCGGGCAGGGACACGTACTCGGCGAACGCTCCGTCGCGTCCGACGCCGAGCCCGACCGTGCTGCGGCACAGGTGGCGCCGGCCCGCGAGGCAGTTGCGGCACTTTCCGCAGACCAGGTGGCCCTCGCCGCTGACAAGGTCGCCCACGGCGATGTCCTGCACATCGGAGCCGATGGCCGCGATCTCGCCCACGAACTCGTGTCCGACGACAAGTGGGGTGGTGATCGTCTGCTGGGCCCAGCCGTCCCAGGAGCGGATGTGGAGGTCGGTACCGCAGATGCCGGTGCGGAGCACCTTGATCAGCACATCGCCGGGGCCGTATTCCGGCTCGGGTACGTCCATGAGCCACAGCCCGGGCTCGGCGTGCTGCTTGACGAGTGCCTTCATGGTGCGGCTCCAGGCATTGCGGGGGACTGCCGGCCGGGCACGATGCGCGGATCGTGCCGGTCGTCCGGTCAGGAACGCGCACCAATCTGCCGACCCTGAACCGCCCAGTCCATCGAGGATTTCTTAAGCGGGTCCACAGAAGATCTTCATACGCACCGCGTCAGGTCGCTCGCCGGGTCGCCGATGCCGGTCCAACTCCGCTGTGGGGAACGGCCCCTGGGCACTCCGCCGGCCAGGGGCTCGCCGGCGGGGCCGACGACGTCGCAGCGCTCCGGGCACCGTACTCCGTGCGGGTGGCGCGCGGCACGGGGCGGAGCGGCCCCGTCAAGGCTCGGGGTCGTCCAGGAAGGCGCCGACCGTACGGCGGAACGCCTCGGGGTCGTCCATCCAGGGGTAGTGCCCCGCACCCGGCTGGGCGACCGTCCTGGCATGCGGGAACAGCGCGGCGAACTCGGCCGCCCGCGCGGGTGTGGGTCCGCCGTCGTACTGGCCCGCGAGCACAAGGACAGGCGCGTCGAGCGCACCGAGGGCGCGGACGGTGGCGGCCGGGTCGAAGGCGCCGTCCGCGTAGTAGACGCCTCGGGCCTGGTGGTTCGACTGGTGGGCGTCGGCCGCGGCGTGCGCCTGGGCGGCGTCGTCCCAGCGCCCGTACATGAACGGCACGATGTCCGACCACAGGTCGTCCAGCGCGCCACCGCCCAGGAAGGCCTCCCACGCCGCGCGCCCGGACTCGTACCACGGCTCGTCCGCGCGCAGGGCGATGGCATCGCGCCAGTCCTGCTCGGTGGCCTCGACGCCGACGGCACGGGTGCCGGGTGTGACGAGGGTCAGGGTACGTACTCGCAGCGGGTGGGCGGCTGCGTACAGCACTGCGAGGTTGCCGGACGCGGAGTGCCCGAGGATGTCCATACGGTCCAGGCGCAGGTGCTCGCGCAGTGCCTCGACGTCGTCGACGAGCCGGTCGCAGCGGTACGACTCCGGGTCGGACGGCAGAGCCGAGTCGCCTGTGCCGCGCAGGTCCAGCCGGACGAGGCGGCGATGGACGCTGAGCCCTCCGAGGTCGCCGAGGTAGGCGGAGGCCCGCATCGGACCGCCGGGCAGGCAGATCAGCGGCTCGCCCGCCCCTTCGAGGTGGTAGGCGAGCGCGGTCCCGTCGTATGCACTGAACACCGGCATAACGCGATCCTCGCCGGGGCTCCGCGATCACGCCAGTGCAGGCGCCCGCGGAGTCTTGACGCCCGGCCGGGTGCCTGGATTACTGATTCCGAACCGCGCGACCGAATGATCGGTCGACCGTTTGGCCCATCACCTGCCAGCTGGACACGGGAGTCTTCCGGATGACCGACCCGACGCGCACGACGCGGCCCGCCACGGATCTGCTGGACGCAGGAGAGCGGCTGAGCCGCGAGGAGCTGCGGACACTCCAGGTGGAGCGGCTGCGGGCGACCCTGCGTCACGCGTACGAGAACGTCGGGTTCTATCGCGAGGCGTTCGACAAGGCCGGGCTACGGCCCGATGACTGCCGCTCCCTGGAGGACCTGGCCCGTTTCCCGTTCACCACCAAGGCCGACCTGCGGGACCACTACCCGTTCGGGATGTTCGCGGTCGAGCCGTCGCGGGTGCGGCGCGTGCACGCCTCCAGCGGTACGACCGGGCGCCCCACCGTGGTGGGCTACACCGACCGCGACCTCGGCACCTGGGCGGACGTGGTGGCCCGCTCGATCCGCGCGGCGGGCGGGCGCCCCGGGCACAAGGTCCACGTGGCCTACGGGTACGGGCTGTTCACCGGCGGGCTCGGCGCGCACTACGGCGCCGAGCGGCTCGGCTGCACGGTCATCCCCGCATCAGGTGGCATGACGGCCCGACAGGTCCAGCTGATCCAGGACTTCCGGCCCGAGATCATCATGGTGACGCCTTCGTACATGCTCACTCTGCTGGACGAGTTCGAGCGGCAGGGAGTCGATCCCCGCGCTACCTCGCTCAGGGTCGGGATACTCGGCGCGGAGCCGTGGACCGAGGAGATGCGGCGGGAGATCGAGAGTCGGTTCGCCATCGACGCCGTGGACATCTACGGACTCTCCGAAGTGATCGGGCCTGGCGTGGCCCAGGAGTGCGTAGAGACCAAGGACGGACTGCACATCTGGGAGGACCACTTCTATCCGGAGGTCGTGGACCCGTTCACGGGAGAGGTGCTGCCGGACGGCGATGAGGGCGAACTGGTGTTCACATCGCTCACCAAGGAGGCGATGCCGGTGATCCGCTACCGGACCAGGGACCTGACCCGGCTGCTGCCGGGGACGGCGCGGGTGTTCCGGCGGATGGAGAAGGTGACCGGGCGCAGCGACGACATGATCATCCTTCGCGGCGTGAACCTCTTCCCCACCCAGATCGAGGAGATCGTGCTGCGAACGCCGGGTGTCGCCCCGCACTTCCAGCTGCGGCTGGCCAAGGAGGGCAGGATGGACGCCCTGACCGTGAGGACCGAGGCCCGGACCGACGCGTCGCCCGAGCAGCGGAGGGCCGCGGCCGAACTGATCGCGGCGGCGGTGAAGGACACGATCGGGGTCTCGGTGGCGGTGGAGGTGGTCGAACCGGAGACCCTGGAGCGCTCGGTCGGCAAGATCAAACGGATCGTGGACCTCCGGCAGGACGGCTGACATGCCGTGGTGCCGGGTCGCGCGGGCCGTCACCATGAGCGGCCGTCAGGCTGCTTACAGCGCGGCCAGGGGCCGAAGCGACACCTTCAGGGGCTGAACGAGAGGAAGACGGAGGCGGCGAACAGCACCCGGTCCACACCGCCTTGGAGCAGTGCGGCCCGTCCGGGAACCACTGTGAGGACGCTGACCGGGACGATGAGCGCCAGCAGCACCATTCCTCTCGCAGGTGCTGTCTTCGAACTCGTAGCCCTCAAGGATGTTCGTCCAGACCTCGCCCAGGGCGGCGGGGGCAATGACGGCCACGCTCCCAGGCGGGCCCGAGGCGCGCTCGGAGTGATGCGCCGATGGGGGCCGGGCCGTGATCCGCCGCGGGTACCGGCGCACGGAGTCGGCGTCCGTACCACCACGGGCCCGACGGCGGGCGGCCCGCGTACCGCCTCGGTCGTCGAACAGCCGGTGCCGAGCCGCACGCACCCGTGCGGCCCGCTCCGGTGCCGGCGCTCACGTCCGCGGGTGAGAGGCGTTCGCGCCGCAGGAAGGTCAGCGCTGCCGATGAAGGAAGGCGTCTCGCAACCGCCGACGCGGCGCGGATGGCCTCCTGGCGGCGCACGGCAAACCGCAGGACATTCCCGGGGAGTCCGCCGTCCGGAGCGGAAGGGCGGTGGGAGAAGTGCGGGCTGGACGGGGTCCAGGGGACGACGGCCTGGCCCGTCCGGTGAGCGCGCGCACCGCGGTCCGGTCACAGCGCGCGGTCGCGGCCCTCCCAGTAGGGATCGCGCAACCGGCGTTTGTAGAGCTTGCCGTTGGGGTCACGGGGAAGCACATCGATGAAGTCGACGCTCCTGGGGCGCTTGTACCCGGCGAGCCGCTCCGCGCAGTGGGCGAGGATCTCCGCGGCCAGGGCCGGGCCGGGGACCTGGCCGTCCTCCGGTTCCACGACGGCTTTGACCTCCTCGCCCCAGTCGGCGTTCGGGATGCCGAAGGCCGCCGCGTCGGCCACGGCTGAGTGGCTGAGCAGCACCGCCTCGATCTCGGCGGGATAGATGTTGACACCGCCCGAGATGATCATGTCGATCTTGCGGTCACGGAGGAAGAGATAGCCCTCCTCGTCGATGACACCGAGGTCCCCGACCGTGAAATAGTCGCCGATGCGGTTCTTGCGGGTCTTGGCCTCGTCCTTGTGGTAGCTGAACCCGCCGGTCGACATCTTCATGTAGACGGTGCCGAGTTCGCCGGGGGGCAACCGCTTGCCGTCGTCGTCGAAGACGGCCAGTTCACTGATGGGCCAGGCCTTTCCCACCGTGCCGGGCTTCTTCAGCCAGTCATCCGCGGTGGCGAAGGCACCACCGCCCTCGCTCGCGGCGTAGTACTCCTCCACACAGGTCCCCCACCAGTCGATCATCGCCCGCTTCACATGGTCGGGGCAGGGGGCCGCGCCGTGGATGGCGTGCCGCATGGACGACACGTCGTAGCGGTCGCGTATGTCGTCGGGGAGTGCGAGCAGCCGGTGGAACTGGGTGGGCACCATATGGGTGTGGGTGCAGGCACGGGAATCGATCAGCCGGAGCATCTCCTCAGGGGTCCACTTGTCCATCACCACCAGTCGGTGGCCGATGTGCAGCGACGCGCCGGCGAACTGGAGTACGGCCGTGTGGTAGAGCGGCGAGCAGACCAGATGGACGTTGCCGTCGAAGGGCCGGATGCCGAAGATGCCGAGGAAGCCACCGAGGTACGTCTCCTCGGGGAGCTTGCCTGGCAGCGGGCGGCGTATGCCGCGGGGCCGGCCGGTGGTGCCCGACGTGTAGTTCATGACCCAGCCGAGGGTGCGGTCGGCGGGCTCGGAATCGGATCGGCCGTCGAGCAGTTCGGCGTACGGGCGGAAGCCGTCGATCCTGCCGACGGCGTACCGGTTGCTCGCGGGCAGCCTCGCCTCGTCTGCGGCGGCCCTGGCCGTGGCGCCGAAGCGCTCGTGCGCGATGAGCACCTTGGCCCCGGAGTCGGCGATGATCCAGGCGATCTCGGGTCCGACGAGGTGGTGGTTGACGGGGACGAGATAGAAGCCGGCTTGGGTGGCGGCGAGGTAGGCGGTGAGGAAGGCCACGCCGTTGGGAAGCACGGCGGCGAAGGCGTCGCCCCGTTCGAGTCCGGCGGCGCGCAGTCCATGCACCAGGCGGTTGCTGTGGGCGAGTAGTCGGCCCGCGGCCCATTCCTCGCCGTCCGGGGCGATCAGCACGACACGGCCGGGGTCGGCAGCCGCCTGGGCCCAGAACCCTCCGGGGGTCTGCGTAAGGGGCGACGCACCTGGCTGCTCACTCATGATGCGCTCCTTCCGGTCCGTCCGGCGATGCGGCTGACGCGGTCGACGGCGCGCTCGAATCCGCGGGTGAGGTCGTCGAAGACCTGCTGGACGCTGCGTTCGGTGGTCATCCGTCCGACGATCTGGCCGACCGGGGTGCCGAGCAGCGGCTCGACCTCGTACTTCTGGATACGGGAGACGGCTTCGGCCACGAGCAGCCCCTGGAGGGGCATGGGCAGGGCACCGGGCCCTGCCGGGTCGTCCCAGGCGTCCGTCCACTCGGTGCGCAGCTGGCGGGCGGGCTTGCCGGTCAGGGCGCGGGAGCGGACGGTGTCGGCGGATCCGGCGGCGAGCAGTTTCCGGGTGAGGGCCGGGGAGTGCAGGTCGGCCTCGGTGGTGGTGAGCCAGATCGAGCCCAGCCAGACGCCCTGGGCACCGAGCGCAAGCCCCGCGGCCATCTGCTCGCCGCTGCCGATGCCCCCCGCCGCGAGCACGGGAAGGGGCGCGACGGTGTCGACCACTTCGGGGGTCAGCACCATGGAGGCGATCTCACCGGTGTGACCGCCCGCCTCGTATCCCTGGGCGACGACGACGTCGATACCGGCCTCGGCATGTCGGCGGGCGTGCCGGGCGCTGCCGGCGAGGGCCGCGACGAGAATCCCGTGGTCATGGGCGCGGGCGATGACGTCGGGTGGCGGGGAGCCGAGGGCGTTGGCGAGCAGCTTGATCGGGTAGTCGAAGGCCACGTCGAGCTGGCTGCGGGCCACCTGCTCCATCCAGCCGGTGATACGCCAGCCGGAGGCCTCGCCTTCCGCCAGGGCGGGGACGCCGTGCTCGGCGAGGGTCTCCTCGACGAAGCGGCGGTGTCCGTCAGGGATCATGGCCTCGATGTCGGCTTCCGTGACGCCTTCGACCTTTTTCGCGGGCATCACGACGTCGAGGCCGTAGGGCTTCCCATCTGTGTGCTCCTGCATCCAGTCGAGGTCGCGGGCGAGGTCTCCGGCTGCGGTGTAGCGGACCGCGCCGAGCACCCCGAAGCCCCCCGCACGGGTGATGGCGGCGGCGACCGCGGGGAACGGCGTGAAGCCGAAGATGGCGTGCTGCACACCCAGTCTCTTGCTCAGCTCCGTCTCCATGGGCGCAGGATGCCGCAGCGGAACGCCCTAGGGAAGGGATTTTCTGATGCCACGTCAGATTCGATGGAGGAGGCGGCCTGGTGTGTGCGCCTCGTACCCCATGCGCCCCTCGTACTGAAGGATCTCTGCCGGAGGTGCGCGATGACGGATGAGTCGGCCGACCCGGCGGATGCCCCGGCAACGGACCCGGGAGGCTTCCTGCGCCGCGGGAGCCCGGAGCGGGCCGGTCTGATCGGGGCGCATCTGGACCGGCTCGTCGCCACCGCCGAGTCGTATCTCCGACCCGCGCCCGAACACCCCTGGTACGCGGGGGCGGTGCTGCTCGCGGGCCGCGGCGACACGGTCGCGCTGCACCGGGCGATCGGCTCGGCGGTGCGCTACGCGGCCTATGACGAGGCGCGGGACGAAGGGCTTGAATTCCCGGCGGACCGGCAGGTCCCGATGGCTCCGGACACGGTCTTCGACCTCGCGTCCGTCTCGAAGCTGTTCACCTCGGTGCTGGCCGTGCAGCTGATCGAACGCGGGGAGCTGGGGCTCGATGACCGGGTGGCCGCGTACCTTCCGCGGTTCGGGGCGGCAGGCAAGCAGGGCATCACGGTTCGCCAACTGCTCACCCACACGTCGGGGTTGCGACCCTGGATCCCGCTGTACGAGGAACCGACCCGGGAGGCGCGGCTGCGACGCCTGTGGCGGGAGGCGCCGACGCGTCCTCCGGGCTCGGGCTACCGCTACTCCGACCTCGGCATGATCACCCTTCAGCTGGTCCTGGAGGAGATCACCGGTCGCGGTCTGGACGTGCTGCTGTCCGACGAGATCACGGCACCGCTCGGCATGGGGCGCACCCGGTTCAACCCGCCTCCGGCCTGGAAGCCGTCGATCGCGGCGACCGAGGACGCCCGTCCACCGTGGTCGGGCCTGGCCCGGGGGCTGGTGTGGGGTGAGGTGCACGACGAGAACGCCTGGGCCTTCGGGGGTGTCGCAGGCCATGCCGGAGTGTTCTCCTGCGCCTGGGACCTGGCCGTGCTCGCCCGCGCTCTGCTGAACGGCGGGGTGTACGGGCGGGCGAGAATCCTCGCCCGCGAGTCCGTGGAACTGATGTTCACGGATTTCAACACCCGCTTCCCCGGCGCCGGGCACGGCCTCGGATTCGAGCTGTGCCGACGCTGGTACATGGGAGCCATGGCCACCCCGCGCAGTGCCGGGCACACCGGGTTCACCGGCACCAGCCTGGTCCTGGACCCGTCCACCGACTCGTTCCTCGTGGTGCTCGGCAACTCCGTCCACCCCGTGCGTACCTGGCGCTCAGGCAGTGCCCCGCGCCTCGCCGCCGCGAACCACTTGGCGCGTGCCGTCGCCGTACGTCCGCCGCACGGGCGGACCGCCTGGTTCTCCGGGATGTCCCCAGCCACCACCGCGACGCTGACGCTCCCCGGGCTCACCCCGGCCAGGGCGGGTCGGGTACGCCTGGGTTGCGCCCTGTGGTGGGACACCGAACCGGAGTCCGGCAAGGTCTCCATCGAAGCCTCGGCCGACGGGGGCGTCACCTGGCAGCCCGTGCCGTTCACCACCGTTCGCGCCGGGCAGCCCCCGCTCACCCATCCCGGCGGCTGGACAGCGGGCTGGTCGGGCCGCGCCTGGCACCGTGTGGAGTGCGATCTGTCGTCGTGGCGGGGCGGTCCGCTCGCAGTGCGCTGGCACCACACGACCGGTCCTTCGTACGTGGGCCGGGGCGTCTATGTGAGCGGTCTGCGGGTCGAGGACGGCCAAGGGACTCTCTTCGACGAGTCCCGGGCGTCGGACGCCGTTCGTGTCACGGCATCGGGCTGGACGCCCGAGACCGGCTGAAAGCCGGTCGGCGGCTTCGACCTGTCAGGGCCGCGCTCGCCGTACCCCGGCATCCTGACCGACCCGCAGTGTGCGACGGAGGGGTTGCTGGCGCAGGAGTCCGAACGCGAGGACATGCGCGTACACCGCGCCGTGACCGTCCGTTCGATCAGTGAGGACTCCGACGCCGTCACCGTGGTGTCCGACGGCCGCGACCGCTGCGCGCCCTCCGGGTGGTGGCGACCGACGGCGCTTCGAGCACCCTGAGCGCCCTGACGGGTGCGGCGTTCCGCGGCCGTACCTGTGCCGGGTCCTGGCAGCTCGCGGACGTGCGGGTGGAGAATCCGTCACCGGATCCGGCGCAGCGCGGTTCAGGTGGACCACACCACGCTTTTCCCGTCCATGACGACGACCTTGGTGTCCGCGCGCAGCACCAGCCTCGCGCCCTCGTGACCGAAGCTGCCGGCACCCCGGATCGGCCTGTCGTCGGCATTGTGGATCACGAGGTTTCCGTCGGTCTGGAAGATCGCCTTGTGGCGCTCACCGAAGGTCATCGCCGCCCGGATCGCGTTGCCGTTCTCGTTGTAGACGACCAGGTTGCCGTCGTCCTGCGTGATCATCCGGATCCGGTTCGTGGTCCATGCCGCGCCGGCTTCCAGGACACTTGGCGCCGAGATGGCCTGGCTCCTCCACTCCGGCTCCGGGCTCGGCTCGGGCTCCTTCGGTTGGCGGTCTGCCGTTGACGGTCTGCGGCTCAACGGCGGAACCACGTCTGGTTCGCCGACCCGGTACACGGCCACAGGATGGCCGGGGTCCCGTTGGCGGTCTGTCCGTCGTAGATGTCCACGCACTTGGTGGCGATCCGGGCCACCAGGTCCTCGGTGACGTTCAGGTAGAACTGCTGGGCAGGATTGCCACTGCGCCGGGCGACCTGGATCGCCGTGCCGTTCTCCCTGGATCCCCAGGCCACGTCCATGCACAGGCCCTTGGAGCGGATGGTGCCGTCCGGCCTGAAGTCCCAGCGCTGCTCGTCCTGGCCGTCGCATTTCGCCAGCGTGAGTTGATTGCCGGCCGAGGAGGGGTGCAGGCACATCCCGGCATCCCGTCCGATCAGGAAGTAGCCGGCCTTCGATGAGCGTTCGCCGTCTCCCGCGTCGCTTTTGGGAGGCGTGCCACCCGACGGCGACTTCTTGGGGGTGGTCTTCGGCTTGCTGCCGGGTGCCGCCGACTCGGCGCCGCCGGGGGCTTCGCCCGGGGACTCCTTCGCCACCGGCTCGGAGGGGGATCCGGACGGCGCGGCCGCACTCTTCGCAGGCGGAGTCCCGGGGGTGTGCACGCCCGCGGCGGACGGGGGTACCACCCCGATCACGGTGTCGTCGGAAGGCTCCACTGCAGCGCTTTGCGGGGGTGGGGCGGCCGCCCGTGACGGACAACCGGGAACTCCGCCTCGTTACATGGGGCAGCGGGGCACGGGCGGGCAGGCGGCTGACGCCTTGTCAGTGACGGCGTCTGACGTTCGGGCCATGACGCAGTCCTTGCAGACGTACGCCTATCTCCGCCCCTCCGCAGTGCACGGCGCCGCGGAAGCGGGCACACTCGGTCTCCAGACGTCCGGAGGTGCCACACCGGCGGGGCGGCCGACCCAGCCAAGCTTATTCCGCAGCTTTCTGACGTATCCTCAGTTATCTGCGGCCGGTTTGTTGTGCGTCGCGGGGAGCGCGTTGGGTCGTACCGGCCGGTCGATCGCTGCGATCCACCGCACGGCCCGTTCCTGGAGCAGTGTGCCTGCCGGGTCCGGAGCGGCTCGGTACGCTCGCTCGGGTGCTGCGCCATGCGACGGGCCTGCGGATCCACGGGCCCGCCGTCACGGCGGGCAGCAGCCCCGTGGCGAGCGCCTGGGAGGTACGGCTTCCCGGCATGCGTCTCACCCTCACCCTGTCCCCGGACGCGGCGCGCGGATTCTCCGGCGAGGACGGTGTCCTGGATGCCATGGCGTCTCAAGAGTCATCCGAGGACGCCGAGTTGGTCTCGGTGCTGCTCTCCCGGGACCCCACCGTCGATGTCGCCGATCTGGCCGCGCAGTCCGGGCTCGCCCCCGCACGCGTGCGGGGGGGCGCTCACCCGGCTCGGCACAGCCGGGCGCATCGGCTACGACGTGGCGGAAGCGGCGTACTTCCATCGGGAACTGCCGTGCGCCACCGGAACCGCCGAGTGCCACAACCCCCGGCTGCGCGCCGCCCACGCGCTGGTCGCGGCGGGGGCGGTGCGCCTCGACGGTGAATCCGCCACGGTCACCATGGACGACCATGACCACCGGGTCAGGTCCGCCGAAGGGCGTCTGAGCTGCACCTGCCGTTGGTGGGCCGAACTCCTCCTGGCCGCTCGCGGACAGCTCGACGGTGCCAGGCTCGGCGGGGACATCGCCGAGCTGATCGGCCCGCGCGGACTCAAGCTCCGGCGCGTCACGGCGGCGCTGCGGGAAGCGGTGCGCTCAGGCGCGTACGGCGCGGTGTGGGCGGTGCTCTCGCCCGCTCTCCCTCTCCTGCTGAAGGACGGACCGACCCACGGCGTCCCCGCCGCACTCACGATCGCCGCCGAATGCGCGGAGCGCTGCGGAGCCGGTGAGGCGATACCGGAGATCGCCGAGCTCGCGGCACGCTCCGGCTCATCGCAGCTGGTCGAGCAGGCACGGCGAATCCGGGACGCGACCGGTCTGCCGGTGAGGAACCGCTGAGGCGGCGCTCGACCGTTCTGCCGACCAGGCCGGACCGGGCCGACCGGAGCGGACCGAGGTGGACCGACCGGAGCGGACCGAGGTGGACCGACCGGGCCCGGAGTCCCGGGTCCGGTACGCGCCCGGCGTCCCTCGCTCCGGACGCTCAGCCCTCCCGTACCGACAGCACGATCTTGCCCCGAGTACGCCCTGCCTCGCCCTGCCGGTGGGCGTCGGCGGCGCGCCCCAGCGGGAAGACGCTCTCCACGAGCGGTCGCAGCCGCCCTTCGGCGGCCAGCGCCGCGATGGCCCGCATCCCCGTGGAGTCGGGCTCCACCAGGGTGAAGCCGGACCGGCTGCTCCTCGGGTCGCCGTCGCCGGCGGGCGGCGGGACCTCGTCGGACAAGGGCAGTGTGACGAGGGTGCCGCCGTCGCGCAGCACGCTCAGGGAGCGGGTGCCGTAGTCGCCGCCGATCGCGTCGACGACGACGTCCACACTGCCCCTGCCCAGCACCTCGGCGAAGTCCTGCCGGGTGTAGTCGATCAGCTCGTGAGCGCCCAGTTCCTTGAGCATGGCGTGCTTCTCCTCCCGGGCCGTACCGATGACATGCGCCCCGCGCACCGCCGCGATCTGCACCGCGAGGTGGCCGACACCGCCCGACGCCGCGTGGATCAGCACCCGTTGCCCACCGGACAGCCCGGCGGTCTCCACCAGCGCCTGCCAGGCGGTCAGCCCGGCCAGCGGCAGTGCCGCAGCTTCGATGTGGCTGAGCGTCGCGGGCTTGGCGGCGAAGTGCCGGGCCGGGCCGGTGACGTACTCGGCGTAGCCGCCGGCCTGGCGCGGGAACTCGGGCATGCCGAAGACCTCGTCGCCCGGCTGGAACAGGGTGACGCCGACACCGACGGCCTCCACGACTCCCGACACGTCGTAACCCAGCACCGGTGGCTCGCCGTGCATCCCGAACCCGCCGGTCGCCCGGGTCTTCCAGTCGATGGGATTGACGCCCGCCGCATACACCCTGACCAGGATCTCCGTCGGACCCGGCGTCGGCCGCTCGATGGTCACAGCGGTGAGCACCTCGGGCCCGCCCCAGGAGGCCGGGCTGATAGCGCGCATCGTCGTGGTGTCGCTCATGGGAACTCTCTCCGTTCGCTTGCGTACGCCCGGCGCTCCGAGCGCTACGACACCACCATCGACGCCGGGAGCATGATCCTGAACTGGCCTGATGGCCATGATGTGACAGAATCTGGCCATGGCCACGAATGACGCGACGCAGCAGCTGGACACCACGCAGAGCGAGTGGAACGCCTACGAGGGCTGTGTCGTGCCACCCGGCCCCGACCCGCACCGGGTCGCTGTCCTCGCCCTCGACGGGGTGATGACCTTCGAGCTCGGCATTCCGGCGCGGATCTTCGGCAGTGCCCGGTCGGCGGACGGGACGGCGCTGTACGAGGTCGTCGTCTGCACCCCGGACGGGCGCCCGGTGCGTACCGAGGCGGGCTTCTCCATCGATGTGGAGCACGGTCCCGAGGCGCTGGAACGGGCGGACACCGTGATCATCGCGCCCACCCACCTGCTGGGCGGCATCGGCACCGACGGGGTGCTCCCGGAGTCGCTGGCGGGCGCGCTGTCCCGGATCAGGCGGGGCGCACGGACGGTGTCCATCTGCACCGGGGCGTTCGTACTCGCCGCCGCCGGGCTGCTGGACGGGCGCCCGGCCACGACACACTGGGCCGAGGCGCGGCACTTCCGGCGACTGTTCCCCCGGGTGCGGTTCGACGAGGACGTGCTCTTCGTCGACGACGGCGATCTGCTCACCTCGGCGGGGGCGGCGGCGGGTGTCGACGTGTGCCTGCACCTGGTGCGCCGCGACCACGGCAGCGCGCTCGCGAACCAGGTGGCACGGCGCTGCATCGTGCCGCCGTGGCGGGACGGCGGCCAGGCGCAGTACATCGAGCGGCCGGTGCCGACCCCGACGACGGCCACGACGGCGCCCACGCGTGCCTGGGCGCTGGAGCAGCTGCACCGGCCGCTGACGCTCACCGAGCTGGCCGGCCACGCCCGGATGAGCGTACGGACCTTCACCCGCCGGTTCCGCGACGAGGCGGGGGTCACCCCCGGCCAATGGCTCACCGCCCAGCGCGTCGAGATCGCCAAGCAACTGCTGGAGACCAGCGATCTGTCCATCGACCTGGTCGCCGACCGCGCGGGCTTCGGCAGCGCGAACTCGCTACGGCAGCACATGCGAGAGCTGGTGGGAGTCTCACCGGCCGCGTACCGCCGAACGTTCCACACCGCGGGGGCGGGCCGGGGCCGGGCGGCGGTACGAACTGCCTGAACCGCCCGGCCCGGGCACAGCCGCCGCGTCAGCGCCTCAGTACAGCCATCGCCGCGTTGTGTCCCGGGATACCGCTCACACCGCCGCCGCGCACCGCTCCCGCTCCGCACAGCAGCACGTTCGGGTGCGCGGTCTCGACGCCCCAGCGACCGGTCGACTCGTCGCCGTACGGGAAAGCCAGATCGCGGTGGAAGATATGGCCGCCCGGCAGCCTGAGTTCGTGCTCCAGGTCCAGCGGGGTCTTGGCCTCGATGCAGGGCTGCCCCGCCTCGTCCACGGCCAGGCAGTCGGCGATCGGCTCCTCGAGATGGGCGTCAAGTTCGGCCAGGGTGGCCTTCAGCAGGGCGTCGCGTGTGGCGTCCGGGGCATCGGCGAAGAGCCGCGCGGGGGTGTGCAGGCCGAACAGGGTCAGGGTCTGGTAGCCCTGCGCAGCCAGCTCCGGCGAGAGGATCGTCGGATCCGTGAGGGAGTGGCAGTAGATCTCGGACGGTGGAGCCTCGGGCAGCCGTCCCGCCGCGGCCTGGGCGTAGGCGGTCGCCAACTGCTCATAGCCCTCGGCGATGTGGAAGGTGCCGGCGAACGCCTGGCGCGGGTCGACCGAGTGGTCGCGAAGCCTGGGCAGGCGGCGCAGCAGCATGTTGACCTTGAGCTGGGCGCCCTCGGGCGGGGTCGGCGGCTCCTCGCCGAGCATCGCGGCCAGGGCCTGCGGGGAGGCGTTGACCAGCACCTTGCGCGCGGCCACGACGCCTTCGCCCCGGTCGTCGGTGCGGTACACCACCTCGGCGTGCCGGTCGTCGGTGTGGATGCGCAACACCTCGCGGCCGGTGGCGATCTGCGCACCGGCGCGCCGCGCCGCATCGGCCAGCATGTCGGTGAGCGTGCCCATGCCGCCGGCGGGTACGTGCCAGTCGCCGGTGCCGCCGCCGATGACGTGGTAGAGGAAGCAGCGGTTCTGTACCAGGGACGGATCGTGCGCGTCGGCGAAGGTACCGATCAGCGCGTCGGTGAGGACCACTCCCCGCACCAGGTCGTCGCTGAAGTGCTCCTCGACCGCCACTCCGATGGGCTCATCGAACAGCATGCGCCAGGTCGCGTCGTCATCGAGCCGGGCCCGCAACTGCTCGCGGGACGGCAGCGGTTCGACGAGGCTGGGGAAGATCCGCTCGGCGGCGGTGCGGGTCCGCTCGTAGAAGCGGAGCCAGGAGTCGTACTCCGCGTCCGAACCGGTGAGCTGCGCGAACGACGCGCGGGTGCCCTCCTCGTCACGGCCGACGAGGAGCCCGGTGGCCCGACCTCCGCGCTGGGCCGGCGTGTACGAGGACACGGTCCGCCTGCGCAGGGCGAAGGAGAGACCGAGGTCGTTGACGATCTTGGCGGGCAGCAGGGAGACCAGATAGGAGTAGCGGGACAGACGTGCGTCGACCCCCGCGAACGGGCGGGTGGAGATCGCCGCTCCCCCGGTGTGCTCCAGGCGTTCCAGAACCAGGACGCTCCGCCCCGCCCGAGCGAGGTAGGCGGCGGCGACCAGTCCGTTGTGGCCACCGCCCACGATGACGGCGTCGTAGGTGGATCGGGAGAATGCTTCGGCTGCTGGCATGCCTCTTCGTAGCACGTGGTGATCGTCGCGACCAGAGGGCGGAAAGGCGGCCGCGTGTCAGATGCCCAGTTGCGCGGTGACGTCGCCGGCCGCGATCGCCGCCTTCAGCTCCGCGTGGTCGGCGACGGTGCGGTCCGCGTAAGCCATCGCGAAGTCGGCCATCGCCTGGTCGAACCGGTCGGAGGTGCCGAGGTAGGCGGCGATGGCGATGCGTTCGCCGGTGCGGGCGTGGGCGCGGGCGAGCGCCCGGCCGCAGAGTGCCGCGTATTCGCCGAGCAGGGCCGGGTCCATGGAGGGGACGTCCGCCGAGCCCTTCATGTCGCGCAGCTGCCGCCAGTAGAAGTGGCGGCCGGCCGGACCGCTCACCCAGCCGAGGAAGATGTCGCTGGCGGCCTGGAGCAGTCGCTGGCCGGCGACCACGCGCTGCCCCTGGTGCCTGTACTCGGAGCGGGGCAGATGGGGTTCGAGTACGGACCGCTGCGCCTCCTTGATCTGGAGGAAGAGCGGGTCCCCGTCGTCACGGCCGGTCAGCAGCGCCACATAGCACCGGGTGCCGACACTGCCCACGCCCACGACCTTGCGGGCGGCCTCGGCGAACCGGAACCGGTCCAGCAGGATCCTGCGGTCCTCCGGCAGCGTGCTGCGGTAGCCGCTGAGGATCTTCCGTACGGCGGACGCCTCGGCCGGTTCGAGCACGTCGAGCAGCGGCGGATCGTAGACGATACGACGCCGTCCCTCCACGAGCGTGGTGAGCTTCTCCACCGCCTGGAGGCTGGTGCGGCGGCGGGCCTTGGCGATCTGGGTCTCGACGCGCGAGCGGTCCACCTTGCGGACGAGCGCGAGGACGTCGGCCGCGTCGATCCGCTCGTACCAGACCGCGAGTTCACCGAGCCCGGCGAGGTGCCGCATGGTGGTCCGGTACGAGCGCGCTCCGGAGAGCGCGGCCTGGCGGGCCTTCGTCTCGGGGTGACCGTTGTCGAGCGCGGCCACGGCGAGGCTGGCGACCAGTCGCTTGACGTCCCACTCGAAGGGGCCCGGCAGCGTCTCGTCGAAGTCGTTGAGGTCGAACAGCAGCGAGCGTTCCGGGGATGCGAAGGCTCCGAAGTTGAGGAGGTGCGCGTCGCCGCACAACTGGACGGTGAGCCCGCTGTGCGGCTGCGGGGCGAGATCGGCGGCCAGGACGGCCGGAGCACCGCGCAGATAGGTGAACGGCGAGACGGCCATCCGGCCATAGCGGATCGGCACCAGGTCCGATTCCCGGCTCGTGGCCTGCTCCTCGAGGATCGCGATCGGGTCGCGCCGGTCCGCGGCGGGGATCCAGCGCCCGTGGGAGGAGCGGGGTACCCGTTTTCGCGCGGCACGGCCGCGCTGCTCCTGCTCGGCGGGATCCGTCATAGGGACATTGTGCGCCGGGCACGGGGGCCCCGAGCTGCGGAAGCCCCCATGGGAGTGAGCGGGCGTGTCCGGTGCCCGGCCGGGCGCTGGCCGCGCCGCGGACCGAGGCGGCACCTCGCCACCGCCGCACCGACCGGGACGGGTGTGCGTTGTCGTCCACCGGGTCCGCGGCAGGTCCACCGGTCCACCAGCGGTCAGGCACGCGTCGCTACCGGGGGCCGGAGGCGCCGCGCTGCCGTAGTGCGGCGACTCGCCGGTACAGCGCCACTGCCTCGGGGCCCCTGCCCAACTGCTCCAGGCAGTGCGCCTCGTCGTTGCGGCTGGCGAGCGCGTCGGGATGGTCGGCGCCGAGCACGTGTTCACGGGCCTCCGCGACCTGCCGGTAGACGGTGAGCGCGTCCGCCCAGCGGTCCAGCCAGCCGAGGCCGACGGCGACCTCACGACGGCTGACGAGGGTATCGGGGTGGAGGGGGCCCAGCACCCGTTCCCGGATCAGGAGGACGTCCTGAGCCACCGCCAGCGCCTCGTCCCAGCGCGCGAGCCTCCCCAGATTGACGCCGAGGCCGTGGCGGGCGCGCAGGGTCTCCGGGTCCTCGGCGCCGTGCACACGGGTGCGGTCGCCGATGAGTGCCTCGTAGACCTGGAGCGCCTCCGCACTGCGGCCGAGCCGTCCGAGGCTGATGCCGACCTCGTAGCGGGCGGCGAGGGTGTCCGGGTGCTCGGGGCCCAGTGAGTGCGCCCGGGCAGCGGCCACCTCCTGGTAGATCACCAGGGCCTCGGTCCAGCGTCCCAACTGACCGAGGGCGTAGGCCACCTCGTAGCGGGTGACGAGCGTGTCCGGATGGGCGGGTCCGAGTACCCGCGCGCGGGCATCGGCGACCTCGCAGGCCATCCGGTAGGAGTCCTCCAGCCGCCCGAGCCTGCTCAGGTTGAACGCGAGGTTGTGCCGGCAACGCAGGGTGTCGGGGTGCTCAGGGCCCATGGTGCGTTCGCGTGACGCGAGCACCGCCGCGTACACCTGGTGGGCCTCGAAGTGCCGGCCGAGCCGGCCGAGCACGTATGCCGTCTCCTGACGGGCGGCGAGGGTGTCGGGGTGGTCGGGGCCCAGTGAGCGTGCGCGTCCTTCGGCGACCCGGCCGAAGGAGTCCAGGGCGTCCAGGGCGCGGCCGGTCCTGCTGAGGGTGAAGCCGACCTCGTAACGGCTGGCGAGGGTGTCCGGGTGCTCGGGGCCCAGCAGGTGTTCGCGCTCGGCGAGTACGGCGAGGTGCAGTCCCTCGTCGTGGCGGCCGGTGAGGACAGCGAGGGTGTCGGGCGGCGGGGTGGGGCGCTCGGGGCTGTGGAGGGCCGCGGTGGCGGATCCGCGCTGCTGGGCGGCGGTGACCCAGACGCCGGTGAGGCCGGAGGTGAAGTCGGGCAGCGGGATGCCGGGCGCGGCGGAGCCGAGCGCCTTGCGTCCCGCGGTCATTCCGCGGGACCAGGCGAGTGGCGACGGGTCCTGGCCGGAGCCGGTGGCTGAGGTCGAGGACATGGCGTACGGCGCGGTGGCGGGGGACGCGGACCCGGCGGACGAGGACCGGGCCGCGGCGATCCGGCGCCTTAGCTCCTTGGCGTCCGACGGCCGCCCTTCCGGCGTCTTGGCGAGCAGGTCGAGGACGATGCGGTCGAATGCCTCGGGCAGGTCGGCTCGCCGGGTACGGGGCGGATCGGGCGGAGTGTCGCGGTGTCCGACGAGGATCGCCCAGGTGTCGCCGAGATCGAACGGCGGGACGCCGGTGACCATCTCGTAGAGCACACAGCCCAGCGAGTACAGGTCGCTGCGGTGATCGACCGGACCGCTGCTGATCTGCTCGGGCGACATGTAGTGCGGGGTGCCCATCGCGACACTCGAACCGGTGAGCCGCGAGGTGAAGCCGATGTCGCGGCCGAGCCGGGCGATACCGAAGTCGCAGATCTTCACCGTGCCGTCGGTGAGGCGCATGATGTTCGCGGGCTTCAGATCCCGGTGCACGATGCCCTGCTCATGGGTGTAGGCGAGGGCGTCGGCGACCTGCGCCGCGATGTCCACGACCTCGGGCACGGTCAGCGGGTGCGGCTTGCTGTCGTTGAGGGCCTGGCTGAGGTTGCGCCCCTCCAGGAACTCCATCACCAGGTAGAGCACTCCCTGGTACTCGCCGAAGTCATGGACGACCGTGACGCCATGGTGCTGCAGCGAGGCTGCGACGCGGGCCTCTCGGCGGAACCGCTCCCTGAGGATGTCGCTGATGGCCTGGTCGCTGCGCTGTCCGAGCGGTTTGAGGCATTTGACTGCGACACGCCGATCCAGCGACTCGTCATGAGCCTGCCATACCTCGCCCATACCACCGCGCCCGATCAGATCGAGCAGCCGGTAGCGGCCGTGGATCAGCCTGGTGTCCGCCATCTCGTGCCATCGCCCCCGTTGCTTTGCCGCGCCCTCCCCGGACCGTCCAGTATGGCCGCCTGGTTTCCGAGTGTGTACGGCGCGGGTCGGCTACCGGGCCCGAGTCGCGCCATGGCCCTCAGGATGTGGCCCGGCGGGAGCTGCCAGCGGAGCCTGCTGGGGATGCAGCGCAGGGCGTTGCCGGTGGCGATGAGCCGACGGGTGACGCGTTCGGGCGGGGGCGCAGGACGTCCGTAGAGCTCATGGGCGTAAGGCGGCAGAGCGTTGTACGCGAGTACCGCCACCCGCCGCCACAGCAACTCGCGTGCCGGGACCAGGGCGGGGTGGACGGGCGGGCGGCGCAGAAAATCGTCGACCGCGCGGGCGTCGTCCCCCGCCTCGAGCTCCGGCAGGACCGCGTCGAAGTAGGCGGCGAGCTCGGCGGTGGTGGCGGGCACACGGGCCGGATCGAGGCCGACCAGCCGTGCGCTGGTGCGGTGCTCGTCGACGTACCGATCGGCTTGGGCGTCGTTCAGCGGGAATCCGGAGCGCAGCTGGACCTGGAGGTAGGAGTCCACCTCGGCGCAGTGCACCCACAGCAGCAGCTCGGGCTCGTCCACACCGAGCAGCCGGTGGATCTTCCGCACCCGGGCACCGGCCCGCTCGGCGACTTCCGCGCTCCCGTAGGTGATGGTGCCGACGAAGTCGGCGGTGCGCAGCAGACGGCCCCAGGCGTCGCGCCGGAAGTCGCTGTTGCTGATGACTCCGCGGACCGCGCGGGGGTGCAGCGCCTGGAGGTAGAGCGCGCGGACCCCGGCGACCCACATCATCGGGTCGCCGTGCATGTGCCAGGTGACGGAACCGGGACCGAAGAGGCCGGGGTCGCCGCACGTCTCACCGCACGGTCCGGCGTGCATCTCATGCATCTCATGGACCTCGCAGCCGTGAACGGCACCTGCCGGCGGATCCCGGTGCTTCCGCAGTATCCCCACGGGCAGCAGGGAGGGGAAGGGCACCGCGGCCCGTGGCCGGTCGCCACCGCCGCCGGACTCCGCGGGCCTCGAGCCGGGAGCGGCGGACAACGGTCCGAGACCGCGAGCGGCTACTCGACGGCGGGATCCTCGTCCCCGCGTCGTGCGGCGTTGCGGACTTCCCGCTCGACGGCCTCGCGGGACAGCCCCGCGCCCGTTCGCGCCGCGAACTCCGCGACTGCGGCATGGAACGCCTGGTCGGCGGAGCTCCACACGCACCGCTGGGCTTCGAACTCCTCGTCCTTGAGTCCCGCGAGCTTCGCCCGCTCGATCTCGGCGATGCGTTCCAGCCTGATCAGATCACTGGGAATCGTCACCATGGACCCGGCTCCTCGTGTCGGTTCAGTGCACAGCATTTCCCTGCCCCTGGAGCCGAGATATGACACTCCCCCGCCGCGACGAACCGCAGGGCGCCCTCCGCCGGGCATCGGGAGCGCGCGGAGCACGCGCCCGCCGCCCGGCTCGCCGGGTACGCCCGGGCCCGCCGGCGAGCGATCACCGCGCCCCCAGTCGGTTGCCCTCGCCCTCGTGGGTGCGTCCGTACATGGCACACTCGTCCGACGCCCCGCAGACCGGCTCCGGCCCCACGCCGCCTGAGAAAGCGTGATGCGGTGTCAACAGCACCGAGTGACTCCAAGGATGACGAGCAGGAATGAAGATCGCGACAGACGACCTCTCCGGACCTGAGATCGCCGGGTTTCTCGACGAGCATGTCCAGCAGATGCGCTCCATCTCGCCTCCGGAGAGTAAGCACGCGCTCGACCTCGACGCCCTCCGTAAGCCCGAGATCACGTTCTGGTCAGTGCGGGACGGCGACACCCTGGTGGGCTGCGGTGCACTGAAGAAACTGGACGCAGGCCACGCCGAGCTGAAGTCGATGCGCACCATGGCGGCACGCAAGCGGAGCGGGATCGCGTCAGTGCTGCTGGAGCACATCATCACCGAGGCCGAGCGCATGGGTTTCACGCGGCTGAGTCTGGAGACCGGCACGGCCGAATTCTTCCTGCCGGCCAGGAAGCTGTACGAGAAGTTCGGGTTCACCCACTGCGAGCCGTTCGCGGACTACCGGCCCGACCCGAACAGTACATTCATGACCAGAGAACTCTGAGCAACCTCGGTTCACAGGTTCGTCGACTGTGGTGCTGAGCACGGCGCTGCGATGCGGCGCCGAAGAGTCATCACAGACATCTCCCCGCCGATGGACACCCCCACCGGCCACAGCCACCCCCTGAACCACACACCGCGAAGCGAGGGTGGGGCCGAAACTCACTGACGGTTCATGCCCGAACGATCGACAAGTGGGGCCGAAACCCACTGACGAGTGGGGCCAGCTCATGCTGCCGAAGCCAGTGGGGGTCCTGACCGTGGACGACATGCTCATTGATGTCCCGTCTCTTGCGAATTGGCCCCTGTCTCAGGTGATCTGGTCCGATTTGCTCGTCGTCTCAGGCGATCTGGTCCGGTGGCGCTACTCATGTCACGCGAGACCTCGACCCGCACGGCGATGAAACCCCGGGATCTCGGTGAAAGCACGCGCCAATATGGTGGACCGATGACGTCGATCAAGAAGTTCCAAGTCGCCTTCGACTGCGCTGAACCTGAGCGCCTCGCTCGTTTCTGGTGCGAGGTGTTGGGGTACGTCGTACCGCCGCCACCGGAGGGGTTTGCCACTTGGGACGATTTCAAGCGCTCGCAGCCACCTGAGCAGCGGGATTCTTGGTTCGCCTGCATTGATCCCTCAGGTGTGGGCCCGCGGCTGTACTTCCAGCGCGTCCCCGAGGGGAAGGCCGCCAAGAACCGAGTGCATCTTGATGTGCGGGTCGGCACCGGACTCGTGGGTAAAGAGCGCCTCGCCGCACTTGAGGCCGAATGCGCACGGCTGGTCCCGCTCGGCGCGGTACACGTGCGAACGCTGTATGACGGCAATGATTCGTGCATCCCGATGCTGGACATCGAGGGCAACGAGTTCTGTATCGACTGAGGGGCCGCGAACGTGTCTGTCCCGCGTCAAGTTGTTGGCTCACCCTGGTCCGATTGGCTTCTGGTCTCAGGTGATGTGGTTCGCCGACGTGTTTGAGACGGGTTGTCCCTCGTTGGGGTGACGCGACCTGCGTTCAGCCGTGGTGCTCCACGAGGTGTTCCACCCTCTCGGTAGGGGTGAGGGGCCTGGGGAGGTACTCGTGGGCGAGCCTGCGGAGGTGGTAGCCGCCTGGGAGTACGCGGCTGACGTCCATGTGGGGTTCGTCGGACCCGACGGTTCTCGTCGGATCGGCCCGCTGGCCCGCTTCTGGAGTGAGCCATTCGAACTTGCCTCGCCGACCCGGAAGTTCACCGCGTTCAAGGGGCAGAAGAACTTCACGGGCGACTACTGGGCGGTGACTTCGCGGTCTCTGGTGGGCTACGAGTCGTGGGTGGAGCGGGACGCGGCGATGGCCCTGGACTTCGACCCCGCCGTCGTGGCCCTGGCTTCCCAGCCCTTCCGTCTGGTCTGGCGGGACGTCGACCGAGATCGTGAGCTCACGCTCACCGTACGGGTCGCCGGTCGAGGCACGGTCACACGGGTGTCAGCCGGGCGCGTCGCCCTCTTCCAGTACGTGGTGGGCGGCCCATCGCTGCCGGACGGCGTCCTCGTGCTCGCTCTGCTCCAGAGTGAGGTCCGCGCGAGCCAGGGCCTCCCGCAGGCATGGAATCCAGTGGCGCTGAAGCGCCCGGAGCCGCTGGCGGGTGCTGAGCATCTCCGCACCAACGATTCTGACGGCGGCCCGGTTGCCGGCGTAGTCGGCCGCCGCCGCCACCGCCCGCCGGTAGGCGGCTTCGGCGTTGATCAGGGCCGTGTTGCCCGGTGCGGCGGCGGTCGGCGGGCGGGGCGGGACCGTACAGGAGAACTCCGACGGGTGGTGCGCCCCCATGGACGTGGTCCAGTCGAAGGTGACGTCCGCCGGATCGAGACCTGCCGTCGCCGTGTCCAGGGCGTGCTCTCCGCCGAGTACGAGCCCGCGCAGCAGCCATGTTTCGGCCTCCCGAAGCAGCTCGTGCCAGGCGGCAGCAGCGGCCTGCTCGGCCTGTAGGAGGCGCTGGTGCTCTGCGCGGAGGATGCTCAGCTTCTTCTCAAGAAGGTCGGCGCCGCGCACGGCAACCGCCAGACTGCGCCGCAGACGCAGTCGTCCGGCCCGTCCTGGTGGAATCCGGAGAGTGGCCATCGCCTTCATCCCCGCTCCGCACCGTGTGCGTCCAGCAATTGCTCCGGGAGCATGGCGAGCTGACTTCTGGGCAGGTCAAGCAAGACCTGCCAAGCCTTCTCCAACGTCGCGTCCAGAGTTCGCAGTTCGTCATGACGCTGATGCACGAAACACCGCAGGAACGCCTCGTCGAAGTCCAGGTACCGGACGTCGGTCGCGCTGAGCGCCGTCCGCCCGACCAGGTCGGCCAGTTCGCGCACCTGCCGGGCCCTTGCGAGAGCGGCGAGCATTTGGGCGGCGACGTCGAGATGGTCGGGCCGGGTACGGCCGGGACCAGCACCCTTGCGCATCAGGCGAGAGAGCGACGACAGGGCGTCCACGGGCGGGTACACCCCGCGCGCGTGCGTCTCGCGGGACAGCACGATCTGTCCCTCCGTGATGTACCCGGTCAGGTCCGGCACCGGATGCGTGATGTCGCCGCCGGGCATCGTCAGTACCGGGAGGACGGTGATGGAGCCGGGCCGGTCCCGGATGCGTCCGCAACGTTCGTAGAGGGAGGCGAGGTCGCTGTAGAGATAGCCGGGGTAGGCGCGTCGGGCGGGGATCTCGCCGCGTGCCGCGGAGACCTCGCGCAACGCCTCGGCGTAGCTGGTCATGTCGGTCATGACCACAAGCACGTGTCTGCCTTCCGCGAAGGCAAGGTGCTCGGCGACGGTGAGCGCGATCCGCGGGGTGAGGATACGTTCGATCACCGGGTCGTCCGCGGTGTTCAGCAGCAGAACCAGTTCTCCGGCGGCGGACCGCTCCTCGAGAGCGTCGCGGACGAAGGAGGCGTCGGCATGGGTGAGTCCCATGCCTGCGAAGACGACGCTGAACGGCTCTCCGGCCGCCGTGGACTGGGCGGCGATCTGGGCGGCCAGTTCGAGGTGCGGCAGTCCCGCGATGGAGAACACCGGCAGCTTCTGGCCCCGCACGAGTGTGGTGAGCCCGTCCACGGCCCCGACGCCCGTGAGCACAGGCTCTGCGGGAGGTTCCCGCCGCATCGGGTTGATCGGGTTTCCACCGACCGTCGCGGAGGCGGATCCGAATACCGGCGGCCCGCCATCGATCGGTTCGCCACGGCCGTTGCAGACCCGGCCCAGCCACCCGGAGCCCACCGGGATACGCAACGGCCCTCCGGCGAAGGCCATCCGCACGCGCGCCGGGTCCATCCCGGCGGTGTCCTCCAGGACCTGTACGACAGCGAGTCCGCGGTCCACCTCAAGTACGAGTCCGTGCCGCTCCTCGCCGGATTCGAGCGTGATCCGGACGAACTCGTCCCAGCCGATGCCCGCCACCCCGTCGACGACTGCGAGCGGACCGCGCAGTTCACGGATCGCGGTGTACTCGATCTCGCCCCAGTCGGTCACATCGCCCCCCGCAGCCCGGCGAGCGAGGCGAGCATGGCGTCCCGCCGGCCGGCGACACCCGCAGCATCGTCCGGGCCGACGTCCTCGCGAGCGCGGAGCAACGGTCCGAAGTCCGCCTCCTCGATCACCGAGGCGGGTACGCCGGCCCCGACGAGTTCCCGGCACAGGTCGACAACCGCGAGAACAGCCTCAACCAGGGCCGCAGCCTTGTTCGCACCGCAGTAAGCGTCACGGGCCGACAGCGCGCTCTGCTGGAGCACGCCCTCCCGCATCAGCCGGCCGCCGATCACACTGATCCGCTCCTGGGCTGGGAGCGCGGTGATACCGATCAGGTCGACGAGGTCGGCCAGCCGATCGGCCTCGGCCAGCAGTCCGGCCGTCCGCGCGCGCCGGGCATCCCAGTCGGGGGCACCGGCATCCGCATGCACGGAGGCGAGGGTCGCTGCGTCGCGGGAGAAGGACCCCGCCCAGGAAACCGCCGGGTAGTGCCTGGCGTAGGCGAGGTCGCGGTCGAGGGCCCACAGGCAGCGTACGAACCGTTCGGTGTGGGCGGTGACCGGCTCCGTCAGGTCGCCGCCGGGTGGCGAGACCGCGCCGATGACGGTGACCGATCCCTGGTCCCCGCCGAGCGTGGTCACCGAACCGGCTCGTTCGTAGAAGGCGGCGATCGCCGAGGCCAGGCCCGCAGGATAGCCCTCTTCCACCGGTAGGGCACCGGTGCGGGAGGAGAACTCGCGCAACGCCTCGGCCCAGCGGGAGGTCGAGTCGGCGATGACCACGACGTCGAGCCCCATGTCGCGGAAGTACTCGGCGACCGTGGCGCCGGTGTAGATGCTCGCTTCACGGGCCATCATCGGCATGTTGGAGGTGTTGGCGATCGTCACCGTGCGATCGGCGAGTCTGCCGCCGGTTCGGGGGTCTTCGAGTGCGGCCAGATCGGTGATGACGTCGGCCATCTCGTTGCCGCGCTCTCCGCACCCGATGTAGACGATCACGTCGGCGTCGCACCATTTGGCGATCTGCTGCAGCAGCATCGTCTTGCCAGTGCCGAACCCGCCGGGCACGGCGACCGTGCCGCCCTTCGCCACAGGGAAGAGAAGGTCGATCGCGCGCTGCCCGGTGTTCAGCGGCTGTTGTGCGGCGAGACGCTCACCGACCGGGCGCGGACGGCGGATGGGCCAGTCGGCAATCATCCGGACCTCGGTGCCACCGACGACGGCCAGCACCCCGCTCTCAGGGTGCTCCGCTTCGGGGGCGATTCGCTCCACGACCCCTCCGGCACCGGGCGGTACGAGGATCCGCACGGTCACTGACCGTGTTCCCCGGACCTCGCCGAGTACCTGGCCTTCGGACACCCGTTCCCCCGCCGCTGCTCGGGGTGTGAACCGCCACGAGCGGTCGCCGTCCCCGGTCATGCTCGCGCCGGGGAGGAGCCATTCGCCGCTTCCTGACAGCGGGCGCAGCAGGCCGTCGAAGATTCCGCCGAGCAGACCGGGACCGAGCCGGGCGAACAGCGGTATGCCCAGGGGCCGGGCGCTGTGCCCGGGGGCGAGACCTCCGGTGTACTCGTGCGCCTGGACCGTGACCACGCCGCCTTTGATCGCCACCACCTCACCGGGCAGGCCGGCATCGCCCAAGGAGACCATGTCGTGCATGGCCGTGCCGTCCACGTACTCCACCTCGACCAGCGGACCGGCAACTCGCAAGACGTGACAAGACCGCTCCCCTCTGCCGTCCATGGCGGCTGCTTCGGACGCGCTGCTCACGGCGCCCACAGTGTCTCCGTCTCCGCGCAGAACCTGTCCAGCACACGGGCGGCAAGGGCATCGAGGGAGCAGTCGGCCCGGCAGCCCGCCGCCTGGGCCACGAATCCTCCGCTGGGGTGTTCCGTGACACGGGCACCCGGGCCGAGGAGCCGACGGGCCCGTTGGTGAAGCCGGTCGCGGATCACCGGGTAGTCCGCAGTGTCCCGCAGGTCGCGGACGCGTTCGGCGGCACGGCGGCGCAGTTCCTCGTACGCCTGCCTGCGCACTCCGAGTTCGCGGGCGCGGATGGTTCTGCGGACCCGGGTCAGCTCGGCGGTGCGCCCACGGGTCGCTTCGGCCTCACCGTGTCGGCGCGCATCGTCAAGGATCGCCGCCGCACGGGCCCTGGCCGCGTCGAGCAGCGCCTCGGCATCGCGGCCCGCGCGGGCCAGCACTTCCTCGGCGTCGGCCCGGGCCGAGCGCAGCAGTTCTTCTCGCACCGGTGCCAGGGCGGAGGCGTGATCCGGGGCCGCTGACTTCATGTTGGCATCACCGCCGCCAGCGGCCGTGCGCTGTCCAGCATCGCCTGACCAAGGGTGTCGGCGGCAGCCGGGGTGACGATCACCAAGGTGACGTCGTGGGGCAGGCTCTGCCAGGCACGGCGCACCGCGTCGGGCTCCTCTGCGATCAGGACGGTCACGCCCGCCAGGGCCAGCCCCGCCACCCGGACCTGCTCTCCGATGGCTGCCACGCGCCCCACGGTCAGGCCTTCCCGATGAGGAGGATGGCGACGACGAGGCCGTAGATGGCGATCCCCTCGGCGAGCCCGACGATGACCATGGCCCGACCGAACAGCTCGGGTCGCTCGCTCAACGCCGCCAGTGCGGCAGCTCCGGTGTATGCGACGGCGATCGACGCGCCGATCGACGCCCCGGCGACCGCGATCGCGGCACCGATCAGAGCCGCCGAACCGGACCCCGAAGCCTGGGCGGCGGCTTGGGATGCCGATGCCTGGGCGGGAGCGCCGCTGAGGGCCACGGCCAGCAGGGCCAGCGCGCCGACGAGCAGAGCCATGTCGGCGGCGACGATCACCCGGACGACTGCCCGGCTGCGCCGCCGCAGCAACAGGCGCGTGCCGACGAAGGCCACCGCGATGACAGGCAGGGCAATGAGCCAGGCGATCACGACGCCACCTCCGTGTGCTGTACCGGAACCTGCCAAGGACGAAACGGACGCCCCTGGGTCTCGAAGACCCTGGAGAAAAGTTCGTAGAACTCCAGCCGCAGCGCCTGTACCCCGGCGACCAGCGCCTCCAAGGCGAAGGCGAGCGCATTGCCGACAGTGAAGACGATCACGGCCCCCAGCAACGCAGCCGGCCCCTTGCCGGCCAGTGCGCTCGTGCCGCGCCAGACGATCTCGCCCAGCGCGGCGTGGGTCATCCCGAAAGCGGCCAGCCGCGCGAAGGAGAAGACGTTCGAGCCGAGGCGCACCACGACGTCGAAGAGCTGGACCCCTGTCTGCACGGCGCCGCCGGCCCCGCCCGGGGATGCCGTGAACAGCCCGAACCCGGCCAGCGCCAGACCGGTGACGGCCAGCACGACACCGCCGATCGTGTAGGTGGTAAGACCCAGATAGACCCCGCCGGCGAGCATGGCGAGGCCGAGGAAGAGCAGGGCACCAGCAATGCCCGACGCCGCGTACAGCGCGTTCACCAGTCCGCCCTCCCGCCAGCGGTTCACGATGCCGGCCCCGTACGCCAGGGCCAGGAGCGCGATCCCGAGTCCGACCACGGCGGCGAGCAGGCGCATCGGCTGGTCCAGCGGGTCCAACCACAGCACCGGCAGCATGCCGGTGGGGCCGAAGAACTCGCCATAGGCGACGCCCGCGGCAGTAGCGGCCAGCCCGGCTCCGGCCACGAACGGCCAAAGGCGCCTCAGGGGCGTCAGCCGGCGGGGGCGCCCCAGATACAGCAGCAGGGCGATCAGAAGCAGCAGCGCCCCGTGCCCGGCGTCGCCGAACATCACGCCGAACATCACCACGTAGACGATGCCGGCGGGCATCGTGGGGTCGATGTCTGCGTACGGCACCGTGCCGTAGGTGCGTACCAGCGGGGAGAACGAGCCGCGCACCACTCCGGTGCCGCGCAGCAGAGTCGGCGGATCGATGCCGCCGGGAGTCTGCATCGGCACCAGAACACCTCCGACGTCGGCGAGCCGCGCGGCCGTCGGGCGTACGTCGGCGGCGGGGCACCATCCGGCGAGCGCCGCCACGGTCCCGCGCCTGACGGCCGTGCCGATCCGCTCCTCGAGTTGCGCCTCGCCCGCCAGCAGGTCGGTCCGGCCTGCCTCTTCGAGGGCGTCGAGGTCCGGCGGAACCGCGCACAGGAGGGCGCCCGATGGCTCGGCACGCAGCCGCTGCAGCCGACGCGCCGCCGGGCCCGGCGCGACATGCGCGGGGTCGTCGATCCGGTCGATCTCGACATTGCCCGCCTCAGCGATGCGGACCAGCGTCTCGCGCAGGGTCTCGCATGGTGCGACGATCGCCACCCGCTGCATGCGGACCGGCCGCACGGCCTCAGACCAGGGCATCGAACGCCTCCAGCGAGCCGCCGCCGCGTGCGGCCAATTCGAGGGCACCTCGAAGCAGCCATGCGTCGGCCGAGAGCACGGCGACAGCACCTACGACGGGCGAGGAGTCGAGCCGGGTGCGGCGCATCAGATCCTGTCCGTCCTGCTGCAGCCGGACCCACCACCTGGTCTCCGCGCGCCACAGGTCCGTCGGTGCCTCGATGCCGTCCAGCACCCAGCGCGCCGTGACCGGCAGCCGCCGCAGGAAGTCGGGGTACGACGCCGCGCCCACGGCCTCGGGGCCGAGCACCCGAGCGGCCCGGCGGGCGGATGGCGGAGTCAGAGGACGGTCGGCGAGGAACAGTTCGCGGCCAAGAAGCAGCGCGAGCCGTCCCGCCGCCCAGTGCACCGCCTGCGGCACGGCCGCCGCGGTCCGTTGAGCAGCAGCGATGCGCATACCGACAGCCATGGCCGCAGCGGAGTCGGCTCCCGGATCGCCCCACGCAGACCCGGCAAGCGCGGCCTGAAGCTCTGCCTGCGTGCCGGCCCGGGACAACCTCGGCCACGCGGTGGCCAGTGCCCCAAGCCGGTACGGCCGGGCAGATGGGATATGCCCGGCAGACGACAGCGCACGGGCATGATCATCGACGTTGGCTATCTCGAAACCGGAGGCAAGCAGCCTCAGCGTGGCTGCTCCCTCGCGTGGTTGCCACCCGGCGAGCACCCTCAGATGCCACAGTAGGGTCGCCGAGACCGCCCGCTGGGCGTCGGCCAGCCCGGCTTCAGTACTGAGATCGTGCCGGTACGGCGTGGCGGCCAGGTATCTCGCGGCATCGGAGAGCGTCGCGGCGCCGGCCACATCCCGGGCACCGGATACGCCCAAGCACCTGGAGAGCATGGCCCTGGCTCGGGTCACGCCCGCTACCCACCCGGCGCTCACCGCAGCGTGCCCCCTTCCCGCAGATCGCCATCCGTGCCGGCAAGGTCTTCGATCGCCGCAGCAACCACGCGGTCCACGAGTGCAGGCATACGGCGCTCGACCCGGCCCCGAAGGGCGGCGGTATCACGTTCGGCGGCCGCCAGCAGAGCCGCGACCTCGGCAGCGGTGGCTTCCCGGATTCGGGCGGCGCTCTGATTCCGTACACCCTGCACAGCGGCGCGGGCCTGCTCGACGCAATCCATGGCCATCCGTTCGGCTGCCTCGCGGCGCCGCGCCGCTTCCTCGGCCGCCTGCTCCCGTACCTTCCGCGCCTCGGTCTCTGCCGCTTGGAGCTGAGCGAGCTGGGGCTCCAGTTCCGCCGCGAGTTCAGCCGACCGGTCTGCGGGCACCCCTCCCGCCGCGGCAGGGCCGGGCAGGCCGACCGGCCTGAACCGCATCAGGAAATCCCGGAATCCCGCCATCACATCGCTCCCACGAATCGATCCGTCGATCCAAGTCCAGTGTCCACGCCGGGAATGACTACGTCTCGTGGAGTTCCGCCGCCCCGGTGCCGCTCATGCGGGCTGCGGTGCCACCGGGCGGCGGCTCGGTGACGGGTGACCGGACAGCCGGTCGGTCCGACCACGCCGTCCCGAACGGTCATATCGGCCGTGGCGCGAGCGGCAGGAACGTGTCGCCGAGGACCCGGGATTCGATCTCTTCGCGGATCCGCTCTTCGTCGCGCATCAGGGCGCGCAGCAGAGGCCTTCGGTGCACGCATGACGACGGTGGCGCCGGCACCGAAGCAGCGCAGCAGCACGGTCCTGCCGCAGCGGTTCGCCGGGCGGCATCGACCTCGCGAACACCGCGCGGCGAGCCTCGGCCGAGCCGAGAACCTATCGCTCGGTGCACGACACACTCCTCTCTGCGTCCGGGGCGGCGCACCTTCCGGAAACCCATGCATCAGGGCTTCAAGGCTCCTCGCCCGCCCGCGGTGGCACGGTGATCACGGGGCAGGAGGCGCGGTGCAGCAGCCCGTGCGGAACGGAACCCAGCCGCATGCCGCAGAAACCTTCCCGGCCACGTCGGCCGACGACCACGGCGAGTGCGTGCTCGGATACCCCGGCAAGTGCCTCCACAGGATGGCCGCGCACCACCGAGTGATCAAACGGGACGTCTCGGTACGCGGCGGATCGTGCGGCGGTGGCTTCGTGGAGCTGCCTGCGGCACGTCTCGAGCGCGGTGCTCTCGTCGATGAACGCCGGAAACGGCGGTTGCCACACCCAGACCGCGTGCACCGATGCCCCACGCCTGGCGGCGGCGTCAAAGGCATGGTCCAGGGCCACGGCGGCCGAGCGGCTGCCGTCCACACCGACCACCAACCTGGCTGGCCGGTAAGGGGTGTTGATGGGATCGGGCACCACGACGACCGGGCAGACGGCGTTCGCACTGACCGGGACGGCGGCGGATCGGGCGCTGAGCACCTCAGCCAATCTGCCCAACCGGTGAGAGCCGAGCACCACGATCCGGGCGTGCTCGGACTGCCGCACCAGGACTTGGGCCGGGTTGCCGTCGGTCATGAAGACCGACACCTCGAGGTCCGGTTGCCGCGCATGAGCAAACACCGCCGCCTTGTCGAGTGCCTCGCTGCCAAGCTGACGCAGTGCCTTGTGATGTGCCGTCTCCTCGACGCCACGCACATGGTGTGTCACCGGTACTACCGCGTGCACCAGTTTCAGGGACGCACCACGACGGACAGCCTCATCAGCCGCCCAGGCCGCCGCCGCCCCGGCCGGCTCCGCGGCATCGACGCCGAAGACGATCGGAAGTTCTCCGCCAGCAGTCACGGCTGCTCCTCCACCGTTCAAGCGGGGCCAGAGGGACCCAGCGCCCCCGCAGACGTGTCACTGCCGCCTCGGGCTGTGGGCAGCCAGCCGCTGCCGTGCCTCGGTGTAGGCCTCTGCATCGATCTCGCCGGAGGCGAAGCGGCGGTCGAGAATCTCCTCCGCCGTCTCCCGCTGCGGCCACCTCTGCTCGGGGCCGTTCCCGTGGCCGGTCGGTTGGTGCGTGAGGCGGATGACCGCCCACACGACGAGACCGATCAGGACGATCCACAAAAGCGGCATAAACATCATCCAGGCCCAGCCGCCGCCGTTCCAGTACATCATCCCCTCACCTCCGAAAGCTCGAACTTTGGGGAGTGCTCCATGTATCCACATTGATCCGGACCGGTTCACGGCACAACCGTAGGCACCGCATTCCGCGGTCGGGCACTGCCCGCCGGAAAAGAGCACTGCATGACAGTGAGGCCCACGACAAGACGCGTCATCGAGCGCGCCCCGACGCGTCAGAAGGTCACCCAAAGGCATCCGGCCGAGGGCGCCGGTGATCATCCGCACCGCCACGACCAGGGATTGCCGGACTGAGGCGAGTCCGGGTCGACGCGTGCATGCGGTCGCCGAAGTCCCCGAAGGACTCGTCGTCGGCTGCCGACAGCGCTGCCCGACCGGCCTCAAGCCGCGCGACAGGCACCCGGAAGGGCGAGCAGGAAACGTAGTCGAGTCCGACCTCGTGGAAGAAGTGCACGGAGGACGGGTCTCCACCGTGCTCCCCGCAGACACCGATCTCGAGGTCAGGGCGCGTCGCCCGGCCCTCGGCCACGGCGATGCGGACCAAGCGGCCCACGCCCTCACGGTCGATCGTCTCGAACGGCGACACGGCGAACACACCCTTGTCGAGATAGGCGGAGAAGAAGGCCGACTCGACGTCGTCGCGGGAGAAACCCCAGGTGGTCTGGGTCAGATCATTCGTGCCGAACGAGAAGAACCGGGCGTCTCCCGCGATCCTGCCGGCTGTCAAGGCAGCCCTGGGGAGCTCGATCATCGTTCCGACCGGGCACTCCACGGCGACGCCCGTCTCCGTGGAGACCGCGGCCAGGACGCGATCCACCTCGTCCTTCACCAGACGCAGTTCCTCGACCGCGTCGACGAGCGGAACCATGATCTCGGCCCGAGGGGCGCCGCCAGCCCGTCTGCGTGCCACAACGGCCTCGGCGATGGCCCGCACCTGCATGGCGACGAGTCCGGGCACGACCAGCCCGAGCCGGACGCCGCGCAGGCCGAGCATCGGGTTCTCCTCGTGCATGCGGGTGACCGCGGCCAGCAGGGACGTGTCACGGGGGTCGGGTGACGTGCCGAGGGCCTCGTCCCGAGCCATCCGCACAGCCAATTCCGTTCGGTCGGGCAGGAATTCGTGCAGCGGCGGGTCAAGCAGCCGGATCGTCACCGGCAGGCCGTCCATCTCCTCCAGGATGCCGATGAAGTCCGAGCGCTGCCGTGGCAGCAGTGCGTCGAGCGCGGCATCCCGGTCCGCAGCGCTCTCCGCCAGGATCATGGCTTCGACCAAGGGCCTTCGGTCGCCGAGGAACATGTGTTCGGTACGGCACAGCCCGATCCCCTGGGCGCCGAAGCGGCGGGCCCGTGCCGCGTCGTGTGGTGTGTCTGCGTTGGCCCGCACCTCCAGCCGCCGTGCCGCGTCGGCTTGCTGCAAGATCCGGTGCACGGGACGTACGCACTCCTGAGCGGCGCCGTCCGGCGGTTGCCCACCCCCCTCGAAGTAGCGCATGACGTCGGACTCGACCATGGGCACCGCTCCCATGTGGACGAGCCCCCGGGAGCCATCCACGGAGATCACGGTACCTTCGGAGACGGTCAGATCACCGGCTGTGAAACACCGTGACCGCACGTCGACCACGACGCCTTCCGCCCCGCACACACACACCTTGCCCATGCCCCGTGCCACAACCGCTGCGTGGCTGGTCTTTCCTCCGTGGCTGGTGAGCACCGCCTGTGCGGCGACCATTCCGGGCAGATCGTCGGCCGTGGTCTCGCTCCGTACGAGAACGACCTTCTCTCCTGCGACGGCCCTGCGTACCGCTTCCGCCGAATCGAAGACGACCGCTCCCACGGCCGCACCCGGTGAGGCGGGGATTCCTCGCGCGACCGCGCTGCCGGCAGCGGTGGTGTCGAAGCGCGGGAACATGAGCTGTGCCAGTCCTGCGCCGTCGACCCGCCCCAGGGCCTGCCGGGGAGTGATCACCCCTTCGTCGGCCAGCTGTGAGGCGATGCTGAAAGCGGCTTGGGCGGTGCGTTTGCCCACGCGTGTCTGGAGCATCCAGAGCCTGCCGCGCTCGATGGTGAACTCGATGTCGCACAGGTCGCGGTAATGGGCCTCAAGACTGGCCATGTGCTCGCGGAGCTGTGCGAACGAGGCCGGGTCCAGGGTGGCCAGCTCCTGGAGGGGGACGGTGTTGCGTACCCCCGAGACGACATCCTCGCCCTGAGCGCTGGGCAGATAATCACCGTAGACGCCGGGGCGGCCGGTGGCCGGGTCGCGAGTGAAGGCGACGCCGCTGCCGGAGTCGGGACCGAAGTTGCCGAAGACCATGGTCTGAACGGTGACTGCGGTGCCCAGGTCGTCGGGGATGCGTTCGCGCCGTCGGTAGAGCCGGGCCCGGTCACCGTTCCACGAGGCGAACACGGCAAGTACGGCTTCCCACAGCTGGTCGGCGGGGTCTTGGGGGAACTCACGGCCCGCCCGCTCACGGACCAGGTCCTTGAAGGCCTCCGTGATCCGGATCAGATCACAGACGTCCAGACGGCTGTCGTCCGGTGTGTGATGCTGCCTCTCCACGCGAGTCAGCACCTCGGCGAACAATGAGCCTTCGACGCCCATCACCGTACTGCCGTACATCTGCACGAGCCGTCGGTAGGAGTCCCAGGCGAACCGCTCCCGGTCAGGCGTCTTGCCGAGTCCGAGCACCGAGTAGTCGTTCAGCCCGACGTCGAGGACCGTCTCCATCATCCCGGGCATCGAGACCCTCGCCCCGGACCTCACCGAGACGAGCAGCGGGTCATCCGCCTGCCCCAGACGCTTTCCGGCCGCGCCCTCGATGACTGCGAGGTGGTCGCGGATCTGGGGCCTCAGCTCGACCGGAGGAGCACCAGTGGTCAGGAATGTCCGACAGGCTTCCGTGGTGATCGTGAACCCGGGAGGAACCGGTAGGCCCATGCGCACCATCTCCGCGAGGTTCGCGCCCTTGTTCCCGAGCAGATCGTCCATGCCCCGGCTGCCCTCCGCGAAGTCGTACACGTAGGTGTTCATCTGTCCCGCCTGTCCCTGCGGTCGTCCTCGTGCCCGCGCAGGCCACTGTGGCCGTGCACCCTTCCACGCTGACGCCTAGCCGGTACTGAGGGAGAGGGGCCGTACGTCCCTGCACGGGGACGTACGGCCCCGAGCGGAACACCGTCCTGCTACTGACTTCGGCTCGTCAAGGTGACGTCGGGTCGCCGAGGGTCAGGTCGGCGCCGGCCATGAATTCGTCCAGGGTGTCGGGGCGGTACCGGAGGTGTATGAGCCGGTTCCGGACGAGGGCTTCGAGCCGGTCGCGGGCCATGACGCCGGTGCATCGGCCTCGTGGCGTCGCGAGGAGGAGTGTCTGCTGAGCGCCCTGGTGAGGGACGATGCCGGCATCCAGAAGGAGATCGAGTCCACAGTCCTCGCCGAGGCGTTCCCCACCACCCATGAGACAGTGGCGATCACTGTTCGTAACGGGGCGGTCGACGTGCGTGGACGAACGGCCCACAGCGACGCCCAGCGCCTTCTCACCCGGATCGGTGGACTGATGCCTCAATGACGCGAGGCTCCACACCGCGTCAGCGCCGTACGCGCGGCATGCCCAGGCCGATCCAGGAGATGATCTCGCGCTGGATCTCGTTGTTGCCCCCGCCGAAGGTGAAGATCACGGCCGAGCGGTAGCCGCGTTCCAACTCGCCGTGCAGCACAGCACCCGTCGACCCTTCCTTGAACGCACCGGCGGCCCCGACCACCTCCATCAGCCAGGCATAGGCGTCCCGGCGTGCCTCCGAGCCGTACACCTTGACCGCAGAAGCGTCATGCGGGGCGAGGCTCCCGTCCTGGACTGCGCCCACCATCTGCCAGTTGAGCAGCTTCATGGCATCGAGCCTGGCGTGTGTGCGGGCGAGACGGCCGCGCACCCAGCCGAGGTCGATGACCCTGCGGCCGTCGGCGAGTTTGGTCTCCGCCGCCCAGCGCTGTACGTCGTGGAGGGCGCGGATGGCCATGGTGCCGTGGGCGGCCAGGGTGACGCGCTCGTGGTTGAGCTGATTGGTGATCAGCCGCCAGCCCTTGTTCTCCTCGCCGACCCGGCGCGAGACGGGGACACGGATGTCCTCGTAGTAGCTGGCCGTGGTGTCATGTGAGGCAAGGGTGTTGATGACGGTGCACGAGTAGCCGGGATCCGAGGTCGGCACGAGCAGCATCGTGATGCCCTTGTGCGGCGGCGCCTCCGGATCGGTGCGTACGGCGAGCCACACCCAGTCGGCGGTGTCCCCGTTGGTCGTCCAGATCTTCTGCCCGTTGACGACGTAGGTGTCGCCATCGCGGACGGCGCGGGTCTTGAGCGCCGCCAGGTCGGTGCCCGCGTCGGGCTCGCTGTAGCCGATGGCGAAGTCGATCTCACCGGAGAGGATCCGCGGCAGGAAGTACGCCTTCTGCTCGTCCGTGCCGAACTGCATGATGGTCGGCCCGACGGTGTTCAGGGCCATCAGTGGTAGCGGCACACCGGCTTGGGCCGCCTCGTCGAAGAAGATGAACTGCTCCATAGGGGTCAGCCCCCGCCCCCCGTATTCCTTCGGCCACCCGACACCGAGCCATCCTTCGGCCCCCAGCCTGCGGATGGTCTCGCGGTAGAACCGCTTCTGCGCGACGGGGTCGGCATAGCGGGCGTAGACATGGTCGGGTACGAGCCCGTCGAAGTACGCACGCAACTCCGCGCGCAACTGCTGCTGCTCGGGCGTGTAGGCGAGATGCACGGCCCCTCCAGGCGTCTCACGGCCCCGGCGACGGGTCCGCGCTGGCTTGCGTCGTGGTGCCTGCGGCGCGGACACGGTAGAACGTGTTGCAGTAATTCGGAAGGGGTGTGCGGCGGCGGAGTCGGTGCTCGCCACCCGAGCGGAGGCCGGTGCGGTCGAAACGGGCGTCAGAGCGGCGTGGCGCCGTCGGCCTCGAACGGGCCGCCGTGACCGGGCAGCAGCGCGGAGGAACGCCTGGAGACCACGGACCTGCCGGTCGAAGAGGTCGCCCACCGCGTCGGATACGGGAGCGCGGCCGTCCTGGGCGAGCAGTTCGTGCGCCGACGGGAGTTCCACCCCGCTCCTACCGCCGGTCCTTCACCAACACACCGTGACGAGGAAGGCGACCCGGACGGCCGGCGCCGCTCCGGCGAACCACCGGCTCGTCCCGCCGCGCGTACGCAGAGCGACGCCCTCGTCCGAATCGCTGTGTCGGCAAGGGGCGAGGGGCGAGTCCGCCCGTGCTTCAGGGCCGAGACGCGGGCGGGCGTCAGGCGCTGACCGCAGCACCGCACAGTTGGTGCCGATCGTCCGTCACAGCTTTCCCTGTGCTCCTCCGGTGAAGGCGTCACGGCCCGCCACGCACAGACCCCAGATCACGAAGACGCAGATGGCGATGGCGACGACGGCCCACACCGGGGTGTAGGGCAGGGACAGGAAATTCGAGATGATCAGCAACGTCGCCACGACGATGCCGAGCACCCGGGCCCAGGTCTGGGACTTGAACAGGCCGATGCCGGCGGCGAGCGCCACCACACCGAGGATCAGATGGATCCAGCCCCAGCCGGCGAGGTCGAACTTGAAGACATAGCCGGGCGTGACGACGAAGATGTCGTCCTTGGCGATCGCCATGATCCCGCGGCAGATATCGAGGATGCCCGCGATCAGCAGCATCACGGCCGTGAAGAGGACGAGGCCTTCGGCCATCTCCGCGGACGTGCCGGAGCGGGAGTGGGGCGCGGAAGTCATGTGTGCCTCGATTCATTCGACGGTCCGTGGCTCCGGACCGAACCGTTGCGAAGCGCCGAGCGGAGCGCGAAGGCGCCGGCCAGCTCCACGACGCCCAGCAGCACCAGCCACAGGCCGAGCAGCCGGGCCAGTGCGACCGCGGAGTCCACGGGGAAGGCCAGGACGACGATTCCGGCGATCACGCCCAGGACTCCGGTGGCGAAGGTGACCCCGCGGTGGCGTCGGCCGCGATCAGTGACCGCGACGAAGGCCGTCAGCAGTCCCGACAGCAGCCACACCGCACCGACGATCAGGGACAGTGCGGCGACCGTCTGCAGCGGGTGTCGCAGCACCAGGATCCCGGCCAGCACCGCTACCACGGCGATGAGCACCCCTGACAGCCTGCTGCCCTCGTGGTCGCCGTTCCGCGACAGCGCGGTGACGAAGCGGAAGCCTCCGGCGATCAGCAGTTGGAGGCCGACGATGACCGCCACGACGTGCAGCGTCTCATCGGGCCAGACGAGCACGAGGATCCCGGGGATCAGGGTCGCCAGGGCCAGGCCGAGCGCCCAGCCCCATGAGGCTCCCACCTCGCCGAGCACGTCGAGGGGGTCTTTCGGACCGTTCCCGGTCCGGGAATCCGAGGATGTAGTCATGGTGCGCCTCCCTCCTCGCCATCCCAGTCTCGGTCGCCGGCTCCACTGCGGACTCACCCCTCAGGAGTGATTTGTCCGCTGACGGATGGGTGCAGCGCACCTGGCGCGACCCGCTTCCGGGCGTCTCTCCCGCCAGGCTGGGGCCAGGAGCCCTCCGGGCCCCGGCCCTGATCTGCGGAGGGGTGTGGCGATGAAACGCTGGCGGGCGCTGGTCATCCTCGGGACGGCGCAGTTCCTCATGGTGCTGGACACCTCGGTGATGAACGTGTCGATCAGCCGTCTGGTGGAGGACTTCGACACGGAGGTCACCGCAATCCAGGCGGTGATCACGCTCTACACGCTGGTCATGGCCGCCTTCATGATCACCGGAGGGAAACTCGGTGACATCTTCGGACGACGGCGGATGTTCGGCCTGGGTCTGGTCGTGTACGGCGTCGGATCCGCGATCACCGCCGTGGCTCCCACCCTCTGGGTACTCGCGGCGGGCTGGTCGGTGATCGAGGGCATCGGAGCGGCCATGGTCCTGCCTGCCCTGGCCGCCTTGGTCGCCGGGGAGTACCGGGGGCGAGACAGGGCCGTGGCCTACGGGGTGATCGGCGGGCTGGCGGGAGCGGGCATCGCGGTCGGTCCGCTGCTGGGGGGCTGGGTGACCACCAATCTGACCTGGCGACTTGTCTTCGCCGGGGAGGTGGTCGTGGTGGCACTCATCCTGTGCTTCTTCCGCTGGATCGAGGACCACTCACAGCCCGGCCGGAAGGTGCGGCTGGACGCCGTGGGCGCCGCGCTTTCCGGCATCGGGCTGGCCCTCGTGGTGCTGGGCGTGCTGCAGAGCAGCACCTGGGGGTGGCTGCGGCCACGCAACGTGCCGTTCACCGTGTTCGGCTTCGCGCCGACGCTGTTCGTCGTCGCGGCCGGTGGTGTGGTGCTCGGGCTGTTCCGCGCATGGGAGCACCACCGGCAGGCCCAGCGGCGCGACCCGCTGGTCAGGTTCTCGCTCTTCGGCGTACCGGCGCTGCGCTCCGGGCTTGTGCTGCTGCTCCTGCAGAACCTCGTACTGCTCGGGCTGTTCTTCGTGATCCCGCTGTATCTCCAGGTCATCCAGGGGCTCGACGCGTTCGAGACCGGTCTGCGGTTGCTCCCGGTCTCGGTCACCATGCTGTTCGCATCGATGAGCGGACCGCTGATCGGCCGGTTCGCCGGTCAGCGGACAGTGGTCCGTTGCGGCCTCGCGGTGCTGTTCGCAGCCATTCTGTGGCTGGTCGCGGGCATCGAGCCGCAGCTGGACGATCTGCACTTCGCCCTGGCCATGGCGCTGCTGGGACTGGGTATGGGGCTGCTCGCCTCACAGCTGGGCAATGTGGTGCAGTCGAGTGTCGGGGAAGCCGACCGCAGCGAGGCCGGGGGCTTGCAGTACACGGCGCAGAACCTCGGATCGTCCCTGGGCACCGCGCTGATCGGTGCGCTGCTGATCGGTGCCCTCGTCGGTGTCTTCACCACCACGATCGAGGACGACCCGCGGATCTCGGACGCCGTGCAGCAGCAGGCGGGGGTGGCCGTCGAAGCGGGGGTCAGCTTCGTGAGCACGGAGCAGGTGCGTTCGTCCGCTGTGGCGGCCGGGGTGCCCGCGGCCGAGGTCGACGCGGTCGTCGACGCGTACGCCGAAGCCCAGATCGGGAGCCTGAAGTCGGCCATCCTCGCCGGTGCGGGAGTGACGCTCGCCGGGTTCGCCTTCACTCGCCGATTGCCCACCGAGCGACTCGGCGGGGCGCCACGCCGCGACGGCACGGCGGCCCGATGAGCACGGCGCGTAACGTGCCGCGCCGAACGGCGGTGGCAGCGGACTTCCGTGCGCTACGCCGATCGCGTTAAGCGGCCGCACGGTGGGGGCTCGTCGCCTGCGCGGTTGAGGCCTGGCGGCTCATCACCCGCACGGCCGCTGTCCGCCCCCTCCGGCTACCCCACATCCGCGCGGACGATGACGACCGGGCACTTGGCGTGCTGCGCCACCTGCTGACTCACCGAGCCCAGCAGCATGCGTGCGAAGCCGCCGCGGCCCCGGCTGCCGACCACCAGGAGTTCGGCGCCGTCCGATGCAGCGAGGAGGACCTCGACGGGGTTGCCGCGGGTCAGATGGTGGTCCACCCGTGTGTTGCCGGTGCTTCCGATGCTGCCGAGGACCTTGCGGAGCTCGTCGGCGAGGGCGGCGCTGGCGTTCTCCTGGTCGAGATCGGCGTCCACGGCGGGTGCGGACCAGCCGTGGGCGCCTGGCACCTCGTACGCCCCGATCGCCTCGACCGTGCCTCCGATCAGCCCGGCATGGCGTACGGCCCAGCGCAGCGCGGCGTACGACGAGGGTGAACCGTCGACGCCCACCACGACACGCGGGGCCGGTTCGTGCGTGTTCATCCTGCTCACCTCTCTCACGCCCCCCGCCATCCACGCTGCGCGACGCGGGCGAGGTCCGCCACGCGAGAGCCGCCGGTCAGCGTTCCAGCCGGGCCTCGCTGACCGCGAGCGCCGCAGCCATGATGCTGAGCTGCGGATTCACCTCGGGGCAGCCCGGCAGCACCGACGCGTCCGCGATCAGCACACCGTCCACCCCGCGTAGGCAGCCCGCCCCATCGGCCGGGAAACGCTCGGGGTCGGCGCCCGCGGCCACCGTGCCGGTGGGGTGGTAGGCGGACAGATGCAGCTGTCCTGGTCCGGCCGTCGCGAGCACCTCGTCCAGCTCGGCGATGCTGCGTACGCGGGGTGCGACGGGTATCCCGGTGAGGACCTCTTGCGCCCCCGCGGCGAACAGCAGCTCCCCCATGGCCCGGACCGCGCGCGTCAGCAGCCGGGCGTCACGCTGGTCCAGGTCGTAGCGGATCAGGGTGCGATCACGTCCCATCACCCGCCCCGAGGGGCGGTCGGCGATCATGGCGCCGAGTGTGGCGAGCCGGTCGGCCGACTCCAGCTCGCGCCGCAGCTCGCTGCCGAGTCCCGGCAGCACGAAGGAGCCCATGCCCGGTGGGGTCGCGGTGGCCTCGATCAGGACACCGCCGTGGCGGTGCTCCTCCACGCCCACGCTCTGGAGCACGCCCTCCCAGGCGGTGACGGGCTCGGTGAAGCGCCCGGCGACGCTGGTGGCCGGGTGCACGCTGAGGTTGCGGCCGAGCCGTGGGTGCGAGCCGAGCCCTGAACGGCGCAGCAGCGGTGGTGAGTGGAGGGCGCCCGCGGCCACCACGACCAGCGGAGAGAGGATCTCGAACACACTGCCGTCCTCGCGCCGTACCCGCACGCCGGCAGCGCGCGGGCCTCCGCGGCGGTCGCGGTCGACCAGGACCCGGCGTACCTCGGCGCCGGTGACGATACGTGCCCCGGCCGCGCAGGCGTCGGGGAGCACGGACAGCTGTACGCTCTGCTTGGCGCCGCTGGGGCAGCCGACCACGCACTGGCAGGAGCCCAGGCAGCCCGGGGCGTTGCGGCGCAGCGGGGTGGCCTGCCAGCCGAGCCGCTCGGCACCCGCGAGGGCGAGGCGGCCGTTGTTGCCGAGGACGTCGACCGGCTGGGTGGCCACACGCAGGGTGCGTTCGGCCTCGTCGAGGCAAGGGCCGAGGCGCTCGGCGATCGCGCAGCCGAAATCCTGGCGCCACCGGGCGAGGACATGGTCCGGTGTGCGGTAGCAGGTGCCCGAGTTGACGACGGTGGTGCCGCCGACCGCACGCCCCACCGGCAGCAACAGTGGCCGGCGGCCGACGGCGACGGTGGCGCCACCGTCCCGGTACAACTCGGCGAACCGGTCGAGCGGAGCCCGGCGGCCGAAGGACTCGGTGGAGTGGTGGTGTCCTTCCTCCAGTACGAGGACATCGAGTCCGGCGCGGGCGAGGGTGCGGGCCGCCATCGAACCACCCGCGCCGGAGCCGATCACGACGGCGTCCGCGGTGGACCGGGTGGGCCATTCACCGGACGGTGTGCAGTCGAGCGGTGGGTCCTTGCGGGTCAGCAGCGGGGTTCGCAGTCCGCCGCCGTGGAGCATCCGCTCGGTACCGGCGGCGAGCAGCACGGGCACCTTGAGCACGTCGAGCAGCGGGGCGAGCCGCCGCCGCGCGCCGAGCGCCGCGAGTACGGCGTCCCGTTCTGCTCCGCCGAGTCGGCCCAGTCCACGTCCGGTGCGTACGACGGCATAGGCGTCCACCGCATGGGCGGCGGCTCGTACACCTGCGCGGGTCGGCAGCGGCATGGTGGCGAGGATCTTGTCCAACCGCCCGGGGACGTCCGCGGACCAGGAGTCCGTCCCGTCGTCGGCGATCAGTGCCGCCACGAACCCTCCGAGTGCCCCGAATCCACCGTGGCTCACCGGGTCCCCACCTCCGCGTGCGCCGTACCCGTCAGTGTCCATTCGGCCTCGATGCGCCAACTGCCGCCCCACCGCCGACGTTCCAGGACCGCATGTGCGTCCGCGCGTTCGGTGTTGCGGCACACGGCCCGAGCACCGTCGGGGTCGGTGTAGTCGAGTGCGAGGGTGCGTTCCGCGGGCTGGTCGACCTCGACCCGGATCCGGCGTGGTCCCGCTCGTCCGGTCACCGTCCAGGTGGGCAGGCCGATGTCGGCGCGGAAGCGCCCGATCCCGGCCCAGCCGATGGCCGAGCGTTCCGGGCGTCGCGGCCAGGTACGGCCGTCCTTGCGGAGCCTGAGGAAGACCAAGGGCGGAAGGTGGCGCAGTACGGGGCGCATCGAGACGGCGGTGACGATCTCGAGCACGTCTCCATCCCCGAGATCGGCGTGCAGCCAAGCCCAGCGGCGGGCGTTGCCACGACCGTAGATCCGGGCGGAGGCTCCGGGTGCCGAGTCCAGAGCGAGGGTGGTGTTCCCGTATGCGAACGTGCCGCGGTATGTGGCGCGGGCGGCAGGCAGGATCTGGGCCGCCGGGAGCAACGGGCGGCGCCAGGACCATCGGGGGAAGGTGAACAAAGCTGTGTCGGTTGGTTGTTCGGTGAGTTCCCAGCTCAACGCACCGGCCGCTCCGGTGAGTCGGCCGGGCTCGGCGGAGATGCCGTCGGCGGCGAACCCGGACTCGTTGCCGACCCACTTGACGGGGCCGAAGCGGGCGTGCCGGACGGGCTCGTTCTCGGGGAACACGGCGGCCCAGCCGTGTGCGTAGGGCTCGGATCCGTCGGTGGGGGCGACGAGTTCGTGGTGGAGCCAGACCCCGGAGCCGGTCGCCGGGTCGGTGAGGGTCGTGTACCAGACCTCGGTGCGGCCGGGCTCGCCGCGCCAGCGGGGTGCCATCAGCGGGTCGGAGCTGTCGGTGCGCGGAATCCCGCGGGATTCGGGGCCCGGGATTTCGCGGCGCGGGAAGCGGAAGCTCGCCAGGAAGGGCACCAGGCCGGTGACGATGGGAAAGCGCAGGGTACCCGTGCCGATGCGGGTGCCGTCCTCGTACAGCGTGTACGGCAGCACGGTCATCGAGGTCACCGGCCGCAGCGGGGTCACCGACTTCCAACCGTCGAGGCTGATGCGGCGGCCGTCCGCGGTGAACGAGAGGCGGTAGCGGATACGGCGCCCGGCGAGCGGTGAGATCTCCAACTCGCCCTCGGCGCCCGGGTCGTCAGCCCATCCCGCGATGCGTATCCGGCCCCCGGTGGCCGCGTGGGTGGTCCCGGAGAGGCGCAGCACCCGATCCGCTGACACCCGGAGGTCGAGGCGGACCGGGCGGGTGCTGTCCTCGCCGGCGAGCCGGAGGGTGCCGAGCATGGTCTCGCGGAAGAACGTGCCCCGGGTGCCGCCTCCGACGTTCGTGCTCCTGCTCCTGCTCCTGCTCCTGCTCATACGAGGCCCTCCAGCATGATCCGCTCGGTCGCCGTCAGATACGCGTCGGCCGCGGCCCGTGCGCCGCCCTCATCGCCGGCCGCCACGCACTCGACCACGGGTTCGAGCCGCGCATGGGCGGTCGCGGAGTCCGTGAACGGGCCCACCAGCGCGGCCCGTACAGGGAGGTAGGCGTTGAAGAGGGTGTTGGTGAGCAGGACGTAGACGCGGTTGCCGGTGGCGCGGGCCAGGGCGCGGTGCACCTCGATATCGGCGAGCTGCACCGCGTCCGGGGTTTCGGCCGCCGCGACAGCGGCCAGCAGGCTCCGCAGCTCGACCTGGTGTTCCCCGGTGGCCCGGGCAGCGGCCCGTTCGGCGATCAGCGCACCGATGCCACGCCGCACCTCGAAGATCTCCCCGATCCAGTCGGGGCTGTGGCGTACGAGCATCGGCAGCAGATCGGCCCCGCCGAAGCGCGCGTAGTCGCGCACCCGGGTGCCCACGCCGTGCCGGGTCTCCAGCAGTCCGGCCTGGGTGAGGCGGCCGAAGGCGTGCTTGAGGGTGGTGCGGGTGACTCCGTAGCCGTCGGCGAGCTGACGTTCGGGCGGCAGATAACTGCCCGCTGGATGACGCCCGGTGAATATGTCCTCACGCAGGCGGTTTTCGAGGACGTCGACGATGGTTTCGCGGGGCAGTGCTTCCACCCGGTCCCTCCCTGAGCGGCTCAGTGGATGAGCCACTCAACCAAGGGGAGTTGGGCGAAGTCAACGGTCACGTCGCTCCACATCGCACACAGGGCACGGCAGGCGACGAAAGCTGCGCACGGTTGCGATAGGTGGGCCATGCAACCGGAAGCGGTCGACGGGAATCGGGCATATGGTTTCAGACATACCACAGTGCTCCGATGGCCGAGGAGGCTCTGATGTCCGAGCTGGTCGTCATCGGCTACGACAGCCCCCAGATCACGCACGAAGCCCTCAAGACGGTGCAGCGGATGCCTGGCGGCACGATTGCCGAACTCACCGGGGCCGCGGTCGTCTCGGTGGACGATTCCGGTGAGACGCACGTGGACACGCCACGCCGGACTGACAAGATCGCCCTGTCCGCCACCTCAGGCGCCCTCTGGGCGATGATCATCGGCCTGCTCGTCGCCATGCCCGCCCTCGGAGTGGTGGGAGCGGCGGTCGGCGGGCTGTACGGGAAGCTGCGAGCGATGGGCATCGACGACTCGTTCCGCGGGCAGGTCCGGTCACTTCTCGAGCCGGGTTCCGCGGCGGTCGTGATCATGGCCTCGGGGATCGGCGACGAGGAGTTCGCCACCTCGATGCGGCAGCACGGAGGCACGGTCCTGAAGACCACGCTCGACGAGGCGACCGAGAGAGAGCTCGCCGAGCAGCTCGCCGGGTCCGCTTAGACACACCGCAGGGTCCGGGCGCTCCTTCCGGGCGCCGCCAGGACGTCCCCGCCGATCCCCGCACGCACCGATGCACAGATGCTCAGAAAGGGCTCCGATGCACCCCTCTCTCAGCTCCGAGACACTCGCCCGACTTCGCAAACAGCACACCTACCCGGCCGTTTCCCTGCTCATGCCCACGCATCGCCGTGATCCGGACAAGGAACAGGATCCCGTCCGGCTGCGCAATCTGATGGCCGAGGCGAAGGGGCAGTTGGAGGCCGATCCCGACGTTTCCCGGGCCGCTCGCATGGCGATCACCGAAGAGTTGGACCGGGCGATGCAGGAGATCGACCTGGTGCACGCCGAGGACGGACTGGTCGTCTTCGCCTCGCCCGGGGAGCACGAGGTGTGGTTGTTGGGGCGTACCGTGCCGGAGCGCGTGGTGCTCTCCGACACGTATCTGACCCGCAATCTCGTCTCGGCCCAAGCCGCCGAACGCCCGTTCTGGGTGCTTGCCGTCTCGTCCGACCATGTGACGCTGTGGAGCGGTACGGCCGACCGGCTCACCGAGATGCACCGGGGCGCCTTCCCCGTGATCCGGGTCTTCGAGAACTTCGACGCGGAGCGCCGCGAGCGGATCGGCGATGTGCCGAGCACTTTCACCGACGAGGCCACCCGCCAGTTCCTGAAGTCCGCGGACACCGCGATGGACACCCTGCTCAAGAGCGACCCCCGACCGCTGTACGTGGTCGGCGAGCCCGCCGCGCTGTCGCTGCTCGACCACGCGGGGACGGTGTCCAACGGCAAGACCGTCCACGTCCCGATGGGCGGTCTGCAGCACGGTCCCGCGGATGCCGTCTGGCACGCGGTGCGCCCGTACGCCGAGGCTCGGGCCCGGCAGGAGGTCGAAGGGGTACTCGCTGAGCTGGACCGGGCGCGCGGTCGGCGCGCATTCGCCGCCGGGGTGGACGAGATCCATCAGAACGTGCTGTCCGGCCGGGTCGCGCTGCTGGCGGTGGAGGAGAACTACCGGGAGACGGTGCGCGATTCCGGTGGCCATCTGCTGCCCGCCGAGCCCGGTGAGCGGGGTGCCATGGACGACATCGTCGACGAGATCGTCGAAAAGTCCCTGGAAACGGGTGCACAGGTACGCTTCGTGCCCGACGGCACCCTCGCCGGGGTGGGCGGGATCGCGAGCGCCCTGCGGTACTGACCTCACCGATGGACCACGCCGACGCCCGATGGCCCGGTGTACCGGCCGCGCCATCGTGCGTGGCCAGAGCACCGCAGAACGCACCGAGGGCCACCGCACCCGAGGCCTGCCACAGAGCGACCTGCCGAGCTCCCCGAGGAGACAGCCATGAAGATGCTCATCAACGTCCCGGAGACGGTCGTCGCGGACGGACTGCGGGGGCTGGCCGCCGCCCATCCGGAGCTGCGGGTGGACGTCGAGAACAGGGTGGTGGTCCGGGCCGACGCGCCCGTCGCCGGGAAGGTGGCGCTGGTCTCCGGGGGCGGCTCCGGTCACGAGCCACTGCACGCGGGGTTCGTGGGCCCGGGCATGCTGAGCGGGGCCTGCCCGGGTGAGGTGTTCACCTCGCCCGTCCCGGACCAGATGGTACGGGCTGCCGCCGCCGTCGACAGCGGGGCCGGGGTGCTGTTCGTGGTCAAGAACTACACGGGCGACGTACTGAACTTCGACATGGCGGCCGAACTGGCCGAGGACGAGGGCATCCAGATCGCCAAGGTACTGGTGAACGATGACGTGGCGGTGACGGACAGCCTCTACACGGCGGGACGGCGCGGAACCGGCGCGACGCTGTTCGTCGAGAAGATCGCCGGGGCGGCCGCCGAGGAGGGCGCGCCGCTGGAGCGGGTCGAGTCGATCGCACGCGAGGTGAACGCGCGGTCGCGGAGTTTCGGTGTGGCGCTGACCGCCGTGACGACGCCCGCGAAGGGGTCCCCGACCTTCGATCTGCCGGCCGGTGAGCTGGAGCTCGGCATCGGCATCCACGGCGAACCGGGTCGCGAGCGCCGGGCGATGATGACGTCCCGCGAGATCGCGGACTTCACCGTCGACGCCGTACTGGAGGATCTGAAACCGTCGAGTCCGGTCCTGCTGCTCGTCAACGGGATGGGGGCGACTCCCCTCCTGGAACTGTACGGGTTCAACGCCGAGGTGCACCGCGTACTCGGCGAGCGGGGCGTCCCGGTGGCCCGTACGCTCGTCGGAAACCATGTGACCTCGCTCGACATGGCCGGTTGCTCGGTGTCGATCTGCGCGATGGACGAGGACCTGCTGCGGCTGTGGGACGCGCCGGTGCGGACTCCGGCGCTGCGGTGGGGCCGCTGACTCATGAGTCCCACCGGGAGGAGGAGTGGTTGTGCCCGAGACCCTCGACACCGGGTTCTTCCTGAGCTGGATGAACACCACGGCCGATGCCGTGAGCCGCGAGGCGGTGCACCTCACCGAGCTCGACTCGGAGATCGGCGACGCGGACCACGGCATCAACATGCAGCGCGGGTTCACCGCGGTCAGGGCAGCGCTCGAGAGCGACCCGCCCGACACTCCGGGAGCCGTACTGGTGCTGGCCGGAAGGCAGTTGATCTCGACGGTCGGCGGGGCCTCGGGGCCGTTGTACGGCACTCTGCTGCGGCGGGCGGGCAAGATGCTCGGCGACGGCACCGAGGTGTCGCGGGAACGCCTCACCGAGGCACTGCGAGCGGGAGTGGCGGCGGTCGCCCAGCTCGGCGGCGCGAAGGCCGGGGACAAGACGATGCTCGACGCGCTGGAACCGGCGGTGAAGGCGCTCGGGACGTCGTTCGCGGCAGCCCGGGAGGCTGCCGAGCAGGGCGCCACCGCCACCGTGCCGATGGTGGCGCGCAAGGGACGGGCGAGCTATCTGGGTGAGCGCAGTGCCGGGCACCAGGACCCGGGCGCGACATCGTCGGCTCTGCTGATCGCCGCCCTCGCCCGGGCCGCGGCGGACGGTGGATCCGGGGAGACACCATGAGCCTGGTCGGCATCGTGCTCGTCTCGCACAGCGCGCAGGTGGCCTCATCCGTCGCGGCGATGGCCGGGGCGCTGTCGGGCGGGGGTGAGACCGCGCCGATCGCGGCGGCGGGCGGCACCGATGACGGCCGGTTCGGCACCAGCGCGCAGCTGATCGCCGCCGCGGCGGCGGAGGTGGACCAAGGTGCCGGGGTCGCCGTGCTCGCCGATCTCGGCAGTGCCGTGCTGACCGTGAAAGCCCTGATCGCCGAAGGCGACCAGTTGCCGGACGGCACCCGCCTGCTGGATGCCCCGTTCGCCGAGGGCGCGGTAGCCGCGCTGGTCACGGCATCGGCCGGGGCGGATCTGGACGCGGTGGCAGCGGCCGCGGCGGAGGCGTACGAGTACCGCAAAGTGTGAGGGCGCGCCTCAGGGCGCACCAGGGCCGGGACGCGTCGCGTCCCGGCCCTGGTGGTTTCCCACCGCACCCGTCCGGGTCCGTCCACGCCCCCGGGGAGCCGTTCCGCCTCCGCCGGACGTAGCGCAGCTCACTCCCCCACACTTATGCAACTAGTTGCACAACCGTCGTCGGACCGTCTACAACTGAGGACGACGACACTGCGCGAGGAGGCGCCGGATGACCCCGTACCCGCATCTGCTCAGCCCGCTCGATCTCGGGTTCACCACGCTGCCCAACCGAGTGCTGATGGGATCGATGCACATCGGCCTGGAAGAGGCGGCGAACGGCTTCGAGCGTATGGCGGCCTTCTACGCCGCGCGCGCCCGGGGCGGCGTGGGCCTGATCGTCACGGGCGGAATAGCGCCCAATGACGAGGGCCGACCTTACGAGGGCGGCGCCAAGCTCACCACCGAGGAGGAGGCCGAGCAGCACCGCACGGTCACCGACGCCGTCCACGCGGCGGGCGGGCGGATCGCGATGCAGATCCTGCACTTCGGCCGGTACGCGTACCACCCGCAGCTGGTCGCACCGAGCGCGCTCCAGGCACCGATCAGCCCGTTCGTACCGAACGCCCTCAGCGACGCGGACGTCGAGCGAACCATCGACGACTACGTTCGGGCGGCCGAGCTGGCGAAGTCCGCCGGATACGACGGCGTCGAGATCATGGGCTCCGAGGGCTACCTCATCAACGAGTTCATCGCGAGCGCCACCAACAAGCGCGACGACCGCTGGGGCGGCTCGTACGCGAACCGGACCCGCTTCCCGCGCGAGATCGTCCGGCGCACCCGCGAGCGGGTCGGCGACGACTTCGTCATCATCTACCGCCTGTCCATGCTCGACCTGGTGCCGGGCGGTTCCTCACTCGACGAGGTGGTGGCGCTCGCCAAGGAGATCGAGGCGGCCGGCGCCTCGATCATCAACACCGGCATCGGCTGGCACGAGGCCCGCATTCCCACGATCGCGACCTCCGTACCCCGTGGTGCGTACACCTGGGTGACGCAGAAGCTCATGGGTGCGGTCTCAGTGCCGCTCGTCACCAGTAACCGGATCAACACCCCGGAGGTCGCCGAGCAGCTCATCGCCGAGGGACGCGCCGACATGGTCTCCATGGCGCGGCCGTTCCTCGCCGACCCGGACTTCGTCGCGAAGGCGAGCGAGGACCGCGCCGACACGATCAACACCTGCATCGGCTGCAACCAGGCCTGCCTGGACCACACTTTCAGCGGCAAGATCACCTCCTGCCTGGTCAACCCTCGTGCCTGCCACGAGACCGAGCTGGTGCTCTCCCCCACACGGCTGCGCAAGCGCCTGGCCGTGGTCGGCGCCGGGCCCGCCGGGCTCTCCTTCGCCGTGTCCGCCGCCGAACGCGGGCACGAGGTGACTCTGTTCGACGCCGCCGACCAGATCGGTGGGCAGCTCAACATCGCCAAGCGGATCCCCGGCAAGGAGGAGTTCGAGGAGACGCTGCGCTACTTCCGCACCCAGCTCGACCTGCGCGGAGTGGAGGTCCGGCTGGGCACGTTCGCCACGCCCGAACTGCTGGTCGGCTACGACGAGATCGTCGTCGCGACCGGCGTCACGCCCCGCACCCCCGACATCGACGGGGCTGACCACCCGAGCGTGCTCAGCTACCTCGATGTGCTGCGCGACGGAGCGGCGGTCGGCGAGCGGGTGGCCGTGGTCGGGGCCGGCGGCATCGGCTTCGATGTGGCGGAGTACCTCACGGACGGTGGCGAGGGCGCGAGCCTCGACCCGGAGACGTACTTCCGGCAGTGGGGCGTGGACACCGCTTACGGGACCCCCGGCGGGCTCCGCGCCCCCGAGCGGCCGAAGCCGCCACGCGCCGTGCACCTGTTGCAGCGCAAGACGACCAAGGTCGGCGCCGGGCTCGGGAAGACGACGGGCTGGATCCACCGCACCGAGCTCAGGCACCGCGGGGTGACCATGGTCGCCGGGGTGACCTACGACCGGATCGACGACGAAGGGCTGCACATCACCGTGGACGGCACCTCCACGGTGCTCGACGTGGACACGGTCGTGCTGTGCGCCGGTCAGGAGCCTCAGCGCGATCTGTACGAGGAGCTGAGCGCGGCGGGCCACACGGTCCACCTCATCGGCGGCGCGGACGTCGCCGCCGAGCTCGACGCGAAGCGCGCCATCGATCAGGGCACCCGCCTGGCCGCGTCGCTCTAGGCCGGTTCCATGTCACGGCCGGATCCGGTGTGGCCGGATCCGGCCGTGACGTATCCGGGGGCCGCCTCGCACCGCCGGACGCCGCCGGAGAGGGCCGCGGGGGCTGCCTAGGATGCGGACCATGTCACTCCCGCACGCGATCCTCACCGCCCTGCTAGAGAAGCCGTCCTCGGGTCTGGAGCTGACCCGCCGCTTCGACCGCTCGATCGGCTACTTCTGGCAGGCCACCCACCAGCAGATCTACCGGGAGCTCGGCAGGCTGGAGGAAGCGGGGCAGATCCGTGCCCTGCCGGCCGCCCAGCCGTCGCGCGGCAAGCGGAAGGAGTACGAGGTGCTGCCCACGGGCCGGGCCGAGTTGGCCGCATGGGTGGGCAGGCCGGAGGACCCCAAGCCCGTACGGGACGCCCTGCTGCTGAGGATGCGTGCCGCGGCCGTGGTCGGCGCTGAGGGACTGGAGGCGGAACTGCGACGCCACCTGGAACTGCATGAAAGGCAGCTGGCCGAGTACCTGGACATCGAGGAGCGGCATTTCCCGCCCGGTCGCGACTCCGTCGGGGACCGGCTGCGGCACGTGGTGCTGCGCGGCGGTATCGACCTGGAGCGGTTCTGGATCCAGTGGCTGGAGCACGCGCTGGAGGAGCTCGGGCGGCCCGCGGCGGAGGCTGCGGGGTGAACGCCTCACTCGGACGCGGTCGATTTCCGCTTGCCGCACCACGCCCCGTCCCCGGGTGGTGATACTGGTCATCCTGGGACCGATCATGGACGACCGCATAGGGGCTTGGGTGAACCACACGCACGGCACAAGCAGTTGGGATTCCGGCGGCAGCGGCGGTGTGCGGCGCCGGCGCCATGCCGTAGTGATCGGGGGCAGCCTGGCGGGGCTGCTCACGGCCCATGTGCTGGCGGGGTACGCGGATTCGGTTACGGTGATCGAGCGCGACCGCTTCAGCGCGGCGCCCGAGCCGCGGACGGGTGTGCCGCAGAGCCGCCACCCGCACGTGCTGCTGGAAGGGGGGCAGTGCGCGCTGGACGCCCTCCTCCCCGGCTTCATGTCCGAGTTGCGGGCTTCGGGGGCACCGTGCGTGGGGATGCCGTCGGACATGGTGCAGTGGCAGAGCGGGCGCTGGTTCCGCCGTACGCCCGCGACGACGCATCTCTACACAGGCTCACGCACACAGCTCGAACTCCTGGTCAGGCAGCGGGCGCTGGCCAATCCGGTGATCTCCGCGGTGGAATCCACGGAAGTGATCGGGCTGCTCGGCGACTCCTCCCGGGTGCGGGGGGTGCTGGTGCGTGAACGCGGCGCCGGGCCGGCGCATCGGACCGGGTCGGACAGTGGCGCCGGCGAAACCCGGCCGCTGGAAGCCGACCTGGTCGTGGACGCGTCGGGGCACGGTTCGCGCGCCCCGAGGTGGCTGGCCGCGCTCGGGGCGGAGCCCGCGGCCGAGGAGACCATCGACACGGGTCTCGCGTATGCCTCACGGGTCTACCGCGACACGGGCGGGCACCTCGGCACCGACGCCCTCGCCTACTACGTCGTCCCCAACCCCCGGCAGGTGTACGGGTGTGTGGTGGCTCCTCTGGAGGACGGGACCTACCTGGCCACGTTCTCGGGTCTGCGGGGAGACGAACCGCCCACGGACGAGGACGGGTTCACCGCCTACGCGAAGCGGCTGCCGCATCCACTCGTACACCGGTGGCTGCTGGAGAGCGAGCCGCTGTCGCCCGTGTGGAGCTTCCGGTCGACCGCGAACCTCCGCCGCCGCTACGACCGCCCGGGACGCCGCCCGGCCGGATTCGTCGCGACGGGCGACGCCCTGTGCACCTTCAACCCCGTCTACGGCCAGGGCATGACCGTCGCCGCGATGAGCGCCGTGGCCCTGCGCGACGCACTGGCCGACCGACACCGTACGCCCACGACACTCCGGGTCCAGCGGGCGGTGTTCCAGGCCTCTCGCCAGGCGTGGGACATCTCGGCGGGCGCCGACAAGAAGATGCCGGGGGCAAGGGGGAACGCGCTGGCCGCCGGAGCCCTCGACCGGCCTGTCGGTTGGTACCTCGACCGGGTCCAGCAGCGCTACCCGGGCGACCCCGTCGTGGGCCGGGCTTTCCGCTCCGTACTGACCCTACGCTCACCGCTGACCGTGCTGTTCACCCCTGAGGTCGCCAGGGCGGTGCTCTTCGGTTCGGTCCCGTCGACACCGCAGGAGCCGCCGATGCACCGGGAAGGGGCATAGGCCATCCCCGAACGCAGCCGACTTCGCGACATGCTCTGGTGCTGTGATCGGATGGATCCGCCGGCTCGCGACTCCCCCGGAGCTTCGTCTGGGAGGTACCCCCGGCGCGGGGCTCCCCCCGGCCCGAAGGGGCCGGGGGGGGTGCCTCTATGTCTTTCGTCAAGGCACTCCTGTCGGGTTTGGGGTGGTTCTGGGTTGCTGGGGTTATGCAGCGAGCTCGACGTCCGCTGGCGTCCGGGATTCGTAGAAGGTGCCGTCGCGGAGCATGGCGAACAGGACGCTGATGCGTTGGCGGGCGAGTCGGAGGAGGGCCTGGGTGTGGGTCTTGCCGCGGGCTCGCTGGCGGTCGTAGTAGGTGCGGGAGGCCGGGTCGGCGTTCATGCAGGCGAAGGCGGAGAGGAACATCGCGCGTTTGAGTTGCCGGTTGCCGCCTCGGGGTGCGTGTTCACCGTGGATCGAGGTGCCGGACGACTTCGTGGTCGGGGCGAGGCCGGCGTAGGAGGCCAGGTGGGCGGCGGTGGGGAAGCTGGTGCCGTCGCCGACGGTGACCAGCAGGACGGCGGCGGTCCTGACGCCGACGCCGGGCATCGACGTCAGGACCGGGGAAAGAGGGTGGGCCTCCAGGAGGGTGTTGATCTGGGCCTCCATTGCCCGGCGCTGGGTGTGGACGGCGGCCAGGGATGCGGCCAGAGAGGGGATGACGAGGTCGAGGGTGCCGGTGCCGGGGACGACAACGGTCTGCTCGTCGAGCGCGTCGAAGATGTCGTCGATCAGCCGCTGGGCCATGCGGGGGGCTTTCGGGCGGATCAGCTCAACGAGTCTGCGGCGGCCGGCCTTGCGCAGGGCGGCCGGGGAGCCGTAGCGCTCCAGCAGCCAGGTCACGGCGGGGTGGTCGAGGCGGGGGCCGAGGACGCGCTCCAGGCTGGGGTGGAACTGGGTGAGCAGGCCGCGTATCCGGTTGCTCGTGCGGGTGGCCTCGGCAGCAAGGTCCTGGTCGAAGCCGACCAGCACGGTCAGCTCGGCGGTGATCTCGTCGGTCAGTTCCAGCGAGCGCAGGGTGTGCGGCATCGTCCGGGCGGCGTCCGCGATGACCGCCGCGTCCTTCGCATCGGTCTTCGCCTCGCCCGGATACAGGTCGGCGATCCGCCGCATGGCGAGTCCGGGCAGGTAGGCGACCTTGCAGCCGGTGTCGCGGGCGACGGTCAGCGGGAGGGCGCCGATCGAGGCGGGCTGGTCCACGATCACCAGGACGGTGCCGAACTTCGCGGTCAGTTTGTCGAAGACGGCCCGCAGTTTCGGCTCGCTGTTGGGCAGCTGCTTGTCGAGGACCTTCTTCCCGGCCGGGGTGAGTCCGTGGCCGTGATGGCTGCTCTTGCCGACGTCCAGGCCGAGGAACACGCCCACGTCTTCGGTGTCGAACATCGCGCCCTTCCAGGGGAGTTGTCCAGGCCGGCCTTGGCAGTGGTGTCGTACGCGCGCATCCACGTTATGCAGACCTGCCGCCCGCGAGCTGTCCGGCGTTGCGCCGGACCGGGCGGTGGCCGGACCTCTCATCAGCGTCTCCGACGGCACCTCCCGGGCCCGGTGACACCACCCCCCAGGTCATCCGTTCGACAGGGGGACACAGTCATGCCGGGCCCGGAGGCCAGCGGCCCCATTGCGGAGCCGCAGAAAACATAACGGGGAGCCCCCATGCACCGGGCCGCGCGCTTCCCGGCAAACCTGTCCGGCCACAGCACTAGACGGAACTCCGCACCGCCTCCACCGCGTCGGCGACCTGAGTGAAGAACCGGGTCTGCGCCCGGGCACTGCACGGAGCCTCCGGGTTCCACGGGACGAGCCGTGCGCCGGAAACGGCTTCCTGCCAGGCGGGGTTGGCCCGCAGCGAGTCCAGCGGGTGGGCGTTGACGCGCATGTCCACCAGCAGCATCCGCGCGGCGAGGGCGGGGATCTCGGACCAGTCGGCCGCTGACCAGTTGGTACTCGATCCGCCCTGAGGGTCCACCAGGTCGAGTCCGAGCGAGACGAGTTCACGCAGATCGGGCCAGGCATAGGGCTTGGCGAGATAGGCACCGTCGGCGGAAGCGGGGGACAGTGCGAGTACGGTGGGGCGCGCCTCGGGCCCGCCCGCGGCCGCCTGGTCGCGCAGTCGCGACTCGGCACGGGCCAGTGGGACGTCCGTGGCCGCTTCTCCCTCGGCACCCAGCTCTCGTGCCAGTTCCGCGAAGCGCGCGCGGACGGCGGCGAGCGACCGGTCCCGGCCGATGTCGAGCACGACGAGCGGGACGCGTTCCTCGATGTGTTTGACGGTGTCGGGATCGAGGGCGTAGACCTGCCCGCCGCCGTAGCTGACGGCGACCACCACATCTGGGTCGGCGGCGAGGAGGCCTTCGGCATCGACTCCCGCTCCGGAGCCGAGGTAGGCGATGGCGTCCAGGGGCAGTCCCGCGGCCTTCACCGGGTCGGGTTCGGCACCGTCGTGGTTCGAGCCGAACAGTCCTGCCGGACGTATGCCGTGGTCCCAGAGGGTCGCCCCGGCCTGTATGTAGGCAAAGGTCCTGTGCGGCCGTCGTGCCGCCGTCGCCAGGTGACCGCGATCGTCGAGAAAGCTCCAGTTCTTCTGCCCGTCCATGATCCGTGTGCTCCTGCCCGTCGCCTGCCCGTGCGTGCGTGGGACTCCTGCCCACGGATCGGGCGGCTCGAACAGAGACGGCGGTTAACGTTCGGCCCCACGCCAGACGGTGGTGGTGTTGCAGAACTCCTTGATGCCATGGCCGGACAGCTCCCGCCCGTATCCGGAGCGTTTGACACCGCCGAACGGCATCGCCGGGTGGGAGGCGGTCATTCCGTTGACGAACACCCCGCCAGCCTCAAGATCCCGAACGAATCGGTCCACTTCGTCCTCGTCCCGGGTCCACACATTCGAACTCAGACCGAACGGGGAGTCGTTGGCCACCCGTAGGGCCTCATCGAGGCCACTGACGCGGTAGACGGTGGCCACCGGGCCGAAGGTCTCCTCCCGGTGGATACGCATCTCGGGGGTGATACCGGTCAGGACGGTCGGGAGGTAGAACCAGCCTCGCGGGCGGTCTTCGGGCCGGCCCGCCCCGCACAGTGCCCGTGCACCCCTGCGCAGCGCGTCTGCGACCAGTTCCTCCAGGTCGCTGCGGCCCTGCTCGCTGGCCAGCGGACCGACGTCGGTGGACTCCTCCAGCGGATCCCCCACGGTCAGGGCCTCCATCCGGGCGGTGAAGCGCTCGGTGAAGGCGTCGTACACGTCCTCGTGCACGATGAAGCGCTTGGCTGCGATACAGGACTGGCCGTTGTTCTGGACACGTGCGGTCACCGCGACCCTGGCGGCCCGGTCGACGTCGGCGGACGGCATCACCACATAGGGATCGCTGCCCCCGAGCTCCAGCACCGTCTTCTTCACCTCGTCACCGGCGACGGAGGCGACGGAGCGGCCCGCGGGCTCGCTTCCGGTGAGGGTCGCAGCGGCCACCCTCGGGTCCCGCACCACCCCCTCCACCTCGGCAGAGCCGATCAGCAGGGTCTGAAAGCAGCCTTCGGGGAAGCCCGCCCGGTGGAAGAGGTCACCCAGGTACAGCGCGGACTGCGGAACGTTCGACGCGTGCTTCAGCAGCCCGGTGTTGCCCGCCATCAGCGCGGGCGCGGCGAACCGTACGACCTGCCAGAGCGGGAAGTTCCACGGCATCACGGCGAGCACGACACCCAGTGGGCGGTAGCGGACGAAGGCGCCCGACGCACCGGAGTCCGCGGCTTCCCGGTCAGGCACGGGTTCGTCGGCGAGCAACCGCTCGGCGTGCACGGCGTACCAGCGCATCGCCTTCACGCACTTTTCCGCCTCCGCCCTGGCGGCCGTGATCGGCTTGCCCATCTCACAGGTCATGGTGCGGGCGATGTCGTCCTGATCCTCTTCGAGCAGCGCCGCGGCTCTCTTGAGCAGCCGTGCTCGCTCACCGAAGCCGGTGACGCGGTACTCCAGGAATGCCTCATGGGCGGCGGTCAGGCGCTTCTCGATCCCCTCGGGCCCGAGTGCCTCGAAGGTCTTGAGCGTCTCACCGGTCGCGGGGTTCACCGACGCGATGGGCATGGCTGTGTCCTCCTTGGACTGGCACCTACGACCCTGCCGCGCGCGGCACGGCGGCGCAACGCGGGGCGGGGTGGTGTCCCGCCACCCCTTCAGCGCATCAGCCCCCGGGTATCCGCATCCTCCGCGGCGGCTTGCCCGGCGGGCACCGCGCGCCGTGGAGGCCGTGACACGGTGTGCCCGACCGATGGCGCGAGGTCGGCGCGGGCGACAGACTCGGCGCCATGGCCAAGCGCAGTGCCGGTTTGCTGATCTTCCGAGCCGCGGGCCCGGAGGTGGAGGTGCTGATCGCGCACATGGGCGGGCCGTTCTGGGCGGGCCGTGAGGCGGGTGCCTGGTCGATCCCGAAGGGCGAGTACGGCCCTGAGGAGGAGGCCGAGGCCGCCGCACACCGCGAGTTCGAGGAGGAACTCGGACTGCCCGCACCGGCCGGGGAACGCCTGCCGCTCGGGGAGAGCCGCCAGCCCGGCGGCAAGCTCGTCACGGTCTGGGCCGTGGAGGGCGACCTCGACCCGGACCGGTTGGAGCCCGGCACGTTCAGCATGGAGTGGCCGCCCAGGTCGGGCGTGCTGCGCGAGTTCCCGGAGATCGACCGGGCCGGCTGGTTCTCTCTGGCACGGGCCGCCGAGCTGCTCGTCCCCGGTCAGCGGATCTTCCTCGACCGCCTCGCCCACCACATACGCCAGGAGGGCCGCTGACAGCGGCCCTCCGCTTCCCTTGCCCCGAGGAGTACTTCCGTGTCCGTGCCCCCTCCCCGTTTCCTCGTCCCTCCCGGCGCCCTGTCCCGTCGCCTTGGGATCCCCTGCCTCAGGGCCTGCGTCGTGCCCGCTGCGGCCGCCCTGCTCGCCACACTCCCCGGTGCCGCCACAGCCGCTGCCCGTACCGCGTCCGAGGGCTCGGTGACCGCGGAGGAACTGCTCGCCGAGGTGCGTCACTGCACCCGAATATCCGACGGCCTCTACCGCAGCGACGAGTCGGCGCCGGCTGGGATACCGGTGTGCGGCACGCGGGACGCGGTCTTCTGGACCGCGGACATGGACATCGACTGCGACGGGCAGTACTCCGCGAACTGCAACGAGGACACGGACCCCAATTTCCAGCCTCAGACGGCATTCACACAGTCCGACGGGGCGTACCTCGACTCCGATCAGCTGCCCTTCGTGGTGGTGCCCATGGCCAGTGAGGTGTGGGACTACTCCTCGTCCGGGATCCGCGGCGGCAGCGTCGCGGCCGTCATCCACGGGGACAGGGTGCTGTACGGGGTCGTCGGGGACATCGGACCGAGCGAGATCATCGGCGAGGCGTCGTACGCGGCGGCCGAGCGCCTCGGCATCGCCCCGGGCCCGGAGGGGGGTGGCACCGACTCCGAGGTCACCTACATCGTGTTCCGCGACTCGCAGGTGTCTCCGATCGAGTCCCACCAGGCCGCCGTCGCGTTGGGTGACCGGCTGGCCAGGGAGTTCGTCGGCCACCGGGAACAGAGCGGCGAGTGGGACGAGGATGAAGACTGAGGGCGCCGTGAAGAGAACCGGCGAAGGGATACGACCATGCTGGGTGACAGCAGGGCGTTCAGCGGCTTCTCGGCCGATGACATCGGGCGGGCGAAGGAGTTCTACGCTGGAACACTCGGCCTGCATGTGTCGGAGGAGCACGGGCTGCTCACGCTGCATCTCGCCGGGGGTGCCCGTGTGCTGGTCTATCCCAAGGGGGAGAGACACACACCGGCGAGCTTCACGGTGCTGAACTTCCCGGTGGACGACATCGAGCGGGCCGTGGACGCACTCGCGGCGCGCGGCGTGGTCTTCGAGCGCTATGACGGATTCGGGCAGGACGCGCGGGGCATCGCCCGCCAGGAGGGTCCCGCCATCGCCTGGTTCAAGGATCCGGCGGGCAATGTCCTGTCGGTACTCCAGGAGTAGCTCCGCCGTCATGGATCCCGTGGACGCACTGGACCGGATCGCCTTCCTGCTGGAGCGGTCGGGGGCTCCGACCTACCGGGTACGGGCCTTCCGCACGGCGTCGGCGGCGATCGCGGCGATCGGCGCAGACGAGGTACGTGCACGTACCGGGGCGGGTTCACTGGAGTCCGTGCGGGGAATCGGCCCGAAGACCGCGCAAGTGGTGAAGGAGGCCCTGACCGGCGATGTGCCCGCATATCTGCGGGGGCTGGAGGCGGACGCGGCATCGATCCAGGGCGACGGGGATGCCGGCCGTCGCTTGCGTGCCGCGTTGCGGGGCGACTGCCATCTGCACTCGGACTGGTCGGACGGTGGCAGCCCGATCGATGTGATGGGGCGCACGGCCGCGGCACTGGGACACGAGTGGGCGGTGCTCACCGACCACTCCCCCAGGCTCACCGTGGCACGCGGACTGTCCGCCGAGCGGCTGCGGCAGCAACTGGACGCGGTGGCGGAGCTCAACCGGACCTGGGCACCGTTCCGGCTGCTCACCGGGATCGAGTGCGACATCCTGCCGGACGGCACTCTGGACCAGGACCCGGAGTTGCTGGCCCGGCTCGACCTGGTGGTGGCATCGCTGCACTCCAAGCTGCGCATGGCGGCACGGCCGATGACCCGCCGGATGCTCGCGGCGGTGCGCAACCCGCTGGTGGACGTTCTGGGCCACTGCACGGGGCGGCTGCTCACGGAGCGCCATGGGATCTCCGGCCGGCCGGAGTCGGAGTTCGACGCCGAAGCGGTGTTCGCGGCGTGTGCCGAGGCGAGCACGGCCGTGGAGATCAACAGCCGTCCCGACCGACTGGACCCACCCCGGCGTCTGCTGCGTCAAGCCGTGGCGGCGGGGACGCTGTTCGCCATCGACTCGGATGCGCACGCTCCGGGCCAGCTCGACTGGCAGTCCGCCGGGTGCGCCAGGGCCGAGGAGTGCGGAGTGCCCGCCGATCGGATCATCACCACCTGGACGGCCGACGAACTGCTGCACTGGACGGGGACCCGGGAGACGCCGGGGTCATGAGCGCCGGCAGGGCGGCCGGACGGGACGTGCCGTTCGAGCCCTGAAGTGCGACCTTTGAAGGGGACACCCCGTCGTACCCGTCGTACTCACCGTGCGAGAGAGGACGGTGATCACCATGAAGGTCGCCGACAGGCACGAGGAAGTATCAGTACAGCTCACCGGCAACCCTCAGGACGCGGACGCCGTATTCGGCGCGCTGCTCGCCGCCTACCCCTGTGACCGTACCGCCGGGGAACACGTACACGACGTCGGCCACGGCCACCCCACCGTGTGGTCCGCCACCTACGACGTGGCACTCGCCGACACAGCGGCTCCGGTGGCGGCCACCGTGCTGGGCGCACCCGTGGCAGCCGAGCTGTCCGGCTCGTATCCGGCGGTGGACCGACTCGCCGGCGCGCTCACCGCCGGCTTCGCCGTCGAGGTGGAGCACGCGGTGTCAGGGGACGGGGAGAAGCAGCTCCGGCTGCTGCTCCGGTCCACGGGAACGGGGTGAATCAGGGTTGTGCACCTGCAGGATCACCGCAGGGAAAACGCACGTCCGACAGGGCCGACGGCTCCCGGTGGCCCGCCAGGAGAGACCTGACGGCGCTGCGAACGGAGTCCCGTGACCCGCACCGCCCACCACATCCGGTGTTCCCGCCGCCAGGAGTTCAGCCGGTTTCCGTCGGGCCCTCTGCATCACGCCTCGGATACGACGGGCGCCGCGTCCGCCTCAGGACGCCTCCACGGCCGCCTTGATGCGCCGGGCGAAGGCGTCGGCGTCCTTGCGTGCGGCGCTGAGGGCGAATCGTTCGAGCAGCTTGCCGAGGCCATGGCCCTCCAGGGTGTTGAACACCCGCAACCGGGTCCGTCCGGAGTCGACGGCTTCGAGGTCGTAGCCGCCCTCGGGGGCGGTGACGGTGTTCTTGGAGGTCTCGTTCCAGCGGATCCTGCGCGGCGGCTCGAACTCGCTGATCCGGAACTCCCTGCTGGTGGTCATCCCGGCGTCCTTGACCCGGCTCCGGTAGACGGTGCCCACGGCGGTGGGGCCGTCCGTGGTCTTCGCGATCTCCAGCACGCGCGGGCTGAACTTCGCATCGTTCTCACCATCGGCGAGGAAGGCGAACACCTCCGCGACGGGGCGGTCGATCACGACGGTCGCCTGGAACTGTCCGACCATGGCTTCTCCTCGCTGGCTCGTTACCGAGACCCCTGACGTCCCCAGCGTCGCAGACCTCGCACGAAGGCACCCGCGCGGTGCGCGGGTGCCGGTCCGTTCGGGTGAAGGTGACGGTGAACGTGCGAGTGGAGACGGAGGTGGGCACCGCTGTCCCCGAAGCGGTACGCGGTGACCCCGGCGAGCACGAGTCGGCGGGCGACGGGGGAGGCCGAGGTCAAGCGGCACCGCTTTGGACGGACGGGCTTCCCCTGGTCCTCAGTCGCCCAGTCGCACGGGGAGTTCCTGCACGCTGTTGCCGACGAAGCTCGCGTGCCGCGTCAGCGCGGGCTCCGGCAGAGCCGGATCGAGGCCGGGGAAGCGCGTGAACAGCCGCTCCAGGGCGATGGTGGCCTCCATCCGCGCCAGCGGGGCGCCCAGGCAGTAGTGCGGGCCGTGCCCCAGTGAGAGGTGGCGGGCCTCCGAATGGCGCGTGACGTCGAAGCGGTCGGCGTCGTCGCCGTGGGCCGCCTTATCGCGGCCGGCGGCGGAGTAGCCGGCCAGCACCGGAGTGCCCTTGGGGATGACGGTGCCGTCGAAGGTGAGGTCCCTGGTCGGGTAGCGGAACGGGAAGTAGCTCACCGGGCTGTCCCAGCGCAGGGTCTCCTCCACCACGTCGGCCCAGCTCGCCTTGCCGTCCTGGACGAGGGTGAGCTGGTCCCGGTTGGCGCACAGCGCGCGGACCGCGTTGGTGATCAGGTTGAGTGTGGTCTCGTGCCCGGCGATGATCATCAGCAGCAGGGTGCCGATCAGCTCGTGCTCGCTGAGCCGGTCGCCGTCCTCCTCGCGGGCCGCGATCAGCGCGCTGGTGAGGTCGTCGCCCGGGTCCGCCATCCGGGCGGTGGCGACGGCGGTGAGTACGGCGACCAGTTCGCGGTTGGCGGCGATGGCCTCATCGGGGCTGATGTCCGTGGCGACGATCTGGTTCGACAGGTGGTGCAGCCGCTCGTGGTGCTCCGCGTCCACTCCGAGCAGTTCGCAGATGACACCCATGGGCAAGGGCATGGCGAAGTGCCGCCGCAGATCGGCCACACCGCCGCCGTCGGCCACGGCTGCCTGGAGGCCGTCCAGCAGGGACGCGGTGACCGTCTCGATGCGCGGCCTGAGCGCCTCCACCCGGCGCGCGGTGAACGCCTTGCTCACCAGTGCCCGCAGCCGCCGGTGCTTCGCACCATCGGCCGTGGTCATGCCCTGGACGGTAGCGAAGGTCTTCAGCGGCCAGCCGTCGGCGATCCGCCCCTCCCGCAGATCGGTGAAGTGCTCGGCGCCCTTGGCCACATCGGGGTGGGCCAGGAACTCCTTCAGCGCGTCATGTCCGAGTACCGCCATGCCCTCGATGCCGCCGGGCAGGACGACCGGGGTGACTGCGCCCTGGGCGAGCAAGCGGGCGTTGTCCGCGTGCGGGCAGCCTCCTGCCGGATCCATCCGGTGCGGGGGCATGGATGAGGTGTTCAACGGAGGTCTCCTGTCTGTGGTGCCATCGGCTGCGGCGCGGTCCGCGCGGCCGCAGGTGCGAGGGGCAGCTGAGGATCGGTGAAACGGACCGGCAGTGCGGCGAGACCCTTGGTCCAGGGCGAGGAGATCCAGCCCAGCTCGTATTCCGGGACGGCCAGTTCCAGATCGGGCAGGCGGTGCCGGATGGTGTCCACGGCGGTACGGGTGATCAGCCGGGCCGGGTCCTGGGCCGGGCAGGTGTGCGGACCGGCACCGAAGGCCAGATGGGAGCGGTTTCCTGCGATCGGGCCGCCGTTCGGGGGCAGCACGGCCGGGTCGGTGTTGGCCGCGGCGAGCCCGAGCACGAGCATGTCGCCCGCCCTGATGAGCTGCCCGCCGAACTGCACGTCCCGGGTGGCGTAGCGCGCGGGGAAGTTCTGTGTCGGTGGGAAGCGCCACAGAACCAGGTCCAGGGCGTCGTCCACACTGAGGTTGCCGCCCGAGAGCGAGGAGCGGAAGGCCGGGTCGCACAGCAGGATGCGCAGCGTCGTGGCGATCCAGTTCACGGTGGTCTGGTTGCCCGCGACGAACATCACCACCAGGTTGTGGAGCACTTCGTCGTCGGTGAGCTCCGCCGGGTGGTGCAGCAGTGTGGAGGTGACGTCCTGGCCGGGGCTGCGCCGCTTCTCCTCGATGACGGTGCGCAGGATACCAGCGAGTCGGCGGTTGGCGCCGGTGGAGTAGGCGTCGCCTGCTGCCATCCCGGCGATGGCCTGTACGAAGCGCCGACCGGTCTGCTCGTCGAGACCGAGCAGACCGGTGATGGCCCGCATGGGCAGCAGTCGAGCGTAGTGCGGTACGAGGTCGGCCTCACGGCGGGCGGCGAACGAGGCGATCAGCTGCTCAGCGGTGGCACGGACACTGCGGCGCAGTTCGTGTCCGTTGATCCCGGCGAGCGCGTCGGAGACCGCGGCACGCATCCGGCGGTGCTGCTGCCCGTCCGCGTACAGCAGTGCGGGACGCCAACCGACCATGGGCAGGATCGGGGAGTCGGGCGGCACCCGGCCCTCGCGCAGGGGCGTCCAGTGGCGCGGGTCGTGTGAGAAGACCTGTTCCTCGCGGGTCAGTCGGAGCAGCTCGCGGTGTCCGAGCACCAGCCACGCCTCGATGCCCGGTGCGACGGTCACGGGAGCCACCGGGCCGTGCCGCTCGCGGAGCGTCTCGTACAGGGCGGGCATCGCGTCGCCGTCGAGGTGCTGTCCGTACAGCGCCGTGGCGGGACGTCCGGTCCAGGAGGTCATACGCACTCCGTCACGTCGATGAGGTGCCGCAGGAGCGCGATCAGCGCGCGGATGGACGAGCCGGCGTCACGGGCGTCGCACCAGACCAGCGGGGTGTCGGGGAGCAGGTCGAGCGCGCCGCGGAGCTCGTCGGCGGTGTGCCGGGGGCTGCCGGGGAAGTCGTTGACCGCGACCGCGAACGGCAGCCCGAGGTCCTCGAGGTTGCCCAGCGCGTCGAAGGAGGCCTCCAGGTCCCGGGTGTCGACCAGCGCGAGTGCGCCGAGCGCGCCTTTGGCCAGGTCGCGCCAGGCGGGCAGGAACCTCGGCTGGCCGGGGGTGCCGAAGAGGTACAGCACCAGTTCGCCGTCGATGGTGATCCGGCCGAAGTCCAGGGCGACGGTGGTGGTGGTCTTGGACTGGTCCGCTGTGGTGTCGACGCGGGCCCCGGCACGGGTCATCACAGCCTCGGTGGAGAGCGGTTCGATCTCCGATACGGTCCCGATCAGGGTGGTCTTGCCGACGCCGAGCGGGCCGACGACGAGGATCTTCGCCGCGCCCACGACACCGGAGGTGAGGTACTTGCCGGGGGCCGGGGGTGTCCCCTGCGCCGGAGGCGCCCCCGGCGCATGAGGCGTCAGCGGCGCGGGCGGTGCCGCGAGCGACGTCCCCGGTGTCCCGGGGGGCGCCCCTGGCGGTCGCGGTGTCCTGTCCGTTGCCTCAAAGGCGGCTTTCGAGGCCATGTAGGACCTTTCTCAGCATGGTGACATCGGCTCGTTCGGCGGTGGGGATCGGCGGCCGGATCACGATCAGGCCCCACGTGAGGAGATCGGTGAGCAGCACCTGGACCACCGACGACGGCTGGCCGAGGTGGGCGGCCACCTCGGCGACCGACAGCAGGCCCTGGCACTGCCCGAGAATGCTCACGTGCTCGGGTTGGAGGGCTGACGGATAGGCCGCTTCCGTGGCCATCACCAGGGTTTCCCAGGCGAGCGGTTCCCCGCCCGTGCCCGACCGGCCGCCGGTGATCACATACGGTCGTACTGCCGAGGTGGTCCTTCCCTCCGTGCCCTCGGTGTGGTGCGTCATGACGACGGATTCAGCGGAGTCACCGGATCCCTCGGCGGGGTGCTCAGGTGCGCGCCGATCTGCGCCACGAGCAGCTGCATCTGCTGGGCGACCAGGCCGATGTCGGCGCCCGTGTCGGTGGCGACACCGAGGTGCGCGCCCGCTCCGGCCTGGGTGAACAGCACGAACCCGTGGTCGGACTCCAGCATGAGCTGCCGTACCCCGGCCGCGTTGCCGAACAGCAATCCCGCGGTGGACCGTCCCGTCATGGTCATCGCGGCACAGGCGGCGGAGAGCGACTCGGCCTCCGCGACGCTGAGTTCGGCGACAGGTCCCGAGAGGTTATGGGCGGAGGCATGGCCGAGCCTGAGACCGTCCTCCGAGACCACGACGGCGTGCCTGACACCCGGGATCTCCGTCAGCGGTCGCAGCATCCAGCCCAGGTCGGGCAGCTTGGTGATGGTTCCGGTCACGGCCGGCCTCCCTTGTGGTCGGGTCCTTCGGGCGTCCTGCTGTTCTCCGCCTCCGACCGTCCGCGCCGTGTTCCGGAGAGGACATCGGCGATCGAGGCGCGGGCGTCCTCCGGGGTCCACGGACGATCGGCGGACGCGGCGGGCGGCGGGTGCGCGGCGGACGCCGGATATGCGGTGGGCGCCGCGGCAGAGAAGGCGCTCGTGGCTCCCGGTGGTGTCCGCAAGCCCTGGTGCAGGGCCGTCTGCCGGGCGCCGCGGCGGCTGCGGCGCCTCGGCAGGCCGCCGTCAGCGGGATGCGCCGACGCACCGGCGGCGGCACCCGCGTCCGTCCGCGGGAATGCCGTCGCGGTGCGCGGCTGTGCCGCTGCCGTGCCGTGGCGCGCGGCCGATGGTCGAGGCGGCGGGTCGGTGAGCAGCCGGTACGGTACGAAAGTGACGGCGCGGGTGCCTCCGTACGCCGACGCCGCGGTCAGTTCCACCTGGAAGCCGAGCTCCCGGGCCCAGCGGCCGACACAGGCGAGTCCGAGCCGGGGCACCGCACCGAGTCGCGTGAGGTCCAGGTCGTCACGCAGCCTCGCGGTGGCCTGGTGCAGGACATCGGGCGGCATACCGACGCCCGCGTCGTCGATCTCGACCACGGCACCGGCACCGACCTCGCTGATGGTGACGACGACCTGGCTGCTGGACGGCGAGAACACCGTGGCGTTCTCCAGCAGTTCGGCGATCGCGTGCATCAGGCCCTCGACTGCGGTCGGCACCACATGGAGCATCTGCCCGCCGTGGACCTCGACGCGGCCGAACTCCACGATGCGCGACTGGGCGCCCCGTACGCAGTCGTAGAGGGACACCGGGCGGGTCTCCCGGCGTCCGGGCCAGACACCGCACATCACCAGCAGGGTCTGGGCCTTGCGGGTCATCTGCGCGGCGGCATGGTCGGCCTGCATCACCTCGGCCATCAACGCGGCGTCCTCAATGCAGCGTTCGACACGGTCGAGCACCTGCTGCTGCACCGTGGCCATGGCGTGGACGGAGCGTGCGACGGACTCGAAGGCCGTCTGCACCGAGTCCCGCAGAGCACGCTCCCTGCGCACCGCCTCGTCGGAGCCGAGGGCGGCCACGACGGACTCGACGGCCCGGCTGAAGTCCTCCCCCGTGTCGGACTCCGGGCCCAGCGGCCCGGGTATGCCTTCGTACCGCTGCCCCCTGCCGAGTCGCTCGGCCATGGCGGGGGCGCGTACTGCGGCGAGGTGCTCGACCTCGGCGCCGCGGGCAGTCGCCAGCCGACGGGCGCGCCCGAGCGAACGCCGCAGGGCGAGTGCCCAGATCAGGAGTACTACGGAGGCGGCCACGGCACAGCCGCCCACGATGCTCAGCAGGGTAACCATGATGTGACGACTCGGTGGACCGCGACCACGGAGTACGAGCCCCTTCCCAACCATGACGGACAGACAGCAAGCACCCGGCGATCGGGAGCAGTCAAATCTTACGATCAACCAGGCTCGTCCGAACGACAGTTGGAAAACAACCTTCCGGTCACGATCACCAAACCGACCGGTCGGCCTCGCGCAGCGAGCGGACCAGCCGGGTGACCGTCGGCCATCGCCGCCCTGCCCGCGGCCAGATGGGCACGGGAGTCGACCTCGTCCGCATGGGCCGTCAGACGGGCACGGATCGCCCGGGTCATGGCGAGGTTGAGCGCGGTGCCGATGTTGATCTTCACCATGCCGCCCCTGACCGCCGCCGACAGCTCCTCGTCCGGCACGCCCGACGAGCCGTGCAGCACCAGCGGCACATCGACCGCCGCGGCCAGCCGGGCGAGCAGCGGGCGGTCGAGCACAGCGGTACGGGTCGTCATCCCATGGGTACTGCCGACGGCGACGGCCAGGGCGTCCACCCCCGCCACGGCGGCGAAGGCTTGGGCCTCGTCCGGGTCGGTGCGGGCACAGGGGGCGTGGGCGTCCCGTGGCGCGGCTCCGCCCTTGCCGTCGACCTCTCCCAACTCGGCCTCGATCCAGAGCCCTCGGGTGTGCGCCCAATCGGCGGCGGCGCGGGTCGCCACCAGATTCGCCTCGTACGGCAGCCGCGACGCGTCGTACGTGAGCGAGCTGAAACCGGCGTCGGCGGCCTGGCGGAGCAGTTCACCGCCGGTGACATGGTCCAGCTGGAGCGCGGCGGGCACGGCGGCGTCCCGGGCGACTTCGAGTGCGGCCCGGGCGAGGGGTCGGACGCGGCCGTGACGGTACTTCACGGCGTTCTCGCTGATCTGGAGGATGGCCGGGGCGCCCGCCGATTCCGCACCGGCGATGACGGCTTCGGCGTGTTCGAGCGTGATCACGCTGAAGGCGGCAACGGCGCTCCAGCTCCGAGCCGCCTCGGCGACCAGGGTCCCGGTCCTGGCCATGGGCACGGTCAGCCTCCGGGGAGCACGACGGAGGCGGCCTCAACCGGCTGCTGTGCGAACAGGCCGGGCAGGTGGTGGTGGCCTCCGACTCGACCAAGCTGGCGCCCCGCGCGTTCGCCCGCATCTGCCCCACGGGGCAGGTGGACACACTGGTGACCGACTCCGCCAGCTCCGACGGGACCGCGGCCGCTTTCGAGGAGTCGGGGGTGACGGTCATCCGGGCCTGACCGCTCGGGCCGACGGGCCCTGTCGCGGATACGCCTTCCAGGCGCCACTCGGGGTCCTGGCAGCGGCCGACAGGCGAGATGCCGGCCGGCTTGGCTATAACTGAGTGATGATCATCCATGTGGTACCGCTCGACGACTGGCTCGCCATTCCCGAACGCCCGTACGCACCCCCGTCCTTTGCCGCGGAGGGCTTCATCCACTGCTCCCCCGACGAGGCGACGGCCCTGGCGATCGCCGACGCGTACTACCGCAAGGCCCCCGGGCCACTGATGGCGTTGCTGATCGACGAGGACCGGCTGCGCTCGCCCGTGCGACACGAGCCGGCCGGCTCCTCCCCACCCGCCGGTGTCTCCCCGGACACACTGTTCCCGCATGTGTACGGACCGATCGACCGCGATGCCGTGCAGGGGCTGCTGGAGATCCGGCGCGACGCTCAGGGGCGGGCGGTCGAGTTCGCGCCCTGGGCCTGAGCGCCGCCTCGACGTCGTCGTGCAGGCCGCCCTGAGGCGTGCGGACCCGGGACCCGAGCGCGGTCCGGAAGCCGGGTACGGCGCCGGGCGTGCACACGGCTCCGCCGCTCAGCTCCCCACGTCCTCGGGGGGCCGCCACCGGCGGGCCACCCCTTCGGGGATGAGCCGGTCCACCACTTCCTCCAACTCCGCACAGGCCTGCGCGATCCTGCGGCGGACGGTGCGCTGCTCCGCCACGATCGCCGAGAGCAGCAGCCCGGTCAGCGCCACGGATCCGTTCAGCGCCTGCAAAGTGCCCATGACCGCGAGGAGACTGTGTCCCGCGAACGGCCCCACATGATCGGTCGCGGCCGAGATCGCCAGGACGGACACGATCAGCACACACGGCGCGGTGCCCCGCAGCTCGAAGCGCAGCGCCGCCCAGACCAGCAGAGGGAAGACCAGGAAGAGCAGCGACGCGGCGCTCGTGGTGCTGATGCGCGCCACGACAGCCGTGCTGATCAGCAGCGCCGCGGCCTCGACCCAGCGCACGAGCGGCACGCCGGTCGGCAGGCGGAGCCTCCTTGCCACCAGCAGCAGTGGTGTGACCACGAGGACACCCATCGCATCGCCCGTCCACCAGGCCGACCAGACGGGCCAGAAGTCGTCGGCCGCGATCTGTTGGGAGGCGGTCAGCACCAGGGACGCCGCGGTCGCGCTGATAAGCATCCCGACCAGCGCACCCAGGAACACCAGTGCGAGTCCATCGCGCAGCCGGTCGAGCCGGGGCCGGAAGCCGACCCCGCGCAGCATCAGGCAAGCGACCACAGGCGCGACGGTGTTCCCGGCCAGGATGCCGAAGAGATGGGGGTCGAACGGGGTAATAGTCAGGATGACGAGAAGGGCGCCCAGGGCGATACCCGGCCAGACCCGCAGTCCGAACCAGATCAGTGCGGCGAGCGCGATTCCGGTGGGCGGCCAGAGCGGTGTGACGATCGCGCCCTCGACCCTCACCCTCAGCGTCAGCCCGAGGCGCGCCGCGGCGTAATAGGCGAGGGCGACGGCGACCATCAGCAGCACCACCGCGCCGTAGTGCCGGAGAACCCGGGTGCGGACCACACCTCATCACACAACGTCCCCCGGCCGTGCGCATGTCCTGAGCACACGCGCACGGCCGGGGGGAGCGGCCCCGAACGGCCGTGCAGGCCGGCCGCAGGTCCCCGCGGTCAGCCCGTCGTACCCGCCGCACACGCGTCATGCCGCAGCACGAGTACGGCGGCATCGTCCTTGTGTCCGGTGAACTCTGCCGCGGCCATCACGTCGGCGGCGAGTTCCCGGGCGTCCGCGCCGGCGGCCGTCGCTTTCCCGACCAGCCGGATCACCCTGTCCAGTCCCATGTCCAGCGACACGGTCGGCCCCTCGATCACCCCGTCGGTGAGCAGGACGAACGCCCCCGCCCGGGTGATCCGGCGCCGCGTCACCGGATACTCCTCCCCCGCCTGCACCCCGAGCGGCAGCCCGCCCTCGTCCTGAACGGCTCCGCTGCGGCCGTCCTCGGTGGCCCACACGGCGGGGACATGTCCGGCGCGAGCGCTCTCGATCACCCAGCGCACCACGTCGAAGCGTACGAAGGTGCAGGTCGCGAAGAGGTCACGCGCCACCGACACCAGCAGGTCGTTGGCCCTGCTGAGCACCACTCCCGGATCGGTGGACGCGATGGCCACGGCACGCAGTCCGAGCCTGATCTGCCCCATGAACGCCGCGGCCTCGACGTCGTGCCCCTGGACGTCCCCGATGGAGAACCCGAGTGAGCCGTCGTGCATGACGAAACCGTCGAACCAGTCGCCACCGATGTCCAGGCCGTCGCGGGCCGGCGCATAGCGTGCGGCCGTCCACAGCCCCGGCCGTGAGGGGAGCCCCGCCGGGAGCATGTCCCGTTGCAACGCCTCCGCCAGGTCCACCCGGGCCCGCTGGAGTTCGACGCCCTGCTTCGCCTGTGCGGTGAGCCGTCTGAGGGTGGCAAGTAGGTCGTCGGCACTCGCCGATGAAGGGGGACGACGCCGCGTCATGACCCGCTCCAATGCACGCGCTCATCATACTTTCGGGCGCCGGGGGCCGCCTGCGAAGCGACGAGCCCGGCAAGACCCTCCGCACTCCCCCGTCGAGGCGAACTCCGATCCCGATCGGACCGCCCCTGATCGGCCGAGCCCCGCCCCGATCTCCGTCCACCGGGCAACACAGGCGGGGGCACCCGTTCGGCGGGGTGCGGGACTGGTCATCTCCTCATAACGGGTAGCCACGCCACATGCCCTTCAGATTCGGGGCGCCGGACGACGGCGACCCGGCGCACCACGTCCACCGGTTCACACGCCTGCACCAGCGTGTGCAGAGCTCGGTGGTGGGGCTGGCCTGGAGCCGAGGGCGAGAGATGGAGTTGATGCACCGGGCCATGGGCTTCGCCGCTCTGGGCTTCCTGACACTGGTTCCACTGCTGGTCGTGGTCGCGGCCGCCGACCTGCCGAGCGGCCAGGGGTTCGCACGGTGGTTGGTCCAGGGCCTGGGCGTGGCGGAGGTATCCCAGGAAGAGGTGGAGAAGCTGTTCGGCCGCCCCGGGCAAGCGCTCCAGCGGACGACGGCTCTGGGCCTCGGCGCACTCGCCGCGTTCGGAGTGACCTTCGGTTCGGCTGTTCAGACCGGGTACGAACGCGCCTGGGACCTCCCCACCGCGCGCTGGCACACCATGTGGCGCCACGTCGTCTGGCTGGGCGTGCTGATCGTGGCGCTGCTGGTGTTCGTCACCACCCCGGCCCCGACGCACGCGTCCGTTCTGGAGACGGTGAGCGTCGCGACCCTGGACGTGGTCGGCGCGTTCTTCTTCTTCTGGTGGTCGCAATGGCTCCTGCTCTGCGGCCGGGTCCGCTGGCGGGCTCTCGCCCCGGGAGCAGCGGCCACCGCGGTGGGGCTGCTCGGGCTGCGGTTCTTCTCGCAGCTGGTGTTCTCGCCGCTGATCGCCGCGAACGCCGTGACCTACGGCCCCTTCGGGACCGTGCTGGTGCTGCAATCCTGGCTGGTGGGGGTGGGATTCGTGGTCTACGGCGCGGCGCTGGTCGGCCGGCTGTTCCACGAGGCGCAGGTCCGGCGACGCATCGAGGCCGCACTCGGCCGGCGGTGACCTGACCGGCGGACGGGATACGCCGCGCGGTCGCCCCAAGGGGCAGGCCAGTGCTAGAAATGTGAACATGATCGGACGATCCCGCCGGTCCCAGCTGCCGGAGGCGCAGCCGCCCAGCCGACCGCGGCAGCGCGATCAGCAGCAGCAAGAACACCAGGCAGGACGATGGGGACGTCCGGGAACCCTGCTCGGTGTGCACAGCCTGGCTGCCCAGGTCTTCCTGCTCCAGGCGATCGTGGTGATCCTCCTGGTCGTCGCCAGCACGGCCGCGCTCGTCCTCCAGGCGCGCTTCGACAGCCGTGAGGACGCCGAGAACCGCTCACTCGGCGCGGCGGTGAGCTTCGCGCACGGGCCGGCCACCGCGGCTGCGCTGCAGTCGTCCAACCCCACCGCGCTCCTCCAGCCCGACGCCCTGCAGGCGCAGCGCGCGGCGGGGGTCGACTTCATCACGGTGCTCAGCCCCGACGGCATCCGCTACACGGATCCGATCCCCGCGCTGATCGGCACCCGCGCCGAAGGGGACCTCTCGCGCGCGGCCGAAGGCAAGACGTTCACCGAGACGTTCGTGGGCCACCCTCGCGACGCGGTCCGGGCCGTCGTCCCGGTCACCGACGCCAAGGGCGAAGTGGTCGGGATGGTCAGCGCCGGCATACAGGTGGCCAATGTCGGGGACCTGCTGGACCGGCAGCTCCCCGTGGTGCTGGCGTCGGCTGCCGGGGCGCTCGCCCTGGCCACCGGCGGCGCGGCGCTGGTGAGCCGGCGGCTGAGGCGGCAGACGCACGGGCTCGATCCGGCCGAGATGACCCGGATGTACGAACACCACGACGCGGTGCTGCACGCGGTGCGCGAGGGAGTGCTGATCGTCGGCGGCGACGGGCGGCTGGTGCTGGCCAACGACGAGGCGCGTCGGCTGCTCGATCTGCCCCCGGACGCCGACCGGAGGGCGGTGTCCCAGCTCAACCTGGGCGCCGGGATGACACAGCTGCTGGTGTCCGGCGAAGAGGTCTCCGACGCGGTCTTCCTCTCCGGCGACCGGCTGCTCGCCGTGAACACCCGGCCCACCGCACCGTACGGCGGCGTTCCGGGCGTGGTCGCCAGCCTGCGCGACACCACCGAACTGCGGGCCCTCTCGGGGCGCGCGGAGATCGCCAGGGAGCGCCTGACTCTGCTGTACGACGCTGGGGTGCGGATCGGCACCACGCTGAACGCGCAGCGCACATCGGAGGAGCTCACCGAGGTGGCCGTGCCCCGGTTCGCCGACTTCACGACGGTGGAACTGCTGGACCATGTGCTGAGTGGCGACGAGCCGACTGCGACGGCCACCGAGATGCGGCGCACGGCGCTGTTCGGCATCCGGAGCGATCCGCCGCTCCAGCCCGTGGGCGACCTGATCCGGTTCGTGATCCCGACGACTCCCATGGCCCTCGCTCTGGACAGCGGTCAGGCCGTGCTGTCCCCGGATCTGGCGGAGCTGCGGAACTGGCGGGCGCAGGATCCGGAAGGCGCCCGCCGGGCGCTGGACTACGGAATCCGCTCGCTCATCACGGTCCCCCTGCAGGCGCGCGGTGTGGTGCTCGGGATGGCCAACTTCTGGCGGACCGGGGACCAGCCGCTCTACGACGAGGATGACGTCTCGTTCGCCGAGGAGCTCGCCGCGCGCGCGGCGGTGGCGATCGACAACGCCCGGCGGTTCACCCGGGAGCACGCGATGGCCGTGACGCTCCAGCGCAGCCTGCTGCCGCGCGATCTGCCGCAGCAGGAGGCCCTGGAGGTGGCCTGGCGCTACCAGCCGGCCCAGGCCGGTGTGGGCGGTGACTGGTTCGACGTGATTCCGCTGCCGGGTCTCCGGGTGGCCCTGGTGGTCGGTGACGTCGTCGGGCACGGGATGTACGCCGCGGCCACCATGGGGCGGTTGCGTACCGCCGTGCTCAACTTCTCCTCACTCGACCTTCCGCCCGCCGACCTGCTGGCGCACCTCGACGACCTGGTGATCCGGATCGACGCCGACCAGCGGGCCGAGGACGACCAGGATCGGGGTCCGGTGACCGGTGCCACCTGCCTGTACGCCGTGTACGACTCGGTGAGCGGGCGCTGCACACTCGCGCACGCCGGGCATCTGCCGCCGGCCGTGGTCGACCCCGTGCACGGGGTGGTGACGTATCCGGAGCTGCCGGTGTCGCCCCCGCTCGGTGTGGGCGGGCATCCGTTCGAGGAGGCCGAGATCGAGCTGCCGGAGGGCAGCCGGATCGTCATGTTCACGGACGGTCTGGTCGAGGACCGCCGCCGGGACATCGACGACGGACTCGAACTCCTGCGCCGTGCCGTTGCGGCGCCGGACCTGACTCCGGAGGAGACCTGTCTGGCGGTGACCGAGGCGATGCCACGTGCTCCGTCGAGCGACGACATCGCTCTGCTCGTGGCCCGCACACATCGGCTGCCCGCGGACCGGGTCGCGTCCTGGGACGTGCCGCTCGATGTCGCGGAGGTGTCCCGGGCACGCGCGCAGGCCGCGCGCAAGCTGGCCGAATGGGACCTGACGGATGTGTCGTTCGTCGCCGAGCTGGTGCTCAGCGAGCTGCTCACCAACGCGATCCGCTACGGCACCGAACCGGTGCAGGCGCGGCTGCTCTACGGGAGCACACTGATCTGCGAGGTGTCGGACGGCAGCAGCACATCCCCGCATCTGCGCAGGGCAGCAGCGACCGACGAGGGCGGACGCGGGCTGTTCCTCGTCGCCCAGTACTCACTGCGCTGGGGGACGCGCTATGTGGCGGGGGGAAAGATCATCTGGGCGGAGATGGCCCTCGGTGGCGAACTACCCGAAGAGGCGATGGTGGTGCTGGACGACGAGCTCGTCATGTGAGGCCGGGCATGGAGCCTCTCCCCTCGTTGCCTGCCGGCGACCAAGGCGGGGGGCCTCCGCAAGCTCTGTGAGCGGGCGAGGCCCTACCGCGGCGCCGGATCAGCGCGCCGACCGGCCGGGACCACGGGGCCGGCCTCAGGACGCGAGCCGCCGGGCCTCCACCCCGGACGCGGGCTGCTGGTGGCCGCCGCTCGCGAGCATCCGCACCTCGCCGCGGTCGCTGATCTCCGCCTGCACGATGCCGGTGTCGTCGGCGTAGACCGGATGGCCGCCCGGACCCTTGCGGTCGGTGCGGTGGACGACGACCGCGTCCTCGTCGGCCGCCGACCCTGTGTCCGACCCGCCGGGCTGTGCGAAGACCAGCTCGTAGTCCTCGCCGCTCCGATCCCGGTTCATAACACCCTCCTCTGCCAGACGGCCGGACACCGCCGGTGCCCAGCCATCACTCGAATGACCATTATCGGACAAAACATTCCCCATGCGAGTGCCCTGCGCCTGAAAGCCACGGAGCGTCGGCCGGCCCGCCCTGATCGGGCGGGCCGGCTCAACAGATACGGGGGAGTTGCTCGCCGAGCGGAAGATCGACCACCCGTGTGCCGCCGAGGCCGGTCCGAGCCACCACCATGCCGTGGTGGGCATCGACCACCTCGCCGATCACGGCCGCATCGCCACCGAGCGGGTGCGCCCGCATCGCGGCGAGCACCGCGTCCGTGGCATCGCGCCGTACGAAGGCGACGAGCTTGCCCTCGTTGGCTACGTACATCGGGTCCAGGCCGAGCACGGCGCAGGCGCTGGCGACCGCGGGAGGCACGGGGACGGCACGCTCCCGCACGACCACGCCGGTGCCGGATGCCGCCGCGATCTCGTTGAGTGCGGCGGCCAGACCGCCGCGCGTGGGGTCGCGCAGCACACGCAGGGCACCGGGGTCATCTGTGGCGGCGAGCATCGACTCGACCAGGCCGCCGAGCGCGGCGCAGTCGCTCTGGATCTCCACGCCGAACTCCAGGCCCTCGCGCACGCTCATGATGGCGACCCCGTGCACACCGATCGCGCCGCTGACGAGCACCGCATCGCCGGGGACCACGCGCTGCGGGCGCAGGTCGACGCCCCGCGGGATCAGGCCGATGCCGGAGGTGTTGATGTAGACGCCGTCGCCGTGGCCCGTTTCGACCACCTTGGTGTCTCCGGTGGCGATCTCGACCCCGGCCGTCCGCGCCGCTGCCCCCAGCGCTTCCGCGATCCGCTTGACGACGGCGATCTCCACACCCTCTTCGAGGATGAACCCGCAGGACAGGTAGGCGGGCTTCGCCCCGCTCATGGCGAGGTCGTTCACCGTGCCGTTGACGGCGAGATCGCCGATGCTGCCGCCGGGGAAGAACAGCGGGCGCACCACGAACGAGTCGGTGGAGAACGCCAGTCTGGCGCCGCCGAGTTCGAGTGCGGCCGAGTCGCCGAGACCGGCCAGCGCGAGTCCGCCGTACGCCGGGGCGAACACATCCCTGACCAGCTCGGCGGAGAGGGCGCCGCCGCCGCCGTGGCCCATGACCACGCGGGCCCGCTCGTGGACGGGCAGCGGGCATGTCCATCCGAGAAGGTCCGGGGTGCCTGGCGGGATGTCGGCCTCGGTGGTGGAAGACGCACGGGTGGCTTCAGACAACGGAACTGCCTTCCCTGGACGGTGCCGGCAGCTCCAGCCGCCGGTAGAGGTAGTACGCGGCGCAGGCTCCCTCGCTGGACACCATGGTGGCGCCGAGCGGGTTTCGCGGGGTGCAGTCGGTCCCGAAGGCCTCGCACTGATGGGGCTTCAGCAGCCCTTGCAGGACCTCGCCGCTGCGGCAGGCGGCCGGTTCCCGGGTGTCGATTCCGGAGACGGCGAAGCGGTGCTCGGCGTCGTAGTCGCGGTAGCGCGCGGACAGCCGCCAGCCACTGTCCGGGATCACGCCGATACCGCGCCAGGCGCGGTCGGTGACCTCGAAGACATCGTCCAGCATCGCGCGTGCCGACGGGTTGCCTCCGGGCCTGACGGCACGCGGGTAGGCGTTCTCCACGGTGTGCTCGCCGCGCTCCAGTTGCCGGACGGTGCGGCGTACGCCTTCGAGGATGTCCAGGGGCTCGAAGCCGGTCACGACGATGGGGACCCGGTGCCGTTCGGCGAGTTCCGGGTACTCTCCGGTGCCCATCACACTGCACACATGGCCCGCGGCGAGGAAGGCTTGCACCCGGCAGTCCGGTGAGCGCATGATCGCCTCGATCGCGGGCGGCACCCGCACATGGGACACCAGCAGGCTGAAGTTGCGGACGCCCAGCCTGCGGGCCTGGTAGACCGTCATGGCGTTGGGCGGGGCCGTGGTCTCGAACCCGATGCCGAAGAAGACCACCTGGCGGTCCGGGTTCTGCCGGGCGATCCGCAGGGCATCGAGCGGCGAGTAGACGACCCGTACGTCGCCGCCCTCGCCGCGTACCTGGAACAGGTCCCGGCCCGTGCCGGGGACACGCAGCATGTCGCCGAACGAGCAGAAGACCACGCCGGGCCTGGAAGCGATCTCCAGGGCCTTGTCGATGACCTCCAGCGGGGTGACGCACACCGGGCATCCGGGGCCGTGGATCAACTCCACCTCGTCGGGAAGGAGCTGGTCGATGCCGTGCCGGATGATGGTGTGGGTCTGGCCGCCGCACACCTCCATCAGCGCCCAGGGGCGGGTCACGGTGGCGCGGATCTCGTCGAGCAGCCGCCCGGCCAGTCCGGGGTCCTGGAACTCGTCGATGTACTTCACGGACGCACCTCCCGCGCCGCGGTCCCGGTGTCGCCGCCGACGGGCTCCGGGCCGTGCGCCTCGGCGGCGGCCTGCTCCCAGGGGTCGCCGAACTCCTCCTGGAGCATGCCGAGGTTCTCGAACAGCTCCAGGGTCTGCCGGGCCGATTCCTCGTCCAGCCGCTGGAGGGCGAACCCCACGTGGACGATGGCGTATTCGCCGATCCGCAGGTCCGGCAGGTATTCCAGGCACACCTCCTTCACCACGCCACCGAAGTCGACCGTGGCCATCCGGGTGCCGTCCCGGTCCTCGATGGCCAGCACCTTGCCCGGTACCGCCAAGCACATGTGACTCTCCTTATCTCCGAAGGCTGCGGGCGGCCACCATGAGCTGGCCGAGAGCCAGTCCGCCGTCGTTCGGGGGGACCCGGTGGTGGCGGAGCACGGTGAATCCGTCGTCGCGCAGTCCGCGGGCACAGGCGGAGGAGAGCAGCGTGTTGGCGAACACTCCCCCGGTCAAGGCCACCGTGCTCAGACCGTGCTGCTCGCGCGCGGTGGCGCAGACCGTACGGACGAGGCGGGCGACGGCGGAATGGAATCGGGCGGCGAGCACGGCGGCCGGGACCCCGGAGCGGACGTCCCCGGCCAGGGCGGCGAGTACGGGGGCGGGGTCGGCCGTCAGCGGGGCCTGACTGTCCGGCTGCGGCGGGCGCAGCACGAAGGCGTATCCATCCGCGTCGGCGTTGGTGTCGGCGCCGAGGCCGGCGCCCACTCCCCTGCTCGCCGCGCCCACGGCGGCGGCTTCGAGTTCGATCGCGGCTTGCGCCTCGTAACCGACGAGCTGGCACACACCGGTGAGTGAGGAGACCGCGTCGAAGAGCCGACCCATCCCGGAGGTGGGTACGCAATTGATATCACGTTCCAACTGGCGTTCGAGCAAGGCGAGTTCGCGATCCCGGCAGGCTCGTACGCAGGGCAGGTCGGTGCTCCACTCGACGCGCGCCGCCCACAGGTGGGCGAGCGCCATGCGATAGGGCCGCCGAACCGCCGTGTCACCGCCGGGGAGTGGAGCATAGGCGAGGTGGGCGTAGCGGCGGAAGCCGGTGTAGTCGGCGAGCAGGAACTCGCCTCCCCACACTGCTCCGTCGTCGCCGTAACCGGTGCCGTCGAAGGCGACACCGATCACCCGCTCGCCGCCGTCCAGTCCGTGCTCGGCCATCGCGGACGCGATATGGGCGTGGTGGTGCTGCACGGTGACGCACCGCCGGTCGTCGGCGTTGCGCCGGGCCCACTGGCCCGAGCGGTAGCCGGGGTGCCGGTCGGCGGCCAGCAGGGCGGGGCGTACTCCGGTGATCTGTTCCAACTGCTCCTCGGCGCACTCGAAGGCGTGCTGGGTGGCAAGGCCGTCCATGTCGCCGATGTGTGCGGAGAGCCAGGCCCGGCGATCGCTGCCGAGGCAGAAGGTGTTCTTGATGTCGCCGCCCACGGCGAGCGCGGGCATCACGGGGACCGGCAGGGTCATCGGCAGCGGGGCGTAACCTCGTGAGCGGCGCAGGACCAGGGACTCGCCGTCGCACACACGTACCACCGAGTCGTCACACGGCACATGGATGGGGCGGTCGTGCAGCAGCCAGGCGTCGGCCAAGTGCGCCAGCCGGTCGAGCGCTTCCGTGTCGTCTGTGACGATCGGCTCTCCGGCGAAGTTCCCACTGGTCATCACCAGCAGCGCGGGGCCCGCCGGCCCTTGGGGGCGGACGGCGTCGGCGCCGCCCGGGCCGTCGCCGATGCCCAGCAGCAGATGGTGCACCGGTGTGTAGGGCAGCATCACGCCGAGGTCGGGGCTGCCGGGGGCGACCGCGTCGGCGGGCCGGAGGGCACCGGGCCGGGACAGGGGCTCGGCGCGGCGGCGCAGCAGCACGATCGGGCGGACACTGCCGCTGAGCAGCTCCCGCTCCACGGGGTCGATCGTGACAAGGTGCTCGACGGTGGCGGGGTCCCTCACCATCAGGGCGAACGGTTTGTCACCGCGCGCCTTGCGTCGGCGCAGCAGGGCGACCGCGGCTGGGTTCGCGGCGTCGCAGGCGAGGTGGTATCCACCGAGTCCCTTGATCGCCAGGATCGCGCCATCGGCGAGGAGCCGGCGCGCGTGGGCGATGGGATCGGCTGCGACGGGGCCGATCAGGCTGCGGTCGTTGGGGTCGAGCGGCTCCACGAGCTCATGCCTGAGTCCGGGGGCGGCCGGTGCCAGGACCAGCCGAAGCCGGGGGCCGCAGGCATGGCAGGCGACCGGCTGGGCGTGGAACCGGCGGTCGGTGGGGTCCTCGTACTCCCGGGCGCACTCCTCGCACATCCGGAAGTCGGCCATGGTCGTGTGTGCCCGATCGTAGGGCAGTCCCGTGACGATGGTGAAGCGCGGCCCGCAGTGGGTGCAGGTGATGAAGGGGTGCCGGTATCGGCGGTCGTCCGGGTCGGCGAGTTCGGCCAGGCAGGCGTCGCAGGTGGCCGTGTCCGGGGATACCAGGGTGCGGATGGGACCGTCCTTGCGTGAGGCGACGATGGCGAACCCGCTGGCGCCCGTGGCCGGGAGTTCCTCGTCGTGCACCGACTCCACGAGCGCGAGCGGTGGGGCGTCCACGGCGATACGGGTGCAGAAGCTGGCCACGGCGAGCGGTGCGCCCTCGACCTCGGCCACCACACCCTCGCCGGTGTTGGTGACGTGCCCGGCCAGCTCCAGGCCGGTGGCGAGGGTGTACACATACGGCCGGAAGCCCACGCCCTGCACCACTCCCCTGACCGTGACGCGGCGGCGCTGAACCGCCGCTGCGACCGAAGCCGTGAGGTCGGCAGTCTCCACTTCCTGATGCGAAGTGCTCACGATCGCGCCCGCGCCATGACCGGGGCGTGGACCGGGCTTCCTTCCGCCGCTTCCAGCGCCCGGTCGAGCAGGGCACCGCTGCCCTGTCCCGTACGGGCGGAGGTGAGGATCACGTCCACACCGGGATTTACCTGCTGGACATGGGCGCGGAAGGCCTCCTCGTCGAATCCCACGGCCTCGGCGATGTCCGACTTGGTGACGATCACCAGCTGGGCGAGGCCGAAGGCCGTGGGGTACTTCAGCGGCTTGTCCTCGCCTTCGGTCACCGAGGCGAGGACGACTCGCAGTGACTCACCGAGGTCGTACGAGGCGGGGCAGACCAGGTTCCCGACGTTCTCCACGAAAAGCAGACCGGTGTGTTCGGGCAGCCAGCCGTGCAGATGTCCGGCCAGCATCCCGGCTTCCAGATGGCACAGCCCGTCGGTCAGCACCTGCTTCACGGGTGCCCCGGAACGAGCCAGGCGCTCGGCGTCGTTCTCCGTGGCGAGATCGGCGGTGAGTGCGGCGACCCGCAGTCCGCGTTCACGGGCGAGCAGCAGTTCGCCTTCCAGCAAAGCGGTCTTGCCGCTGCCGGGACTGGAGAGCAGGTTGACCACCGTGGTGCCCTGGGCGGCGAGGCCGGCCCGCAGGGTCTGCGCCGTCGCATCATTCTTGGCGAGCACCGCTTGTTGCAGATCGACGACACGGCACATGGTCAGCTCTCCTCCGGGATCATCGGCGGGTTCGGTTCACCGGTGCGGCTCGGTGCCGGTTCCCCGGCCCACTCCACACAGGCGATGCGCAGCTCACGGCCCTCGGTCAGCTCGGTGGTCGCCTGGCCGCACACGGGGCAGCACAGCTGCGGGGGCATGCCGACTGCCCATTCGTCGGCGCACCGCGCGCAGTGTGCCCGGCCGGGTACGGATTCCGTGATCAGCTCTGCGCCTTCCAGGACGGTCCCGGCGCAGGCCAGTTCGAAGCAGAAGCCGAGGGCGTCGGGGACCACCCCGGCCAGTTCGCCCACGCGCAGCCGGACGGCCTTGACCGCGGTGGCGCCATGCGAGCGCGCCGCCTCTTCCACCTGATCGACGACGGCCAGCGCGAGGGACATCTCGTGCATGGGTCTCCGTCCTGCGGCGCGGTCACCTGCTCCGGCCTCATTACAGGGCGGAGCAGGGCGTCCGGCCGACCGGCACGCCGCCGCCACACGGTTGCGTCCGCCATTCGGTGCAGCCCCGCTTCCGGTGCCGCTTCCCGAGTCGGCTGTGAGTCGGGGTCACATCCTGCGGATCCTCAGATAGCGCCTGAGGTCGGGGAAGACGGAGAGGAGGGCCGCGAGGGCGGACGCCGCAGCGGCGCCGCCGATCAGGGTGGTCTTCTTGCTCATGCCGTACTCCTCGGGTGGGGTGTGGCGGGCGGGTCGGGGCGGCTCAGGGGTGTCTCCCGGTCGTCGTCAGCGGGTCGTGCTGCCGGACCAGGTCCAGGATCATCCGCACGGCCTCCGGTACGGCGGCGGCCACCCGCGGGCTGAGCCCGATGCCCTCTTCGAGGCACGCGGGTTCGCAGCCCACGACGAAGATGTGCCGCGGCGGGGTGCCGTCGGTACCGGCGCACAGGGTGTCCAGGAGCGCCAGCACGGCATCGGGGGACATCCCGTGCCCGTCGAGTGCGGCGCCGGTCGCCGGGGGCTCCCCGGGTGTGCCGGGCTCGATCAGGTACAGCGTCCCCGGCTCACCGCCGCGTGCGGTGGCGTCGACGAGGACGAGGGTGTCGTAACCGTCGAGCAGCCGGTACGCGAGGTGGACTCCCCGGATACCGATGTCGGCGACCTCCACATGAGCCGGCAGCGGCCGACCGGTCAGCGCGCGCACGGTCTCCACTCCGAAGCCGTCGTCACCGAGGAAGATGTTGCCGGCACCCGCGACAAGGATCCTGGCGCCGCCTTGGGCGAGGGCGTTCACGCGTCCTCCAGAGGTTCGACCTCGTCGGGCTGGAAGTACAGGAAGCGGCCCTGCTCACGGCGGATGTCGGCGCCGGGGTCGCCCTCGACGGTCACCGCGATGTGCACCACCCCGTCGACGTCGTGGAGCACGGCCTCGACCTGCGCGGTGTGTCCGTGGAGGAAGACGTCCTGGGCGTCCGTGCGGCGGAGGCCGGGCCGGAGCACCACCCTGCTGCCGGCACTCACCGGCCTTCCGCCGACCATCACATGGTCACGCGAGGGGTCGACGCTCGTGTCACCGCCCGGGTCCCACCAGGGTGTCTCAGGGCGCGGCACGCCGGCTCGGCCCCAATCGCCGGTCGGCTCGCCGGTCGCGTCGCCGGTGATCTCGCGCAGTCCGCGCACTGCTCCGTGCAGCCGCTCCAGCACTTCGGGCGGCATCGTGTCGGCCAGCTCGATCACGGCGGCGGCCCGGGCATCCGTCCCCCGTGCCTCGCGCTTCTCCTCGTCGGTGAGGGCGGCCGTGCGCAGTGCGAGGATCTCGTCGATCTCGGTGGCGTCGTACAGCGCACCAGGGCTCTCCGGCGCGATGGCCGGATGGTCCTCCAGGATGATCGGTGACGAGAGCACCAGATCGCCGCGCCCCTCCTCCCCCGCGAGAACCGGCCAGGTGTGCAGATTGCGGCAGGCCGCGACCGCCCCGCGCGCCCACTCGGGCGGGTCGGTCATCGACAGGAACGCGCCCGCGTCCAGGCACAGCAGCAGATGACTTGCGACCAGCGAGTACGGCAGCGCCGCGTCGCGTTCGCCGCCCGGTGGCGGGACCCAGCGGCTGGTGTTCTCGATGACCGCCGTGAGCCGCAGGGTCCGGTAGGGGCCTTCCAGTTCGGCGGTGGAGAGGCGTACGACACCGCTGATCTCCTCACGGCGGCGCACCAGCCGGCCCACGGTCCGTCCGGCGCTGTCGTGAACCGGCTCGGTGTCCTCCCTGGCGGGCCGGGAGAAGGGGAACGAGACACCGTCACCGTTCAGTTCGGCGACGGGCGCGCCCAGTGCCACACGCTCCTCCACGCCTTCGTCCCAGGGGACGAGGATCCGGTCCTCCAGGCGCAGTTCGCGGACGGTCTCCCAGTCGCCGTCTGCCGTGGACCGCTGGACGGTGCGCCGCTGGGTGTGCAGGAAACGCACTTCGGCCGCCAGTACGGCGTCCCGCCTCGGTTCCATGAGGCATTCGGTGTGCTGGAACTCGTGCTCCTCGCAGCCGGCGCTCCAGGCGGGCGGCACCAGCACCCCGAACTGCCAGCGCAGCCGATTCTTGGCCGCCGACGCGCGGTACGGGTAGAGCACGTAGCCCTCGAAGAGCACCGCGTCGGCCACCTGCCGCGCGGTGGCGAACCGGGCCTCGGTCGCCGGTGAGAAAGCAGGGAAGGTGGCGGCGGGTTCGGCTGCCGCGGTCATGTCGCCGCCCTCTCCCCGGATCCGCCGGACGGCCGCGGCTCATCCGCCGTATCCGCCGCGTCGTGGAGCAGTGCCTCCACGGCAGCCTCCCAGGAGGGCAGCGCCCGTCGTGAGCGGTAGGCGAGCAGGGCGTCCATGGTGTCGCGGGGCAGCTTGAGCCAGCCGCAGCCGGGGAAGTGCTGTTCGATCATCTCGCGCCACGTCCGCACCGGCATCCGGCACACGGCCTCCAGGTCCCAAGGCACCGGCTCGACGTGGAATCCGCCGGCGCCGGTGAAGGCGGTACCGGAGAACAGCAGGAGCAGGGGTACCTCGCCCTCGTTCAGTGCCCCGAGATAGCGGGTCGCGGCGATGTCCATATCGTAGGTGCAGGGCACCACGAGGTCGGTCTCCGTCTCACCGGTGAATCCGGGAACCATCACGGAGACGTGGGCGAACTGCACCGGATGCAGGGTGGTGCCCCAGCGTGTGCGCTCGCCGAAGAGATCGGTCAGCCCCCTCGCCTCGTCATCGCCGTATCCCCGCCGGGCGGGTTCGATCCGCAGCTGGCAGCGTAGGGCCATGGCATGCACCCGGGTCCCCGGTGACGCGGTGATCCGCAGCCGGAACACGAGGGTGGGCCCGGCCGCGTAGGCATCGGCGCGTACGCCGACGCAGCCGAAGGTGAACCGGGTCGGCGGGGTCGTGGCGTCCTGCCGGGCGGTCACGGTTGTGGTCTCGGCGGTCATGGACGGCTCCCCTGAAGGTCCTTGGCCTGCTCCCGTACGTGAGCGAAGAAGGCGTCGAGCTCGGCCCTGGCCTCGGCTCCGCCGTCGAAGCCCTGCCAGTGCAGCCGCATGCGCCCGACCAGCTCGTAGCAGAGGTCGATCGGCACCAGATGGCACTCGGTGGTGCGGTCCTCGCCGCGGCGCAGCAGCAGCGCCTCCACGTCCGGTTCGAGCAGGGCGGCGAGCCGGGTACCGGCGAGTGCCGTCTGCCAGGTGACCGGGTCCAGCTCGCTCTCGGTCGCTCCGGCGGGGCTCGGGTAGATCGCGACGAGCCGGTCGAGTGCGGCATTGCGGAAGAAGAAGGCGACACCGACGGGGATCCGCAGCAGCTCCCAGGTGGTGTCGTCGATCCGGTGCCGGGGGTCGCTCAGGAAGCGTCCCGGGACGGCCCGGAACCGGCCCCTGGACGCACCCTGGCGTGCGAGCAGTTGGGCGCACGGCGCACAGGCGCAAGCCAGGGCCCGCTTCTCGGTGTCGACGAGGTGCCGGTGCCGCTCTGAGACCAGCGGCGTACCGCACAGTTCGCACTCCTCCTCGCGGGGAGGGCGCGGGGTGGTGAAGCGGCGCAGTCCTCTCGGCGCGGGGCCCAAGGGCGCCTGCCCCGGGCCGGGGAACGACACGCTCACCGTGCCGCGACCGACGACCGGTCCGACCCGCCTGACCGGGTTGCCAACCCCGGGGTGCCGAGCGCTTCGGGCGGGCGGGTGGCGATCTGGAGGAGCGCCGGTTCGCGGGAGGCCGCGGACGGCTCCAGTTCGACGGCCGTCACCTCGGGTGCGAAGCAGGCGAGGGCCTCCACAGCCGCCTGCCGGGCGACCTCCTGGGTACTGGGGCAGCCGCAGCCGGTCGAGCCGGTGATCCGCAGCCGCAGCACTCCCGTCGTCTCGTCGTATCCGGCGGACTCGACGGAGTGCCGCACGCCGTGCAGGGCTCGGGCGATTCTGGTGGGGACGTCCTCGGGATGCAGATCGTGCAGGACCAGCAGCCCCGCGACCAGTTCGTCACCGAGCAGGTCGGAGAGCGGCGCGCCGCTCGACCCGGGGTCGGCGGGGCGCCGCCCCAGCAGTTCGACGGTACGGGCGAGTCCGGCTCCGTAGAACTCCACCAGGACCCGGACGAGTTCCTCGACTGCCGTGCAGGCCTGTTCGTCGCCGGAGGAGGCCAGCCGGTCGAGGATCTCCTCGACCCGCCGGCCCGCCTCTTCCGCGGTGACCGGGCTCATCCTGCGAGACCGCTCAGTCCGGTGGGGACGTGCAGCGACTTCACGGTCTTCCCGCCGCCCACGTACATGTGGACCCCGCAGGGCAGACAGGGGTCGAAGCTGCGCACGGCGCGCATGATGTCGATGCCCTTGAAGTTCTCCGGGGAGTTCTCCTCGAAGATGGGGGTGTTCTGCACGGCGTCCTCGTAGGGCCCGGGGGTGCCGTAGCCGTCCCGGACACTGGCGTTCCACGGGGTCGGCGGGTACGGGTGGTAGTTGGCGATCTTGCCGTCCCTGATGACCATGTGGTGGGACAGCACCCCGCGCACCGCCTCGGTGAAACCGCAGCCGATGGACTCGTCCGGGACCTCGAACTTCTCCCAGGTCTGAGTGCGTCCGGCACGGACCTCCTCAAGGCCCTTCTCGGCGCAGTGCAGGGCCACGGCCGCCGCGTACGCCTGGAAGTAGGTGCGGGCGCGATTGCGCTCCAGCGCGTTGCTCCACGGCGGGATCTTCCACTCGAACGTGGTCTCCGGCTTGGTGAGGGTACGCGGCAGGTTGATGATGACGCTGCGGCCCGTGGCCTTGACATAGCCGATGTCGACGAGCCCGGACAGGGCGGTGGACCAGAGGCGGGCGATGGGGCCGCCTCCGGTGTCCAGCGCGAGGTGGTCCTTGCCGTCGAACCAGCGCGGGGACATCACCCAGCTGTACTTGTCGTCGAAGTCCCGCTTCTGCGGGGCCGGGATGGTGTGCTGGTTCCACGGGTGGCGCGGATCGACCGGGTTGCCGAGCGGGTCGTGGGTGACGAACTGCTCCTGGCCCTCCCAGTCCTCGTAGTACGAGCTGCCGAGCAGGATCCGGATGCCGAGGTTGATCTGGGTGAGGTCGTTGGTGACCAGTTTGCCGTCCACGACGACGCCCGGGGTGACGAACATCCTCCGACCCCAGTCGGTCATGTTGGCGTAGGTGAAGTCGCAGTACTCGGGGTCGTTGAGCGCGCCCCAGCAGCCGAGCAGGACCCTTCGGCGGCCGACCTCCTCGTAGCCGGGCATGGCCTCGTAGAAGAAGTCGAACAGGTCGTCGTGCAGCGGGACGACCCGCTTCATGAACTCCACGTAGCGCATGAGGCGGCTCATGTAGTCCGTGAAGAGCTGGACGGACGCGACCGTGCCGACGCCGCCCGGGTAGAGCGTGGAAGGGTGCACATGGCGTCCCTCCATCAGGCAGAACATCTCTCTGGTGTAGCGGCTGACCTGCAGGGCTTCGCGGTAGAACTCGCCCTCGAGGGGATTGAGGGAGCGCATGATGTCGCCGATGGTGCGGTAGCCGTGCTCGGCGGCGTGCGGCGCCTCGGTGCGGTCCGCCTGCTCCATGACACCGGGGTTGGTCTCGCGGACCATCTTCTCGCAGTAGTCGACCCCGACCAGGTTCTCCTGGAAGATGTTGTGGTCGAACATGTACTCGGCCGACTCGCCGAGGTTGATGACCCATTCGCCGAGGTGCGGGGGCTTCACTCCGTACGCCATGTTCTGGGCGTAGACCGAGCATGTGGCGTGGTTGTCACCGCAGATGCCGCAGATGCGGCTGGTGATGAAATGGGCGTCGCGAGGGTCCTTGCCCCGCATGAAGACGCTGTAGCCGCGGAAGACCGACGAGGTGCTGTAGCACTCGGCGACCCGCTTCTGCTTGAAGTCGATCTTCGTGTGGATGCCGAGGCTGCCCACGATCCGGGTGATCGGATCCCAGGACATCTCGACCAGGCCGTCGCCGGCTCGCGTCTTCGTTGCCATCGTGTGTACGGTGCCCTTCCTTGCTCTTCGAGCAGGTCTTCAAGCGGGTCGTTCAGCAGGTGTTCAGACAGGTGGGGGACGGTCGGTTCCGGTTCCGGTGCGTGGCACGGTCACGCACCGGGGGCGGCGCGACCGCGCGGTACTACCGCGTCACCACGGCGGCCGGTAGCCGGTCGTGATCTTGTCGCCGGTGTGCCGCCACTTCGGCTCCTTGTCCACGGTCCTGGCCGTGATACTCCGCAGCCTGCGGATCACGGCGCCGTACGCGCCACTGGACGTGGTGGAGACCCGTGCGCCGGGCGGCTCGTCCATGAATGGCATGAACTTGTCGGGGAAGCCGGGCATGGTGCAGGCGATACAGATGCCGCCCACGTTCGGGCAGCCGCCGACGCCGTTGATCCAGCCGCGCTTGGGCACGTTGCACTTGACGACGGGCCCCCAGCAGCCCAGCTTGACCAGGCACTTGGGCGAGTCGTAGGCCTCGGCGAACTGCCCCTGCTCGTAGTAGCCGGCGCGGTCGCAGCCCTCGTGGACGCTGGCGCCGAACAGCCAAGTCGGGCGAAGCTTGTCATCCAGCGGAATCATCGGCGCGGACCCGGCGGCCTGGTAGAGCAGATAGGTCAGGGTCTCCGCGAAGTTGTCCGGCTGGATCGGACAGCCGGGTACGCAGACGATGGGGATGCCCGCCTTGGACGTCCAGTCCCAGCCCAGGTAGTCGGGCACACCCATGGCACCGGTCGGGTTGCCCGCCATGGCGTGGATGCCGCCGTAGGTGGCGCAGGTCCCGATCGCGACGACGGCGAGCGCCTTGGGTGCCAGGCGGTCGATCCACTCACTGGTGGTGATGGGCTGTCCGGTGCCGGGGTCGTCTCCGAAACCGCACCAGTAGCCCTCCTGCTTGATCGACTCGTTCGGCACGGAGCCCTCGACCACGAGCACGAAGGGGTCGATCTCGCCGCGCTCCCCCTTGAAGAACCACTCGATGAACGTGTCGGCCCCCCCGACCGGTCCGCACTCGAAGTCGATCAGCGGCCAGTGGACCTGGATCTTCGGCAATCCCGGGAGCGCGCCGAGCACGATCTCCTCGATGCTGGGCTGCATCGCGGCGGTCAGCGCGACCGAGTCGCCATCGCAGCTGAGTCCCGCGTTGATCCAGAGGATGTGGATCGGCTTCTCGTCCGTGCCCACCGCCGCGCCGGACGGGTCCGCGGCGCCAGCCGTGGTCGGCGTTGCTGCATCCATGAGGACGTCTCCCGGAGAGGTGTGCGACAAAAGCCCGCATTCAGGCCTTTGTTCTTGCTAACAGGCGGTCGGTTCCCCTGCCACCGCACGGGGTTCCGCGCGCGTACGGGGCGGTTGCTCCTTCCGGGTGAACGCACGGCGCAGTGCGTGGTACGGGGCATCCGGGTCACGGAAGCTGCGCAGCATGCGGGCGAGTTCCTGTTTCCGGTAGGCGGCCAGTGGCCGAGCGGCCTCCCGCCGCTCGCTTTCCGCCTTCTTGGCGGCGATCCTCGACCGGGTCGCCGGGAACCCCGCGAGCCGGGCCGCCAGGGCGCCGACCTCGCCGCCGAACTCCTCCGGGGCGCAGTCGACGACCCGGTCCACCAGGCCGATCCGCAACGCGGAATCCGCGGTGACCGGCTGAGCCTGCCGGGTGAGGCACTCGGCGGTGGCCGCGCCGACTCTGCGCGGCAGTGAGTACGTCCAGTACTCGGAGCCGTACAGGCCCATCAGCCGGTAGTGCGGATTCAGCACCGTGCCCGCCCGGCACCAGACCTCGTCGGCGGCCAGCGCCAGCATCACCCCGCCGGCCGCGGCGTTGCCGCCGAGCGCGGCGGCCACCAGCCGGTCGCTCGTGGTCAGGACGGCTTCCACCAGGTCGTTCATCGCGTTGATGTTCGCCCAGGACTCCGCGGCGGGGTCCTTGGACGCCTCGATGACGTGGAGGTGGATGCCGTTCGAGAAGAAGCCCCTGGTACCGCCCAGCACCAGCACGGTGGTGGGCCGGGCGCAGGCCGCCCGGTAGGCGTCGAGCAGTCGGCGGCAGTGGTCCGTGCTCATCGCGCCACCGGGGAACGAGAAGGACAGAAGGCCGACCTGGCCCTCCTCTCGGTACCGGATGTCGCTCCACGCAGCCCGCGGCCGGTGGTCACCCGCGAGAGGCCAGGCCGGAATCTCGGGCAGCGGCGGCAGCCTGCCCGCGAGTGCCAGGGCGCGAGTGGCGGGAAGCTTGAGGCCGGTGGGCTTGCCAGGGCTCCGGAGCCGACGCAACTCGGGGATCCACACCGCGCCGTCGGCGGTGGCCCGGCAGATCGCACCGGACCGGGTCGCCAGCAGCTCCCCTGGGCGGCCACGCAGCCCGTACTCGGGATGGCCGCCGTGCAGAAACCATTGGCTCCCCAGCAGTTCGTCCCGTACACCGGGCTGGGAGTCGGCGGCGCGCAGGGTGCGCAGCACGGTCTCGGTGGTGTCGTCCGCCCAGGAGATCCCGCGCAGCTCCTGGCGGAAGTACGGTCGGGTGCGCACCGCTTCCCGCAGCGCGGTCTGCGGGATGGGCTGGTAGCGGCCCGAGGCGAAGCGATCCACTGCCAGCAGCACGGCGGCGACGGCCGCGTCGGAGACCTCGCCCCGGTACAGCTCGCTCTTGGCCACGGGCGGCACTGAGGATGCGGAGGGCACGGCGACGTCGACCGTGGCCCAGATGTCGCCGGCGTCCATCTCCTCGCCCGCCTGCAGCACGGTGACTCCCCATCTGGTGGCCCGCTCGTGGATCGCCCAGTCGAGCGAGGAGGGGCCGCGGTCACCTGCGGGGCCGGGGTGCATGACGAGGCAGGTGCGGACCGACCACACATCACGCGGGATGGCGGTCTTCAGCATCGGCGCCACGACCAGCTCCGGATCGTGTCCGAGCACCGCGTCACGCACGGCGTCGCCGTTCACGACCGTCTCGGCGGCGACCCGATGGCCGCGGTCGCGCAGTTCGGCGTGGACGCGCTGGGTGAGGCTGTTGTAGGCGCTGGCGACGAGCAGGATGTGCATGGCGGCCTTCCACCGGTCACGTCTCCGCACTGCGGCCGGCGTCGGGCCGACCGGCTGCGATCATCGGACGCGCGAGGCCGTGGGCCGCGGTACGCAGCCGCCCGGGTCACTCGAAAGCGGCGGTCGGGAGGACCGATCGGCACAGGGGCGACGCGGATCGGGTCCCGCTGATCAGAACGCGGTGTACCGCTCGGGCATGGGCATTTCCACCCCGTCCAGTTCGAGCGTGCAGCCGGGCTTCACCCGCACCAGATGCGGTTGGTACACCCGGATTCGGAAGCTGCGGACGGGATCATCGGGGAGTTCACCGATCAGCACCGTCGTCCCGGTCCCGTGCTCACGCCGGTACGCGATGACCTTGCCGTCCACCAGGAGCTCGATGCCGCCGGTCCTGCCAGGGCCCACGTTCACGGTGATCGAGTGACGCCCACGGTCGAGGTGGAAGTGGTGGTTGCGCGACATGCCGCACCTCCGGGTGACTCCCGTGCGCCTCCGCGATCGCTTACCTCAGCGATTCGGCCGCTCTCCAGCCTAAGGGCGGCTCGCAGGGCCGGTCGGCACGTCACGAAGCCGTGACAGCACGGCACTGGCCGGGAACTGGCTGTGGCGGATATGTGTCTACGGTGAGGAGAGCAAGGGGGCGGGATGAAGATGAACACGTGGGCGGTCCCTGGCTACACGGAGACCAGGGAACTCGGTGCGGGCGGCAGCGGGCGTGTGGTACTGGCCGTGCACGACGCGACGGGCATCCCGGTCGCCGTCAAATACCTTGGTGAGCGGCTGCGTCGGGACACCGCCTTCGTGCGGAAGTTCCAGGCGGAGGCACGGCTGCTCGGCGGACTGGAGTCGCCCTACGTCGTACAGCTGTACGAGTACGTCGAGGCGCCGGAGGGCGCGGCCATCGTCATGGAGCTGGTCGACGGTGTGGCGCTGGGCGCGTTGCTGGCACGCGAGGGGCGGACCGGGCCGGAGGCAGCCCTGGCCGTACTCAAGGGATCACTCCTCGGACTCGCCGAGGCCCACCGCGCCGGTGTGGTGCACCGGGACTACAAGCCAGGCAACGTCCTCGTGGCGGCGGACGGCACGTCCAAGCTGGTCGACTTCGGCATCGCCACCGGCCGGGGCACCACGCCCGGGGTCGCGGGCACACCCGCCTACATGGCGCCCGAGCAGTGGAGCGGCGAGCCCGCATCCCCTTCGGCCGATGTCTACGCGGCGACCGCGACCTTCTTCGAGTGTGTGACCGGCCGCAGGCCGTACACCGGGCAGAACTTCGCCGAGCTCGCGCTCCAGCACACGAGTGCGCCGATCCCGGACGAGGAGGTACCACCGGCACTCCGTCCGCTGGTCCGGCACGGACTGGCCAAGACCCCGCAGGAGCGGCCCACGGACGCCGAGGCGTTCGTGGCCGAACTCGAACGGGTCGCCGTCGCCGCGTACGGCCCCGACTGGGAGGAGCGGGGCCAGCGGAAGCTGGCCGCGCTCGCCGCCCTGCTCCCGCTGCTCTTCCCCTCGGGCGGCGCCCCGGCGCCTGCCGGGACCACCGCGCTGGCCACGACCACCTTGCGACCGGCTCGCGGGCTGCGCGCCCTGTGGCCGGGGGGCCAGAGCCTACCGGCGGGGGTGCTCGCCCTGGTGCTGGGGCTGGTGCTGGCGCTCGCCGCACGTGCGGACGGCGACGATGCCGGGCGTACGGCGACCGGGGCGGTGGCCACGACCAGTGCGGTACCCGCCGGTGGGCAGGTGTCCACCGGGGCGGTGGAGCCCGGCGCGCCCGGGTCCGCGAGCCCTTCGGCGAGCCCGAGCGCTTCCGCGTCGCCCTCCCCGTCGGCGCCCACGACCACGCCGGACGCGTCGGTGTCCGCGTCTGCGACGGCGTCCGGCACACCCACGGTCACCGCTCCACCGGTCACTTCCGACCCGCCGGTCACCTCGGCTCCTCCCACGTCGGCGGACCCGGAACCGGTGAAGGTCGTGTCCGTGTCCGTCGGCTCGCTGCGCCAGACCGGAGCGGCGACCGCCCAGGCGGTGGTGGACGTCGTCACGGACGGCACCGGGCCGGTGACCATCACCGTGGACTGGACCACCAGCGACGACAAGGGGAGCGTCGGCTCCCCGGACGGTGGTGGCGACTCCTTCCAGCGCGAGGGCGCCACGCGCTACTCGCTGACCGTCGACCACACCTTCCGCGGCGGTGGCTGCTACTGGATCGCCCGGGCGAGCACCACCCCGACGGCCGGCAACGGCGGCTCCGAGCAGCGGATCCTGATCAGACGGTGCGTGATCGGATGACCGAGCCGCGCGAAGTGCCCGGGGTATCCGGCGCACCCGGGGTCTCCGGGGCGTCCGGCGGGCCCGACGACGAGTACAGCGCCACCGTGCTGGCCAGCCACTGGATCGAATGTCCGGCGGACACGAGGCAGGAGGACGCGACGGTCCCGGACCGGACCGAAGGCGCGGTGCTCCGCTTCGGGCCCGGCGTCACGGCCACAACGGTCTGGCAGGGCACCCTGCCGGGCGCTGCCAAGCCCCCGGCACCCGAGCGCCCCGTGTCCCGCTTCGCGGGACTGCGCCGCTACACCCTCGCGGCCGTGATCCTCGTCGCCGTGCTCTGCTACCTCGGCTGGGACAGGTACGGCTCCGGGGTCGAGGTGCGCGACCTGTCGGTGAGCACTGCTGCCGAAGGGCCCGGCTGCGACGGCACCGCGGTGATCACCGCGGTGGTGGAGACGAACGGGCGTCCGGGCGCCCTGGTCTACCGCTGGGTGCGGAACGACGGGACCGTCTCGGATGAACTGACCGAGCGCCTCGCCCGCGGGCAGCGGCAGGCGCGGTTGAAGCTGCGCTGGACCCTTCACGGGGAGGGCGTCTTCGACGCCCGCGCGGAGGTGCGGATCACCTCGCCTTCGGGGCGGTCGGCGGCGGCACGGTTCACGTACACCTGCGGGTGAGGCCGCGCGGCGTCCCCCTCGGCCCGCGGGGTCACTGCTGACCGAGCAGGGGCTTATGCCCGGTGCGGCGCCTCGCGGCGGGGTCCGAGGTGCCCGCCGTCGAGCGCCGGACGGACCGGGCCGGTCGGCCGGGCACCCGCACGGAAGACCGTGCCCGTATGGCCGCACAGGGTCCCACGGTGCTAGAAAGAAGACCGTGATCAGGGCACTGATCAGAAAACGCCCCATGAGCGTCGCCGGGCAGGTCTTCGTCCTCCAGGTGGCGGTCGTCGCCCTGCTCGTGCTCGGGACGATTCTGGCCCTTGTCCTGCAGTCCACCCATGACACCGACCGCGAGGCAGAGAATCGTTCCGTCGCGGTCGCCCAGACCTTCGCGCACTCCCCGGGGCTCCAGGCGACACTGAAACTGCCCGATCCTTCGAAGGTGCTCCAGCCGATCACCGAGGAGACCCGCAAGGCCGCGGGTGTCGATTTCATCGTGGTGATGGACACCAAGGGCATCCGCTACACCCACCCGCTGCCCGACCGGATCGGGCACCGGTTCGTCGGCACCATCGAACCCTCGCTCAAGGGAGAGGTGCTCGTCGAGAGCGTCGACGGACCGCTGGGCCACGAGGTGCAGGCGGTGGTGCCGGTGACCGCGGCAGACGGCAAGGTGGTCGCGCTGGTGTCGGCGGGGCTCAAGGTCAAGAGCGTGACGGGCGCCGTATACCGGCAGCTGCCGGTGATCCTCGGTGCCGGAGCGATCGGGCTGGCCCTCGCCACGGCCGGTACGGCACTGACCACGCGGCGACTCAAACGCCAGACCCACGGCCTGGGGCCCACCGAGATGACCCGGATGTACGAGCACCACGACGCCGTGCTGCACGCGGTGCGCGAGGGCGTCGTCATCGTGGACGGGGACGGACGCCTGGTCCTGGCGAACGACGAGGCGAAGCGGTTGCTGGACCTGGGCACGGACCCCGAGGGTCAGCCGGTCCGCGAAATTCCGGGGCTCGACCCCGCCACCGCCGAACTGCTGGTCTCCGGCCGCGCCGCGACGGACGAGGTGCACTCGGCCGGTGAGCGGCTGCTGGTGGTCAACCAGCGTCCCACCGACGGGCCGGGCGGCCCGCTGGGCACGGTCGCGACCATCCGCGACTCCACGGAGCTCCAGGCCCTGACAGGCCGGGCGGAAGCGGCCCGCAAGCGCCTCCAGCTGCTGTACGACGCCGGCGTGGGCATCGGCACCACGCTCGACGTCACCCGCACCGCGCGGGAGCTGGCGCATGTCGCGGTGCCCCGCTTCGCGGACTTCGTGACCGTCGATCTGGCCGATCCGGTGCTGAACGGCGAGGAGCCGGACGGCGCGGGCACCCCCCGGATGCGCCGCACGGCGGTGGGTGGCATCCGCGACGACCACCCCCTCTACGAGCTCGGCACCCTGATCGCGTTCCTGCCGTCGACTCCGCAGGCCAGGGGGCTCGGCACCGGGGTCGCGGAGCTCGTGCCCGACCTTTCTCAGGCACCCGGCTGGCTCGCCCAGGATCCGGAGCGGACGCAGGCCGTGGTCTCGTACGGCATCCACTCGCTGATCACCGTGCCGCTCCAGGCGCGGGGCGTGGTGCTCGGTGTGGCCAACTTCTGGCGCTCCGAGAAGCCGGGTCCGTTCGAGGACGAGGACCTGTCGCTGGCGGAGGAGCTGGTCGCACGGGCCGCCGTGTCCGTCGACAACGCCCGCCGCTACACCCGGGAGCACGCGCTGGCCGTGACCCTCCAGCGCAGTCTGCTGCCGCGTGCGCTGCCTGAGCAGAGCGCGGTCGAGGTGGCACACCGCTACCTGCCGGCCCAGTCGGGCGTCGGCGGCGACTGGTTCGATGTGATCCCGCTGCCGGGCAGCCGAGTGGCCCTGGTGGTCGGTGATGTGGTCGGCCATGGGCTGCACGCCGCCGCCACGATGGGGCGGCTGCGCACCGCCGTGCACAACTTCTCGGCCCTGGACCTGCCCCCGGACGAGCTGCTGGGACACCTGGACGATCTGGTGGGGCGCATCGACCAGGACGAGCCCGGTGGCGGCGAGGGCCGTCCGTCGATGACCGGCGCCACCTGCGTGTACGCGGTGTACGACCCGGTCTCCCGTTCCTGTTCCATGGCCAGGGCGGGACATCCGCTGCCCGCCCTCGTCCACCCCGACGGCACGGTGGAGTTCCCCGAACTCCCGGCCGGACCGCCGCTCGGTCTGGGGGGTATGCCGTTCGAAGCGGCGGAGCTGACGCTGGCGGAGGGCAGCCGGCTGGTGTTCTACACGGACGGTCTGATCGAGGACCGCAGCCGGGACATCGACGTCGGGATCGAGCTGTTGCGCCACGCCCTCGCCCACGCCGACCGGACCCCGGAGGAGACCTGCCAGGACGTGCTGGACGCGCTGCTGCCGGCTCGCGCGAAGGACGACGTGGCCCTGCTGATCGCCCGCACCCGGCACCTCGGCCCGGACCGGGTCGCCGAGTGGGAGGTGCCGTCCGATCCCAGTCAGGTCGCGGGAATGCGGGCCAGAGCGGTCAGCACCCTGGAAGGCTGGGGGCTGCCGGACCTGGCCTTCGGCACCGAGCTGATCCTCAGTGAGCTGCTCACCAACGCCATCCGGTACGGCTCGGGGCCGATCCGGGTACGGCTGCTCCACGACCAGAGCCTGACCTGCGAGGTGGCCGACGGCAGCAGCACCTCACCCCATCTGCGATACGCGGCCACGACCGACGAGGGCGGCCGCGGGCTGTTCCTGGTGGCCCAGCTCGCCCAGCGCTGGGGCACCCGCTACATCCAAGGGGGGAAGATCATCTGGGCGGAGCTGCCGCTGCACGGCGGCGCGTCTCACGACGCCGCCACGTCTCTGCTCGGTTTCACCGACGACGAACTGCTCTGACGCGACGGGACGGTCAGTGGCTCTCCCGCCGCGGGTCGACATGCTCGCCCGGCCGGGCGAACTCCGCGATCGCGTCGGCGCCCAACACCGCTCCGGTGGACTTCCTGCCGCGCCTCAGCCGTCGCTCCAGCCACCCCGCGAAGGCGGTCAGGGCGAAGTTCAGCACGATGAAGACGACGGCGACGACGGTGAAGCTCGCGATGGTGTTGGCGCCGTAGTTGGCGCTCATCGGCCGGACCGAAGCCAGCAGCTCGGAGAAGCCGAGCACGGCCCCCCCGAGTGCGGTGTCCTTCACGATGACCACCAGCTGGCTGACGATCGCGGGGAGCATGGCCGTCACCGACTGCGGCAGCAGCACATGGCGCATCGTCTGCCCCTTGCGCATGCCGATCGCCTTGGCCGCGTCCGTCTGGCCGGCGGGCAGGGACAGGATGCCCGCGCGCACGATCTCCGCGAGCACCGAGGCGTTGTAGAGCACCAGCCCGGTCACCACGGCGTACAGCGGGCGGTCGGCCGAACCGACGGCCGTGAACTCCGCGTACGCGGCGTTGGCGAACAGCATCAGGACCAGCACGGGGATGGCGCGAAAGAACTCCACGAACACCCCCGCGACGCGCCGTACCCAGCGGTGCTGCGACAGCCTGGCGACACCGAACAGCGCGCCGAGCGGCAGGGCGATCGCCATGGACAGGGTCGCGCCGACGAGGGTGTACTCCAGGCCGGGGATGATGTATGTCGTCCAGACCCGGGGATCGGTGAAGAACGGCGCCCACTTGGACCATTCCAGCTGCCCCTTGGCGGCGAGGCTCGACACCACCCACCACACCAGGGCCGCGAGTGCGACGAGGAAGACGGCCGTGTACACCATGTTGCGCCGCCGGGCGCGGGGACCGGGGGCGTCGTACAGGACGGACGTCATCGCCTCACCGCCACTTTTCCGGCCACCCAGCCGAGCAGCAGTCCCATGGGAAGCGTGAGGCAGATGAAACCGAACGCGAAGATGGCGGAGATCAGGATGAGCTGGGCTTCGTTCTCGATCATCTCCCGCATCAGCAGCGCGGCCTCGGCGACTCCGATGGCGGCGGCCACCGTCGTGTTCTTGGTCAGGGCGATCAGCACGTTCGCCAGTGGTCCGACCACTGAACGGAATGACTGCGGGAGCACGATGAGCCCGAGCACCTGGGGGAAGCTCAGGCCGATGGCCCGGGCCGCCTCCACCTGGCCGACGGGAACCGTGTTGATCCCGGACCGCAGCGCCTCGCAGACGAACGCGGCGGTGTAGGCGGTCAGCCCGAGTACGGCGAGCCGGAAGTTGATGCCCTCGAAGTCGTGCGCCCCCATCGTGACGCCCAGGGTCTGGAACAAGCCGAGTGAGGTGAACACGATGACGACGGTCAACGGGATGTTCCGCACGATGTTGACGTACGCGCCGCCGACCCCCCGCATCAGGGGCACCGGGCTGACCCGCATCGCCGCAAGTACGGTGCCCCAGACCAGGGCGCCCACGGCGGAGTAGACCGTGAGCCGGATCGTGGTCCAGAAGGCTCCGAGCAGGTCGTACCCCTCAAGGAAGTCGAACACGAACCACCGCCTTCCGCTGCGCCCGTGCCGTCAGCTCACGACGACGCCGATCTTCGGCGGAGGCTCGTTCCGGTATGCGGCGGGTCCGAAGTTCTTCTTCACATACGCTTCCCAGGTACCGTCCGCGACCATCTTCTCCAGGGCCGAGTTGATCTTGTTCTTGAGCTCGTCGTCGCCCTTCGGGACCCCGATGCCGTAGTTCTCGTCGCTCAGCTTGAAGCCGCCGAGCTTGAACTTCCCCTCGAACTGGTCCTGCGCGGCGTACCCGGCGAGGATCGAGTCATCGGTGGTCAGGGCGTCCACGGCCTTGTTCTCGAGTCCGGTGAGGCATTCCGAGTAGCCGCCGTACTCCTGGAGCTGGGCCTGCGGGGCGATCTTCGTCTTGATGTTCTGCGCCGATGTGGAGCCCGTGACGGAGCAGAGCTTCTTGTCGTTCAGATCGGACGGCTCGGTGATGGAGTCGTCGTCCGCGCGGACCAGGACGTCCTGGTGGGCCAGCAGGTACGGGCCGGCGAAGTCGACCTTCTTGCGGCGCTCGTCGTTGATGGAGTACGAGGCCGCGATGAAGTCCACGTCGCCGCGCTGGAGGAGCGTCTCGCGGTCGGCGCTCTTGGCCTCCTTCCACACGATCCGGTCGGGCTCGTAGCCCAGCTGCTTGGCGATGTACGTGGCCACGTCCACGTCGAAGCCGGTGTACTCGCCGTCCGGGGTCTTGAGCCCGATACCGGGCTGGTCGTACTTGATGCCGACCGTGATCGTGTCCTTGCCGCCTTCGGTCTGCCCCCCGCCGTCGCCGTTCGCACCGCAGCCCGCGACAGCGGCGGTCAGGGGCAGCAACAGCGCGGCGGTCGCCGCGGTGGCCTTGCGTAGCTTCATGGTTGTCGTCCCTGGTGCTCAGTGGTGGAGGATCTTCGACAGGAAGTCCTTGGCCCGGTCGCTGCGCGGATTGGTGAAGAACTCGTCGGGCGGTGCCTCTTCCACGATCCGCCCGTCCGCCATGAACACCACGCGGTTGGCGGCCGAACGGGCGAAGCCCATCTCATGAGTGACGACGACCATGGTCATTCCGTCCCGGGCGAGTTGTCGCATGACCTCGAGCACTTCGTTGATCATTTCCGGGTCCAGTGCGGAGGTGGGCTCGTCGAAGAGCATGATCTTGGGGTCCATCGCGAGCGCCCGGGCGATGGCGACGCGCTGCTGCTGGCCGCCGGACAGCTGGGCGGGGTACTTGTCCGCCTGGCCGGCGACACCGACCCGGTCGAGCAGCGAGCGTGCGTGTGCCTCGGCCTCGGTCCTGCCCTTCTTGCGGACCTTGAGCTGCCCGAGGGTGACGTTCTGGAGCACGGTCTTGTGGGCGAAGAGGTTGAAGGACTGGAACACCATGCCGACGTCGGCGCGCAACCGGGCCAGCTCCCTGCCCTCGGCCGGCAGGGGCCTGCCGTCGATGACGATCTCGCCTGAGTCGACGGTCTCCAGGCGGTTGATCGCGCGGCACAGGGTGGACTTGCCGGATCCGGACGGCCCGATGACCACGACGACTTCGCCGCGCTGAACGGTCAGGTCGATGTCCCGGAGCACATGGAGGGCGCCGAAGTGCTTGTTGACCTTGTTCAGCTCGACGAGCGCCCTGCCCGCGCGCGCGGCGGGGTGCTGCTCGCTCACGGTCGCTCCGCTCCTCGCCCGCCGGGCCGCCGGGGCGGCCCCTGCAGTTCCTGTTCCGTCCAGACGGTCTTGCCGCGACGGGCGGCAGCCGCACTGGCAGGCTCGTTGGGCAGGGTCCAGCAGCCGATGCGGTCGGGTCCGAGCACCCGGGTGCGGGCCAGCACGGGGCCTTCCGGGTCGCCGGTGCCGTGCAGCCGGCCCCGGTAGCGCAGGTCCCTGATCGGTTCACCGGTGCGGAGTACCTCGCGCACCCTTTCCTCGGTCTCCGCGTCGATCAGCCCGAGCTCCCGCCAGGTGCGGCCCTGCAGCGCGTTCGGGTCCAGGCCCCGGACTCCCGGCGCGGCGGAGTTGTACCGCACGACGCGCAGCCCGCGGTCCCTCACGTGCAGCCCGACCGGGGGCCGTGTGAAGGGCGCGTCGAGCACTGCCGCATCGAAGTCGGGATCCATGCCGTACGGGCCTCCTTGCCGTACGGCTTTTCGGTCGTACGGCGCGGGTGTGCGCACCTTGGCTTCCATTGAGCCGCGCCGGACGGGGGCGCGCACCCCGACGCGGGACCGACCGGGTGACCATCCGGCTGCTTCGCGGCCGAACGCGGAGCGATCACGTTCGGTGACGTCGCTCGACCGTGCGCATCCCCGAGTCGTGCGGCGGGCACCGGATCGTGGCGCGGCGGCAACCGGCACCGGTTGCCTGTACCTGGGTGGGACCACGGGCGAAGTACCGAGCACAGCGTCATGAACACGCCATTGCCGGAGGGCACCCACGGACCGATCACTCTCGCCCCAGAGGCCACTCAGAACTCTCACACCCCCACCGAAACTCCGTCTCGCCCGCCCCATCTGCCCCTCTTGACCAGGCCATACTTCCCGCCGCAGCCGCATCACCACCGAGCAGGCAGCGCCCCAGTCCCGCCGACCGCTTGAGGGGGCGCAGCCCGGATCACGTGCATCGCATTGACTGAAAATCATCAATTCACTATCGACCGCGTTGTCTGAACCACTGAAGGAAGTAAGCGTTTACCTGCTACGCCCGCTTGGTCCCGATGCGGAGCGGGTCGATACGATCACCTTCGTTTTTACGTCAACTTTCACGTTTGGCGCACAGACCCCACACAGAAGGCACCACTATGTGATCGACAGGGCATGGCGACTCCGCGCTCGGGGGAGGGCATCGTCGTCGTGCCGGGGGTTGGGCCGTGTTTGAGAGTTCCCGCCGGGTCGCGACATCCGGTGCTCAAACACGGCCTGGGGGGAGGGACTTCACCCGCATGAAGCGGAGCCGCTCTTCGCGGACCATACGCACGGCCATGCTCAGCACGGACGCGCTCATTCCCGCGCCCGGGTTGCCGTCGGCGCCCGTCCGGGCCGTGGTGCTGCCCGGCGCAGATCCGGTCCCGGCCGGAACCGGTACGACGACCGCGTGGATGGCGCACGAGACGGCATACGCCATCCCGCGGGCCGACGCACGCACCTGCGCCCAGGCGGGCCCGGGCCACGCCGTGGACGGCGGCCGTGCGAGACCGGCCGGCGGCATCGCCACCACGGTGGCCGCGGAGGGCGAGGCAGGTCCCTTCGGCCGTCTCGGCGGCGCCCTCGCCTTCGAGGGCAACGCGCCCGCATACGTCCAGCGCAGCTGAACCGACGGCCCGGTCCGCCGGGCCGCAACGGCACGTCGCGAGACAAGGGGTTCCGGGCGCCCCCGTGTGCCAGGAACACCCCGCTCGGCTCGCCTTCCGCACCACTCTTTCTGCCGTGGAGCTCATCCATGCACGTTCAGCACCGCGCGCCGCGTTCGGGCGCGGCGCGGGTCACCCTGCTCACCGAAGGCACCTATCCCCACAGCCATGGCGGAGTGAGTGTCTGGTGCGACCAACTCGTCGGCGGCATGCCCGACATCGACTTCGACGTGATCGCGGTGACCGGCACCGGCCGTGAATCGCTCGCCTGGGACCTCCCGGCACATGTGTCCGAGCCGGTGACGGTGCCCATGTGGGGACCGGCGCCGACGGGTGCGCCACCGCGTGGGCGGAGTGAGCGCCGGCTGATGGCCTCGTACGAGAGATTCCTTACCGCCGTTCTCGACCCGTCCGCGGAGCACGAGTTCGCCCCCGCGCTGTACGAGCTGGCACATGCCGCCCGGGACGGGCGGCTGAGTCCCGCCCTGCGCGGTGACCGCGCCCTGCGGATCCTCACCGGGGTGTGGAACCGTAGAGGCCTGACCGTATGCGAGGCCCGTCCCACCTTGCACGACGCCGTCACCGCCACCAGCCTGCTCGAACACGCCCTACGGCCGCTCAGCGCATCGCCGCCGGAGCTCGGTGTCGCCCACGCGGTCAGCGGGGGCGTCGCGGTGCTTCCGGGGCTGGCGGCCAAGGAACTGCACGGCGTACCACTGCTGCTGACGGAGCACGGGGTGTATCTGCGGGAGCGCTATCTGGGCTACCGCACGGGGCCGTACCGCTGGCCGGTGAAGGCGGTGCTGCTCGGCTTCTTCCGGCTGCTGGCCGAGGAGACCTACCGTCAGGCAGCACTGATCACCCCCGGCAACCGCTACAACCGGCTCTGGGAGGAGGAGGGCGGCGCCGACCCGCAGCTGATCCGCACGGTCTACAACGGGGTCGATCCCGCGGCCTTCCCGCCCGCGGGCCCGGAGCCGCAGAGCCCCACGCTCAGCTGGGCCGGCCGGGTCGACCCGATCAAGGATCTGGAGACCCTGATCAGAGCGTTCGCCCAGGTCCGGGAGGTCGTTCCGGAAGCCGCACTGCGGCTGTTCGGCGGTACACCGCGCGGCGGTGAGGCATACCGGGAGCGGTGCGAGGCGCTGGCCGCCTCCCTCGGCCAGGGTGACGCGGTCACCTTCGAGGGCCGGGTGGAGGACATCCGGGACGCCTATGCGGCAGGCAGCGTGGTGATGCTCTCCAGTATCAGTGAGGGATTCCCCTTCACCCTGATCGAGGCCATGTCCTGCGGCCGGGCGACCGTGTCCACCGATGTGGGCGGGGTGCGGGAGGCCGTGGGGGACGCCGGGCTCGTGGTACCGCCGCGCGACCCGGCGGCAATGGCCGCCGCCGCGTTGGAGTTGCTTGCCGACCCGGTGCGGCGCGCTGCCATGGGTGAGGCGGCCCGGCTGCGGGTCATCGAGCAGTTCACGCTCCGTCAGACCATCCGCACCTTCCGCTCCATCTATCTGGAGCTGTCCGTACGCGGCATGTTCCAGCTCGCCGACCCGTGGGGCGCGGACCTCGACGACACGGTGATGCTGAGGAGCGTGGCCGGATGAGCGGGCCTCTGGCACTCGAATCCCAAGACGGCCGTGACGACACACTGACCCTGCGGCTGAGCGCCGCGCCCGAGCGTACGCTCGCCCCGCGCACGCCGAGGGCTCCCGACGACCCGGTGGACCGGTTGGCGGCCGACATGGCCGATCAGATAGGACCCGCCGTGCATGCCTGGGAGGTGGCCGCCCTCCTGGAGTCGGAGGGGCTGACGGGAGAACAGATCCGGGAGCGCTACCGCCATCAGGGGCTGTTCTCGCTCGCCAGGGATCTCTACGGGCGGGTGCCACGCAGTTTTCCCGAGCCCGCGCGTGGTCCTGATCCCTGGGCACCGGACCATGTCCGGTGCGCCCTGCGCGGCATGCTGTTCGCGCTGCCGGGTCTCGCGTACGTGCTGACCGGGCGGCTGTGGCAGGGCGAGCGGGGCGTGTTCGCCCTGATCGCCGCGGGGCTGCTGTCCTGGGCCTGGGGGCAGGCGCTCAGTCACCGGGCGTATCTGCGACTGGTGGTGGGACGGCGGGAGGCGGGGCGGACACTGTTGCTCGGCGCCCCGGCAGGTGCGTTGATCTCCTCGGCCGCGGCGGTGGCCGTGGCCGGTCCTGGGCCGGCGACGCTGTTCGCCGTGGGCCAGTCGCTGTATCTCGCGGCGGCCGGGGTCCTGCTGGTGTGCGGCAGGGAACGGATACTGCTCGCCACACTCACTCCACTGCTCGCGGGCACCGCTGTGCTGCCGTGGTGGGAGCCGGGTGGCGCCCTGCGCATCGCCCTGCCGACGCTCACGGCGCTGCTGTCCCTCGCCGTCGCCGGGCACTGCGTGCGGGGGATGCTGCGGACCGAGGCCGTGCCGGGTGAGCGCGGAGCCGGGCCGCGGATCGTCGCATCCCTTCCGTACGGGGTGTTCGGACTGGCCGCCGGGACACTGGTCGTTCTCGTGGGCCGGAACGGCGCGCTCGCCGTGGTGGCGCTGACCGTGAGTATGGGACCCGCCGAATGGCTGCTGTACCGCTACCGGGGTCTGGCGCTCGCGGCACTGCGGGCGACCGCGGACGAGACCGGCTTCCGGCTGCGGTCCGCGGGGACGCTCACCGCCTGCCTCGGCGGCTATCTCATCCCGCTGGTACCGGCCGCGCTGATGACGAGCGCGTCGCCCTGGCCCGTGGTCGCCGTGGCGGCCCTGCTGTGGACCGCGCTGCTCCTCCAGGCGTTCGGCATCGCCTGGATTCCGGCCGTCGTCAGTGCCGGCGCGGCGTCAGCGGCAATGCTCGCGGCGGCCGCGGCAGGACCACCGGACTCCGCTGTCCTGCTGCTCTGCACCGCAACCGCCGCGCTGCTCCTCACCGCGAGCGTGCTGTGGCTGCTGGGGCGCCCCACCGCACACGCCTGACCCCCGCCCATCGGCGCGGGCGCACGACCACACCCCCGATCCACTACGCATCGCACACGGACGATCACCCGAAGGCACCGCTCACGAGAGCGGCCAAGCAAGACCAGGCAACACCAAGCAAAGACCCGGACCGACCCGAACCGACCCGGATCGGTCCGGGGACGTCCCAGGAAAGGGAAAGACACATCGTGACCTCGACCTCAGCGCCTCTGGCCGCCGTCACCGGAGCCGAGGGCTTCATCGGCTCCCATCTGACCGAGACCTTGGTGGCCGCCGGCTACCGGGTCCGCGCCATGGCCCAGTACAACTCCTTCTCCTCCTACGGCTGGCTGGAGACTCTGCCGTCCGAGGTGCTCGACGAGGTGGAGATCGTCCTCGGCGACGTCCGCGACCCCGGTTCCGTGCGCGGACTCGTCCAGGGCGCCGACGCGGTCTACCACCTTGCGGCACTGATCGCGATCCCGTACTCGTACCAGGCACCGCACAGTTACGTGGACACCAATGTCACGGGCACGCTCAACGTGCTGGAAGCGGTGCGGGCGCTGGACATCCCCCGGCTGGTGCACACCTCCACCAGTGAGACCTACGGGACCGCGCAGACCGTGCCGATCACCGAGGACCACCCCATCAACACCCAGTCCCCGTACGCCGCGTCGAAGGCGGGCGGGGACCGGCTCGCGGACAGCTACCACGCCAGCTTCGAGACCCCCGTGGTCACCCTGCGCCCCTTCAACACCTTCGGTCCCCGGCAGTCCATGCGGGCGGTGATCCCGACGGTCATCGGCCAGGTGGCGGCGGGAGCCAGGACGCTCACCCTCGGCGATCTGCGGCCGACCCGGGACTTCACCTTCGTCAAGGACACCGCGCGCGCCTTCCTGTCCGTGGGCACCGCTCCGGCGGAGGCGGTGGTGGGCAGGACCTTCAACGCCGGTACCGGCGGCGAGATCTCGGTGGGCGACCTGGTCCGGCTGATCGGCAAGGTGATGGACACCGACCTCGACGTGCAGGAGGACGCACAGCGCATCCGGCCCCCCGCCTCCGAGGTGATGCGCCTGGTCGCCGACGCCTCCCGGCTGCGCGAGGCGACGGGTTGGGCACCGGAACACGACCTGGAGCAGGGGCTCCTGAAGACCGTCGAGTTCTTCCGCGACCCCGCCAACCTCGCCCGCTACAAGACCGACATCTACAACATCTGACCGCGGACCGCCCGAGAACCGCCCGGAAACACACCGAACTGGACCCTCACCACCCCATGTTCCATTCAACCTCCGTACCCGCAGGGGGCTCCTCATGCACGCAGTGATTCTCGCCGGAGGCAAGGGCATCCGGCTGCGCCCTTACACCACCGCGCTTCCCAAGCCGCTCGTCCCGATCGGCGACCAGCACGCGATTCTGGAGATCGTCCTCAGGCAGCTCGCCGCCTGCGGCTTCACCAGCTGCACCATCGCGGTCGGCCATCTCGGGCAGATCATCCGCGCCTACGTCGGCAGCGGCTCGCGCTGGGGGCTGACGATCGACTACGCGATCGAGGAGAGCCCACTGGGCACCATGGGACCGCTGCTGACCATGCGGGACCGGCTGCCCGAATCGTTCCTGGTGATGAACGGGGACGTCCTCACCGACCTCGACTACGCCGACGTACTGCGGCGGCACATGTCGTCCGAAGCCGCACTGACCATCGCCACCTACGCCCGCAAGGTCCACATCGACTTCGGTGTGCTGACCACGGACGACGACCGTGTGGTGGGCTTCCGCGAGAAGCCCAGCATGGACTACCGGGTCTCCATGGGCGTGTACGGGGTCTCCCTCGGCACCCTCGACGGATACACCCCGGGGCTGCCGCTCGGCTTCGACGAGTTGGTGCTCGACCTGCTCAAGCACGGCAACCCCCCGCACGCCTACGAGTTCGACGGCTACTGGCTGGACATCGGACGCCCGGACGACTACGACCGTGCCAACGCCGAATTCACCACGCACCAGTCCCTGTTGCTCAAGGGAGCCTGAACGTTCCATGCGCATCATCATCCTGGGCTTCACCGGGTATCTGGGCGGACACATCACCGGGCAGTTGCGTGCGCTGGGAGGCGTCCGGCTGTTCGGCGGTGGTCGGTCACCGGCCGCCGAACTGCGCGTCGACCTCGCCACGGCCGACGCGGGACGGCTGGCCGAAGTGCTTTCCGACTTCGCACCCGACGCGGTCGTCAACTGCGCGGGTGCCGTCGGCGGCGACTCGGTGAGGCTCGCGGAAGTCAACGTCCGGGGCCCGGCCGTGCTGTGCGCGGCACTGCGGGAGGCAGCGCCGGGGGCCCGCCTGGTGCATCTGGGCTCAGCCGCCGAGTACGGGCCCACCGAACACGGGGTACGGGTGGCGGAGACCGCACCCGCCGCACCGGTGGGCCCCTACGGGGCCACCAAGCTCGCGGGGACCCTGACCGTGGCCTCGTCCGGTCTCGACGCGGTGGTACTGCGGGTGGGCAACCCGGTCGGCCCCGGAGCCCCTCCGACCAGCCTGCCAGGTGGCACCGTCGAGCGGATCCTGAAGGCGGGCGACGGTCCCGGGGCGGTGGTCCGGTTCGGCGATCTTTCGGCGTACCGGGACTTCATCGACGTGCGGGATCTGGCGCGGGCGGTCGCGCTGGCCGCCACCGCCAAGGGGCCGCTACCCCGGGTGCTCAACGTGAGCGGCGGACAGGCCGTTCCGATCCGCGACCTGGTGCACGGTCTGATGGCAGAGGCCGGTTTCCCCGGCCGAGCCGAGGAGGCTGCGGTGCCCGGCTCGACCCGCTCGGCCGGGGTGGGCTGGCAGTGCTCCGACATCACCGCGGCGTTCGAGTCACTGAGCTGGGAGCCGAGGCACCGGCTCGCGGACTCGCTGTCCGCGCTCTGGCAGTCGGTGTCACCGACGTCGTCGGTGACACCGAGGCCGAGAACGGACTCGCGTACATGAGCCTGCTGGTGCCGCTCTATGTGCACCCCTCCGAGGACCCGGACGCCTGGCGACTGCTGGTGTCGGCCGCCGACCGGATCTATGGCGTGGTGCTCAACACCGCCAGTGGGCCGGGCACTTCGCCCGACCCGGCGTTCGTCTCCGCCGCCCGCGCTCTGCGGGCGGCGGGGACCCGCGTCCTCGGCTACGTCGACCTGGACTACGGGGTACGACCCGATGACGAAGTGCTCCACGACATCGACCGGTACCGCGAGTGGTACGACGCCGACGGCTGCTTCTTAGACCAGGTGCCGGCCGACAGCTCCGCACTGTCCGGTTGCCGCCGCCTGGTGCGGGCGGCGCGGCAGCGGGGATCGGCGACCGTCGTGCTCAACCACGGTGTGCATCCCGCGCCGGGCTACGCGCGGATCGCGGATCTGCTCGTGACCTTCGAGGGCCCCTGGAACGTGTACCTGTCGTCGTTCACCCTTCCCCGGTGGACGTCCCGCCATCCGCCGGAACGGTTCTGCCATCTGGTCTACGAGGTCCCGCCCGCGCTGGCCCGGGTCGCCGGGAAGGCGGCATCCGAGCGTGGTGCGGCAGTGTCGTGCGCCGTCACGGATACGCTGCCCAATCCATGGCTCGCCCCGCCTCTCGCACTGTTCGAGGAAACCGCGTGACAGTTCGTACCCCACTGGATCGCAGATCCCGGTCCGCCGTACTGCTCGCCTTCGTCGGCCTGCTGCTGCTCGCGGGCTGCACAGCGGACCCGGTCCCGCGCCCTGGACCGGACCGTCCGCGTTGGGTGCCCGGACCAGGTACGCCCTGGCAGTGGCAGCTGAGCGGCGTGCTCGACCCCACGGCCGCCGACGCGCCCGTGTACGACATCGACGGCTTCGAGAGCACCGCTGATGATGTGGCCCGCCTGCACCGGGACGGCCGGAAGGTCATCTGCTACATCAACGCAGGCTCGTGGGAGGACTTCCGGCCCGACGCAGCCGACTACCCCGCTGCCGTGCGAGGCAAGTCGAACGGCTGGCCTGGCGAGCGCTGGCTCGACATCCGCAGGCTGGCCGTGCTCCGCCCGCTGCTCGAACGGCGCTTCGACATGTGTCGCGACAAGGGCTTCGACGCGGTCGAGCCGGACCTCATGGACGGGTACCTGAACGACACGGGCTTTCCGCTGACGGCGGAGCACCAACTGGCGTTCAACCGGATGCTCGCGCACCTCGCCCATGAGCGCGGAATGTCGGTGGGACTGAAGAACGACTTGCCGCAGATCCCCGCACTGGTGCGGGACTTCGACTTCGCAGTCAACGAGGAGTGCGCCCAGTACGGTGAGTGCGCGCTGCTCACCCCGTTCGTCAAGGCGGGGAAGGCGGTATTCCACGTCGAGTACGCCCTGTCCACGGACGAGTTCTGCGCCGAGGCACGCCGTCTCGGCCTGTCGTCCATGCGCAAGAGGCTGGAGCTGGACGCCTGGCGTGACCCCTGCTGACCGCCTCAACGGCGTCGGCGGCGGCCGCCGGTCAGTCAGCTGGGCGCAGGAATCGGCGGAGCCGGGTGAGCGACCAGGTGTTGACGATGTCGTCCTTGGTCAGCCAGCCGCGCTGTGCCGTGGCCACCCCATAGCGCATGTAGGGCAGGTGCGTGGTGGAGTGGGAGTCCGAGTTCACCGCGAACGCCACCCCGTACCGCTTGGCACGCAGGATGTCCTCATCGCACAGGTCGAGGCGCTCGGGGTGGGCGTTGATCTCCAGGGCGGTGCCGGTCCTGGCGCAGGCCGCGAAGACCGCGTCGAAGTCGGCGTCGATGCCGGGGCGTTTGCCGATGCGGCGGGTGGTGGGGTGTCCGATGATCGCGACATACGGATTCTCACAGGCGCGGATCAGGCGGCGGGTGAGCGCCTCCCGGCTCTGGTTGAAGTGCGAGTGGATGGAGGCGACGCAGATGTCGAATCCGGCGAGGAACTCGTCGGGCCAGTCGACGCCCCCGTCCGGTGCGATGTTGAGTTCGGTGCCGTGCAGCAGCCGCATTCCCTTGTGCTTGCGGTCGAGCGCGCGGACCTGCTCGCGCTGGGCGAGCATCTTCTCCTTGGTCATGCGCTGCATGGCGAGGTCAGGTGCGTGGTCGGTGACGGCGTAATAGGAATAGCCGCGTCCGGCGGCTGCGGCGACCATGTCCGCCAGCGAGGCAAGGCCGTCGGTGAGGTCGGTGTGGGTGTGCAGATCCCCGCGGATGTCCTTCTCGGTGACCAGCTCAGGCAGTTCGCCGCGCAGCCCGGCCGCGATCTCACCCCGGTCCTCGCGCAGGGTGGGCGGGATCCAGGGCAGCCCGAGGCGTTCGTAGATCTCCTCCTCGGTCCTGGAGACGACCCTCTTCCCGCTCTCGGCGTCGAAGAGTCCGTACTCGGAGAGTTTCAGCCCGAGGCGGACGGCGATCTCGCGGGTGCGGATATTGTGCGCCTTGGAACCGGTGAAGTACTGGAGGCCGCCGCCCCAGGAGTCGGGCGGCAGCACCCGCAGATCGACCTGGAGGCCCCTGGTGGTACGGATGGACGTCTTCTTCTCGCCGTGTGCAATGACCTCCGCGGTGTACGGGAGGCGTCTGAGGGCCTCCATGAACGGCGCCGACTTCTTGGCGGCGACGAGGATGTCGATGTCACCGATGGTCTCGCGCATCCGGCGCAGCGACCCGGCGTAGGCGCAGCCCTCGCAGCCCTTGATCTCCGAAAGGGCGGCAACGATCTGCTCGGCAGAGTCCATCGCGGCGTTGAGAAGGATTCTGCTTCCGGCCCTCTGCATCAGGGCGATGCCGTGCAGGAGGTTCTCCTCGGTCTTCTCGCCGAAGCCCTTGAGTTCCCTGAGGCGCTCCTGGTGGATGGCGTCGAGGAGTTGGTCGACTGAGGCGACCTCCAGTTCCCGATAGAGGAGCAGGGCCCTCTTGGGTCCGAGCATGGGGATGGCCATCAGTTCCCGGACCCCGGCCGGGATGGACTGCCTGCGCTCCTCGACGACGGCGATCCGGCCGGTCGTCAGGTACTCGGTGACCTTGTCGGCGATCGACTTGCCGACGTTGGGGATCTCCTTCAGTCCCTTGGCGTCGAGTGCGGCGACATCGGTGTGGTAGCCACCGATGGCGCGGGCGGCCTTCTCGTAGGAGCGAGCCCGAAAGGCGTCACCGCCCGTGATGGCGATGAGGTCGGCGTACTCCTGGAGCAGCGCTTCGATCTCCTCGTTGGCCTTGGGCATGGTTCCAGCGTCACATGAGGTCCGGCGGCATGCGCTGAGCGGCGTGGCCCTGGAACACGCGGTCCTGCGGTGTCCGCCGGGTGGGAGACACGAGCGCGATCCCGAGCGTTGTCGCCGGATCACCGAGCTCCGCGAGACATCGTTCCGGTCCGAGCGCTCACTCGCCGAACAGCGGGCGGCGGTACCGGGAATGCCTGGGGAGCAGCCTGCGAAGGCGATGGTCACGATATCGATCTGCGCGACCCGGAGGATCACGCGGCGGGCAACCACTGGAGTGACGAGCAGGGGAATCCCGAGCGCAGTATCGGACCGGGTCGGGGTAATGGTGTCGGTCGGCAAGCCTGATGGCCGTGATGCGGGCGGGTACGGCCCGGCCTAGCCTCGAATGAGTGGTCCGTTCGGGGGAATCGAGAGAGAAGAGCCGATGTCAACCGCCTACATGTCCAGCTCGCCGGTGCTAGAGCCCGAGGCGTCGGAGCTCGCGGCGGCGACCAGCAACCACCCGTTCCTCTTCGAGATGCCTCCGGCGGAAGGCCGAAAGACCGTCGACGACGTGCAGTCGGGCGAGATCCCCATGCCTGCGGTCGACGAGGAGTGGATCACGGTACACAGCGGCCCGACCGGCTCGGTGCGTGCCCGTATCGTCAGACCGGCCGGCGCCACCGGGAGCATCCCCGTGATCCTTTACATCCATGGCGCGGGGTGGGTGTTCGGTGACGCACACACCCATGACCGGCTGGTGCGGGAACTCGCCACCGGGGTGGGCGCCGCCGTCGTCTTCCCCGAGTACGACCGCTCGCCGGAGGCCCACTACCCGATCGCGATCGAGCAGAACTACGCCGTCGCGCGATGGGTGGTCTCCGACGGCGCGAACAAGGACCTGGACGCATCCCGGATGGCCGTCGCGGGCGATTCGGTGGGCGGGAACATGGCGATCGCGCTGACCCTGATGGCGAAGGAGCGCGGGGACGTCTCCCTGGTGCAGCAGGTGCTCTTCTACCCGGTGACCGACGCGAACTTCGACACCCCCTCGTACCACCAGTTCGCCGAGGGCTATTCCCTGCGGCGCGACGGGATGCAGTGGTTCTGGGACCAGTACACGACCGACGAACGTGAACGCGCCCAGATCACCGCGTCGCCGCTGCGTGCGTCGCTGGACGAGCTCGCGGGGCTGCCTCCGGCGCTGGTGATCACCGGTGAGGCGGATGTGCTGCGCGACGAGGGCGAGGCCTACGCGAACAAACTGCGCCAGGCCGGCGTGCCGGTGACCTCCACGCGCTACCAGGGCATCATCCATGACTTCGTCATGCTGAACGCGCTGCGCTCGACCCAGGCCGCGAAGGCGGCGATCGCGCAGGCCACGACGGCACTCAGGGAAGCGCTGCACCCTTGACATCCTCTCCCCTCTGACATCCTCTCCCCTCGGCAACGGGGGAGGTTCCCTCGTCACCGCGCCGGGGATCGCGCATCTGGAACGCGGGCCGTGGGGTGTGCGCGACGACTGTGGGCGATCGTGTGGTCGGCCGGCGGCACGAGCGGCCGGCTACGGCCGTGAACACCTGGTCCAGGTCCTCTGGGCCGTCGCTCGGCCACGCGTCGCTGCCCGCACCCAGGACCCCGCGAAGGCGGCCGTCAGGCGACACCGGTCACCGTGTCCACCAGTCGGCGGCGCGACGCGCGGGCCGCGGGGAGCAGAGCGAGAGCGACCGCGCCGAGAACCGCAGCCGCCGCGACCGACACCGGCAGGGCCGGTGAGGATGCGTGCGCGATGCCCGACCCGATGCCGCTGGAGCGGCCCTCCGCGTCGATGAGCCATCCGGCGAGCGGCACGCCCAGTGCCGTACCCACCACCGCTGCGGCCAGCGCGGTGAAGCCGACGGCGGTCACCGTGACCGCCGTGATCTGGCGCGGTGACAGGCCGATCGCCTTGAGCGCGAGGAGGTCGCGCTCGCCTTCGCGCACCGTGCCGCCGATCGCCGTCGACACCTCGGTGAGCCCGATCAGGGCCAGCACGACGATCAGCCCGAGCACGACGCCGCGCATCGCCGACAGTCGGTCGGCGGGGCTGATGACCTCGTGGATGTCGAGCCTCCCCCCGGAGGCTTCGGAGAGTGCGGTGCGCACCTCGCCGGCGTCCGCGCCCGGATGCAGGCGCACCTGGTAGAGCGTGGCCCGCAGGGTGGGGTCGTTCTCGCGGAGGGTGTCCAGTGAGGTGGAGACGGTACGGCCGCCGTTCTCCGGTTCGATGCTGCGTCCGACGATGTGCAGCACCTGGGGGTGGCCGGCGACCGTGATCCTCACCCAGTCGCCGACCCGCACGTCGAGGAGGTCCAGCAGTCCCTGTCCGGCGACGGCCTCGTCGGGTCCTGTGGGGATCCGGCCCTCGACGACGGAGTAAGGGTAGGGCTGATCGCGGGTGCCGAAGCCGCGTAGCGCGATGGTGCCGGTCTGGCCGGGTGCCAGCGCGGCGACCTCGACCCCGGGGTGGGCCGCCGCGACCCGGGGCTCGCGCTCGATGAGGGCTTCCGTCTCGGCGTCGCCGACGCCCTTGTCTGCACGGACGGTGAGCGCGGCGGCGACACCGAGTTCCTGTGGGTCGCTGTCGAACCGGTCGAGTGTGGTCCATGCGCCGAGCGCGACCGTGATCAACAGCAGCGGCAGTGCGAGCCGGGCCACTGTCGCCGGTGTGTGCCGGCCGCGCGCGAAAGCCCGGTGGAAACCGAGCACCAGCGCCGGGGGTACCCGTAGGCCCAGCGCGCGGCGGCCCGGGCCGGTGAGCCCGCCCCGGGCGCCAGGTGCGGCGGACACTCCGGGCACCGGGGGCACGCGTCCGGCACGCCAGGCGGCGAGTGCGGTGGTGGCGCCGATGAACAGCACGGCCCCCGCGGGCACGGCCGGGAGCACCGCGGTGTGGGCGGGCAGCCCCTGCCAGACACCGACCGCTTCCCCGAGCCTGCCGGGGATACGGCTGCCGAGTGCCCCGATGAGAGCGGTGGCGACGACGGCACCGAGCACGGCGTACGCCAGGTGCTGGACCAGGAAGACGCGCACCACCTGGCCGGGGGTGAATCCGATGGCCTTGAGGATGGAGATGTCGCGTAGGTGCCCGCGCACCCGGGTGCTGATCGCTCCATGGACGGCGAGGGCGGCGGCGAGCAGGGCGCCGAGTCCGAAGAGCCCCAGCACCTGCCCGAGCAGCCGGGTGTCGCCCTGGGCCTCGGCGCGCGCCTGTCGCCAGTCGGAGACGTCCTTGACGGCTCCCGCGCCGATGCGGGTGACGGCGCGCTGGACGGCGTAGTCGGTGTCGTCGGGGTCGGCAAGGAGCAGGCCGACGACCTGGCCCGGGCGGTCCCCGGCAGCTGCGGCGCCCACGGCACCGGCGTGCGCCCATGCGGTGCCTGCCCGCTCGCCGGGGCGGTACCGGGGCTCGGCGGTGTCGGCGATGCCGACGACGGTGAGGGTCCGCCCTGACCCGGGCAGGGTGAGGGCGTCGCCGGGGGCGGCGACCAAGGCGCGGGCGAGACTGCTCTCCAGGACCACACCGTCCGGGCTCCCGGCGGTCAGCCAGTGTCCCGTGGTGAGCAGGGGTCGGCCGGTGGCGGGCGGTTCGGTGCCGGCTCCGCGCAGTTCGACGGTGGCCCGTGCGCCCCGGGACTCCACCGTGGTGTGCGCGGTGCGGTAGGGGCCCGCGACGGCGTCGACGCCGTCGAGTGCGGTGAGTGCGCTCGTATCGGCGTCCGGGCCGGTGTGGATCCAGACATGGGCCCCGCGGGACTGGGTGAACACCCGCTGCCAGGGGTTGGTGGCATAGCCGAAGAGCGCGGCGGCCAGCAGCAGCGCGGCGACGATCCCGGCGGTGGCCGAGACGATGAACAGCGCCTCGCCCCGGTGTGTGCGCAGATCGGCGTGTGCCCAGCGTAGTGTGGCCCGCACGCTCAGTCCTTCAGTTCGAGGACGCCGGACAGTCCGCCGCCCCTGGACGGTGTGCCGCCGAGTTCGGCGTCGTCGGCTATGCGCCCGTCGAAGAAGCTGATGACGCGGTCGGCGGCGCTGGCCAGCCGGGCGTCATGGGTGACCAGCAGGATCGTCTGACCGCGCTGGTGGAAGCGGGACAGCAGCCGCATCACCTCGCGGGTGGCCTTGCTGTCCAGGCTGCCCGCCGGCTCGTCGGCGAGCAGCAGCCGCGGGTGGTTGACGAGGGCGCGGGCGAGGGCGACCCGCTGCTGCTCACCGCCGGACAGCTCGCCCGGCATGCTGCGTGCCTTGCCCTCCAGGCCCAGTTCGGCCAGCAGTTCCTCACGCTCGGCGCGGGCCTGCCTGGGACGGGTGCCGGCGAGCAGCGCGGGCAGTTCCACGTTGTCGGCGACGGTCAGGTTGGACACCAGGTTGAAGAACTGGAAGACGATCCCGATCCGCCGCCGGCGCTCCATCGCCCAGCGGGCCTCGCTGTAGGAGTCGGTGCGTTCCCCGTCGAGCCAGATACTGCCGCTGTCCGGCTGCTGGAGTCCGCCGAGCAGGTGCAGCAGGGTCGACTTTCCCGCCCCGGACGGACCGGTGACGGCCACGAACTCGCCATGGCGTACGGAGAGGTCCACACCCCGTACGGCATGCGCCGGGGCGCCTTCGCCGCGGTGCGTCTTGACCAGGCCCGCGGCCCGCAGCAGGGGGGTGGTCGGGGCGGGGTCCGCTGTGTCGCTCATTCCAGCCCTTCCAGCTCCTCCTGGCAGCGCTCCAGCCAGTCGAGGTCGGCTTGGAGGTGCAGCATGGCTCCCTCGATCAGCAGGTGCGCTATGCGGTTGTCCCGGTTCTCGGTGGCGGACAGCTTGGACAGATTGCGCATGGTGTTGAGGTACTCACGGCGCTGCCTGTTGATGAGGGCGATCTGGTCGGCGAGTCCCGTCCGGGGCGCGAGGGCGAGTTTCATGAAGAACTCGTCCCGCACCCGTGGCTCGTCCGCCGTCTCCTCGAACCAGGCGCGCAGCGCCTCCGTCCCGGCTTCGGTGAGGCGGTAGATCCTCTTGTTGGGCCTGCTCGACTGGGCGACGTCCTCGCCCTCGATGAGCCCCGACTTCTCCAGCCGGCCGAGGGTGACGTAGATCTGGCCGACGTTCGGCTGAGGGTACGCGGAGCCCAGCAGTTGCTCAAGGTCCTGCTTGAGCTCATAGCCATGGGCCGGTCCCCGGGAGAGCAGTGCCAGGAGAGGCAGGCGCACGCGTCCTTCCTCCCTCGTACTGTTGTCCCGCGCTTCCCGATCGCCATACCGGTCGGCATGCGATGTCCGCCCTAGTATCGCGCATGCCTAACGGGTATACATGCCGTTGACCGGGCGAGGAAGCCCGGACCCGGGTACGCCGAGGTACAGGGAGGAACCTATGCGGTGGATACGTGCCGCCGGTAGGGGTCTCCTGATCGCGGCGGTGGTGATCGCGGGCTGTGTGTCGTCGGACGCCGGTCCCGGCGGATCGCCCCCGGAGGGTGCCGGCGGCAGCGGGCGCGGGCCGGTGACCCTGGCGACCGCCGGTGTGCTCACCGGTTATCTGGCGCCCCTGCTGGAGGACTGGAACCGGGGGCATCCGGACGAGAGGGTCACGCTGGTGGAGCTGCCGGACTCGGCGGACGAGACTCGTGCCCAGATGGCCACCGAACTGCGCTCGGGCGCGGGCCGGTTCGACATCCTCAACATCGACGTCGCCTGGACCTCCGAGTTCGCCGCTGCGGGCTGGATCACCCCGCTGAAGCGCGGACGCTTCCCGCTGGACAGCTTCCTGCCGCCGGTCGTGGACACGGGGACGTACGAGGGCAGGCTGTACGCGGTCCCGTATGTCACGGACGCGGGGATGCTCTACTACCGCAAGGACATACTCGACCGGGAGGGCGAGCAACCACCGGACAGCTGGGCGGAGTTGGAGCGGCAGGCCAGGACCATCGCCCCGCGCTACGGCATCGGCGGCTACGCGGGCCAGTTCCTCCCGTACGAGGGGCTCACCGTCAACGCGACCGAGGCGGTCTACTCGGCGGGCGGCACGGTGCTCGGCGGCGACGGCCGGGTGACCCTGGACTCCCCCGCGGCCCGTGCCGGCATCGGATTCCTCGCCCGCGGAGTGCGTGACGGCTGGATCCCGAAGGAAGCACTCGGCTACAAGGAGGAGGAGTCCCGGCATGCCTTCCAGGACGGCCGGCTGCTCTTCCTCCGCAACTGGCCGTACGCCTACGCGGGGGCATCCGGACCCGGCTCTCGCGTCGCGGGGAAGTTCGGCGCCGTGCCACTGCCGGGGCCCGACGGGACGGGTACGAGCGTGCTCGGCGGGTCCAATCTCGCGGTCGGCACCGGTACCCGCCATCCCGAGACCGCCGGTGATCTGATCGCGTACCTCACCAGCGCCCCGGTGCAGCGGAAGGTGCTGGCAGACGGCGCGCTGCCGCCGGTGCGGGCGGACCTCTACCAGGACCCGGCTCTCATACGCGAGTTCCCCTATCTGCCGGCACTGCGCAAGAGCGTGCTGGCGGCGGCTCCGCGCCCGAAGAGCCCGCGGTACGAGCAGGTGAGCCTGGCCGTGCAAGCGGTGGTGCATGACGTGATGGCGCAGCACCAGGCGCCGGACGCCGCCGTGCGCAGGCTGAGCGGCGAGCTGGCCGCGATCGCCCGACGTGACTGACCCTCGGGCACTGGTTAACCGTTAGGTATTCGATCACCCCCTCACACCCTCTTTCAGGGCGGAGAAACGCGGACATTACACCCAACTCGCCGGTACAGCTCTGCACAAACCGTTGACACCCTCTTGGCATTTCTACTTAACATGAATGCATAACCGATGGCCTTCGACGCTGGGCCACGGATGCTCCTTCATGAAGCAACCTTCGTGCAGAAACAGGTCCACGGGTGATGCTCAAAGCCCCGGCCGGCGACGGCCTCTCGCAGCACGGCGCACACCGCCACACACCGCACCACTGGTGGCGGGACGCGGTGATCTACCAGGTCTACGTCCGCAGCTTCCTCGACAGCACCGGCGACGGGATCGGCGATCTGGCCGGAGTGCGCGCCGGATTGCCGTACCTCAAGAAGCTGGGTGTCGACGGGATCTGGCTGAGCCCCTTCTACCCCTCACCTCAGCACGACCACGGCTATGACGTCGCCGACTACTGCGATGTCGATCCGGTGTTCGGCGATCTCACCGAGTTCGGGCTGCTGGTCGATGACGCACACCGACTCGGTCTGAAGGTGCTGCTCGACATCGTCCCCAACCACTGCTCAAGCGAGCACGAGTGGTTCCGCGCGGCCCTCGCATCGGGGCCGGGGAGCGAGGCACGAGCCCGGTTCCACTTCGCCGAGGGACGCGGCCCCGGCGGCGACGTACCGCCGAACAACTGGCACGCGATGTTCGGCGGGCCCGCCTGGAGCAGGGTCACCGAACCCGACGGAAGCTCCGGGCAGTGGTACCTCCACATGTTCACGCCCGAGCAGCCCGACCTGAACTGGCGCGCCCCGGAGACGGCCGCGTACTTCGAGTACGTCCTGCGGTTCTGGCTGGACCGCGGGGTGGACGGCTTCCGTATCGATGTCGCCGCCGGGCTCTACAAGCACCCCGAACTGCCGGACTCCCCCGACCCGGAGGCCGACGCCCGCACCCGTGACTCCGTCAACCCGCTGGCGTGGAACCAGCCCGAGGTGCACGAGGTGTGGCGCCACTGGCGGTCCGTGTGCGAGCAGTACACCCTGCGGGACGGGCGCGAGCGGCTGCTGGTGGGCGAGGTCTCGGTGCCCACCGCGCGGGAGCACGCCCGGTATGTACGCCCGGACGAACTACACCAGGCATTCTTCTTCGATCTGCTCTCGGCTCCCTGGGACGCGGAGGTATTCCGCAAGGTGATCACCGAGGCGATGCAGGACATCGCCGGCACCGGCTCCACGGTCACCTGGGTGCTCAACAACCACGACCAGGTGCGCACCGTGACCAGGTACGGGGAGTCCGGCACCGAGGGCAGCGGCCTTGGCACGGCCCGGGCGAGGGCGGCCGCGCTGCTGATGCTGGCGCTGCCCGGGGCGGCCTACGTCTACCAGGGCGAGGAGCTCGGGCTGCCCGAGGTGGTCGATCTGCCGGACGAGGTCCTCACCGACCCGATCTTCCGGCGTACGGGCAGCCGGGCCCGGATCCGCGACGGCTGCCGGGTGCCGCTGCCGTGGTCCGGACATGCCTCGCCCTTCGGCTTCACCTCGGGTGCGGAGGGCGCCAAGCCCTGGCTGCCGCAACCCGGCTGGTTCGCCGCACACGCCACCGACCGGGCGGTCGCCGACACGCGTTCGTTCTGGCACCTCTACCGCGACGGGCTGCAACTGCGCAGGGGCCTGCCGCAGCTCGGCGAGGGGACCATGCGCTGGCTGGAGCCGGCGCCCGGGGTACTCGCCTTCGTCCGCGGCGACGGGCTGGTCTGCGCCGTCAACTTCGGCACCGCCCCCGTGCCCGCGCCCGTGTCCGGTTCCCCGCTGCTCTCCAGCGAGCCCTGCCCGAACGGCGTACTGCCCGGATCCACAGCCGCCTGGTGGACCGGCGACGGCAGTCCCTGACCCCCCGTCCCCTTGTCGTTCGCACCCGCAACTCCTTTTCCCTTCACCGCCCTTGTCACCAAGGAGACCCTGTCATGAAGCGACGCCTCATACTCGCGGGTTGCACCGCGCTTACCCTGGCACTCGGCGCCACCGCCTGCGGTGGTGGTCCCGTCACCACAGCGAGCGGCGGTGGCAAGTCGCTGAACGGGCAGACCCTCACCGTCGCGGGCGTCTGGTCCGGCGCCGAGCAGAAGAACTTCCAGAAGGTGCTCGACGCCTTCAGCGCCAAGACCGGGGCCAAGACCCAGTTCGTCTCGACCGGCGACAACGTCTCCACCGTGGTGGGCAGCAAGATCGAAGGCGGCAACGCCCCCGACGTGGTGATGGTGCCGCAGGTCGGCGTGCTCCAGCAGTTCGCGAAGAACGGCTGGCTCACCCCGCTCTCCGCGACCGCGGAGAAGTCCGTCGACGCCAACTTCGCCACGGTGTGGAAGCACTACGGAAGCGTCCAGAACAAGCCGTACGGGGTGTACTTCAAGGCCGCGCACAAGTCCACCGTCTGGTACAGCCCGGAGGCGCTGGACCAGGCCGGGGTCACACCGCCCAGGACCTACGCGGAGCTTCTCAAGGCCGGGCAGGCGGTGTCCGACTCGGGGCTCGCGGCGTTCGCGGTCGCCGGTGAGGACGGCTGGACCCTCACCGACTGGTTCGAGAACATCTACCTCTCCCAGGCGGGACCCCAGATGTACGACCGGCTCGCCGGGCACGCCGTACCGTGGACCGATCCGAGTGTGGTCAAGGCCCTCACCACACTCGGCAGGCTGTTCGCCGACAAGCAGCTGATCGCGGGCGGCCAGAAGGGCGCCCTGAGCACGGACTTCCCCGGATCCGTGGAGAAGGTCTTCGGGCCCGAGCCCGAGGCCGGGATGGTCTACGAGGGTGACTTCGTCGCCGGTGTGGCCAAGGACCAGTTCGGCCGGAAGATCGGCGAGGACGCCGCCTTCTTCCCCTTCCCCTCGGTCGACGGCGGCGACGCGCCCGTGGTCAGCGGTGGTGACGCCGCGGTCGCCCTGGAGGACGGCAAGAACAAGAAGGCGGCCATGGCCTTCGTCGAGTACCTGGCGACGCCGGAGGCGGCGGCCGTGTGGGCCGAGGCGGGTGGCTTCCTGTCCCCCAACAAGGCGCTGGACCTCAAGTCGTACGGCGACGACACCACCCGGCGGACGGCCGAGTCACTGGTCGGCGCGGGGGACTCCGTCCGCTTCGACATGTCCGACCAGGCGCCCGCGGCGTTCGGCGGCACCAAGGGCGCGGGCGAGTGGAAGCTGCTCCAGGACTTCCTGCGCGACCCGTCGGATCCGAAGGGCACGGCGGCGAAGCTGGAGGCAGCGGCGGCCAAGGCGTACCAGGGCTGACCGGCATGATGACCACCAAAGCCCCCGCACCCGCGGCGGGCCCCGCGACGGGGCCCGCCGGGGCCGCGGAATCCCGGCGCAACCCCCGCCGGCGCGCCCGCCGCCGCGGGCGGGTCATCGCCGCGGCGTTCGTGCTGCCCGCGCTGCTGCTGCTCGGCGCGCTCGTCGTCTATCCCGTGCTGTTCTCCGTGGGACGGAGCTTCTTCGACGCCGGTGGCACGCGATTCGTCGGCGGTGGGAACTACGCTGAGATGTTCCGCGACCCCGCCACCCTCAAGGCCGTCCGCAACAGCGCCATCTGGGTCGTCGTCGCCCCCACCCTGCTCACCGGGCTCGGCCTGATCCTGGCCGTGCTGGTCGAGAAGGTCCGCTGGGCCACGGCGTTCAAGCTGCTGCTGTTCATGCCCATGGCGGTGTCCTTCCTCGCCGCGGGCATCATCTTCCGGCTCGCGTACGAGGAGGACCCCGACAAGGGTGTGCTGAACGCCGCCGTCGTGGGGGTGCACGACGCCGTCGAGGGTTCCTCCCCGTATCCGACCGCCCGCGCCCGGGACGGTCAGGGGCTGACGAGGGGACCCGACGGCTCGTACTCCACGTCGGACACGACGTCCCCGGGCGGGCGGACCCTCACCCTCGGCCTGGTCGGTGTGGCGCCGAAGGAACTGCCTGCCGGTGCGGCGCACGCACGCCCGGCGGCGGGCCTCTCGGCAGGGCCCGGTGAACTGCTGGGCGTGGTCTATCTGGACTTCGCTCCGGGGGGCGGCGGGAAGCAGGGCGCGGTGGACGCCGAGGAGAGCGGACTGCCGGAGATGACGGTCGAGGCCGTACACGACGGGCGTCCGGTCGCCACCGCCACCACCGCGTCCGACGGCTCCTTCCGCTTCCCGGGTCTGACGGCCGGTTCGTACACCGTGCGGCTGCCGGCACAGAACTTCGCCCCGCCCTACGAGGGCGTGTCCTGGCTCGGGCCCGCGCTGGTCACCCCGGCGATCATCGGGGCGTACCTGTGGATCTGGACCGGCTTCGCAATGGTGCTCATCGGCGCGGGCCTGTCCGCCCTGCCGCGTGACACCCTCGAAGCCGCCCGGATGGACGGTGCCAACGAGTGGCAGGTGTTCCGCAGGATCACCGTGCCGCTGCTCGCCCCGATCCTGACCGTGGTCTTCGTGACCCTGGTGATCAATGTGATGAAGGTCTTCGACCTCGTCTACATCATCGCCCCCGGTCCCGTGCAGGAGGACGCCACCGTACTGGCCACCCAGATGTGGCTGGTGTCCTTCGGCGGCGGCAACAACCAGGGGCTCGGCAGTGCGCTGGGCGTGCTGCTCCTCCTGCTCGTGATCCCGGCCATGGTCTTCAACGTCCGCCGCTTCCGCAGGAGCCAGTCATGAGCGCCGCCGTCACCGAACCGACCGTCGCGAAGGGCTCGCCGCCGACCGGCCGCCGTACGGCCCACAGACGCCCGGGGAGCAGGCTGGGGAGGTGGCTCGGCAACGGAGTGGTGCAGGCGTTCCTCACCGTCGTCGGTTTCGTGTGGATCACTCCGCTGGCGGGTCTGCTGCTCTCCTCGCTGCGCTCGGCGCAGGACAACGCGGGCAGCGGCTGGTGGACCGCGCTGACCTCGCCCGGGCAGTTGTCGTTCGAGAACTACTCCGCGCTGCTGGGCAACGCGGGCATGACCCGGGCCTTCTGGAACACCGTCATGATCTCGGTGCCCACGACGGCCCTGGTCATCGTGATCGCGGCGCTGGCGGGCTATGCCTTCGCCTGGCTGGACTTCCCGGGCCGGGACTGGCTGTTCCTGCTGGTGGTGGCGATGTTGGTAGTGCCCGTCCAGGTGGGGCTGCTGCCGGTGGCCAAGCTCTTCGGCCAGTTGGGGCTGTTCGGCACCATCCCGGGTGTGGTGCTCTTCCATGTCGCCTACGGGCTACCGTTCGCCATCTTCCTGTTGCGCAACTACTTCGCCGACATCCCACGCGAGATGCTGGAGGCCGCGCGGATGGACGGCGGCGGCGAGTGGCGGATCTTCACTCGGCTGGTGCTGCCGGTGGGCCGTCCGGCGATCGCGAGCCTCGCCATCTTCCAGTTCCTGTGGGTGTGGAACGACATGCTGGTGGCACTGCTCTTCGCGGACAGCTCGTCCCAGCCGCTCACCGTGGAGCTCCAGTCACAGGTGAGGCAGTTCGGAAGCAATATCGACGTGCTTGCGCCCGGCGCATTCCTCTCACTGACCGTGCCCGTGGTGGTCTTCTTCGCCTTCCAGCGGCACTTCGTGCAGGGGGTGATGGCGGGTTCGGTCAAGTAACCGCACCGGGCGGTGGCAGCCGTCCGCCCCGTCGGTGCCTCACGGGGGTGGGCACGGGCGGGGCGGACGGTGCTGTGCGCCGGGTACCGCTGACCGCTAGCGGTACAGCAGCGACTTCATGGCCTTCATGAGGGCGGCCTCGGGATCGGCCTCCATCCCGGTCGAGCGCCATGCCATGAACCCGTCCGGGCGGACCACGACCGCACCGTCGGGGGCCGCGCCGTGCGACTCGGCCCAGTCGAAGCCGGCCTCGGGGATGAGATCGGCGTCCGGACCCTCACCCACGAGGTAGGCGTCGAGCGGGCAGGAGAGCCGGTCCGCCACAGTGCGCGCCGCCGCGCACCACGCCGCGCCGCCCGGTCCTGTCAGCAGCACATAAGAGCGCTCGAACAGGTCCAGCGTGGAGATCCGACGCTGGGTGCCGGGCTTGTGCAGCCACATGTGCGGTGACCTGGCACCGGGTTCCCCGACCGGCTGGATTCCCTTGGGAACCACGGGCATGTCGGGGTCGGCCCCGATGACGGCGCCGTGCGGATAGCTGTAGCCCATCGCGACGGCGAGCATCCCTCCCGGACTGCCGCCCGGGCCACCGGCGATGCTGGGGCCGCCCGGACCACCGGGACCACCGGGACCGCCTTCGCGGCCCGCCACGGATGACGGGTCGTAGCCGGGGTGGCTGTGCTCCTCGGACCTGCTCGACGCCCGCATACCCGTGGCCCTGGCCACCGGAAGTCGCTCCGTCTCGTAGCTGTCGAGCAGCCCGGGGCCCGCTGCGCCGTCCAGCACCATGGCGAGCTTCCAGGCGAGGTTGTGCGCGTCCTGGATGCCTGTGTTGGATCCGAACGCCCCGGTGGGCGACATCTCGTGGCAGGAGTCGCCGGCGAGGAACACCCGGCCCGACGCGTAGTGCTCGGAGACCCGCTCGGCGGCGTGCCAGGGGGCCTTCCCGGTGATCTCGACGTCGATGTCCGGGGCACCGGTCGCCTTGCGGATGTGCGCGATACAGCGCTCCTCGGTGAAGTCCTCCAGCTTCTCACCCTTGTCGGGCTGCCAGGGCGCATGGAAGACCCAGTTCTCCACATTGTCCACGGGAAGCAGGGCACCGTCCGCCTCGGGGTTGGTGAGGTAGCAGACGATGAAGCGGCGGTCGCCGACGACATCCGCGAGCGCCCGGGACTTGAAGGTGACGCTGACGTTGTGGAACAGGTCGCCGAGGCCTGTCTGACCGATGCCGAGTTGCTCGCGTACGGGGCTGCGGGGGCCGTCGGCCGCCACGAGGTAGTCAGCCCGCACGACGCGGGTCCGGCCGCTGTCGCGGTCCTGGATCACCGCGGTGACGCCGTCGGCGTCCTGTTCGAACGACTTCATCTCGGTGGAGTAGCGAAGGTCGCCGCCGTTCTTGCGGGCGCACTCCACGAGCACTGGCTCCAGGTCGTTCTGACTGCACACACACCAGCCGGAGGGGCTGATGCGGGTCAGCCCGTCGCCGGGGTCGATCTCCTTGATCAGCCACTCGCCCTCGTCTCCTACCAGTGACGGGGTCTGGAGGATGCCGTGGTTGCCGGCGAGTGCGGACGCGGCCTCGTGGATGAGCGGTTCGGCACCCGCCACCCTGAACAGCTCCATGGTGCGTACGTTGTTGCCGCGACCGCGCGGATGCCTCGAGGTGCTCGCGTGCCGCTCGACGAGCATGTGCCCGACGCCGAGCCGGCCCAGGAACAGCGATGTGGACAGGCCCACCAGCGAGCCGCCCACGATCAGGACCGGTACGCGGTCGTCGAAGTTTTCTTCCATCAGTTGCTCCAGCTCCAGCCGCAGGTTGGGGGGATTGGAGTTTCCATGCCCTTGCGGGAGCGCCTCGATCTCCCCTTCACCCGCATGGTTCACACATCTCGCACCATTCGTGATGCCAGTGCATGATCGAGGCCAGGCAGCTACACCGTGTGATTGGCCTTCCATATTTGACTGACGGCGTCTCCGAGGCCGGAGAAGCGACTCCGTCAGAAGTATGACGGCCTTCGTGTCAAAGGAGATGCATAGAGCATGACAACTCTCTCGGAACGGGTCTCTCAATCGGTTTTCGACGGCTCCAGGCTGCGCGTCGTACTGCTGGTGGATCTGCACGAGGCCGCGCAGCAGGATTTCCTCGCTGCGTACGAGCACATGCGGAACCAAGTCGCGTCAGTACCGGGCCATCTCAGTGACCAACTGTGCCAATCAATCGAAAACCCGTCGCAGTGGCTAATCACCAGCGAGTGGGAAAGCGCCCCACCATTCATCGAGTGGGTTAACAGTGAGGAGCACGCCGAATTGGTACGACCACTGCATAGCTGCCTCCGGGACACGCGCTCCCTGCGTTTCAGCATCTTGCGTGAAACGGGCAAAATCCACACCGAATCCCGCCCGGCGAAACTGGGAGGCGCCCTGCAACCCTCCCCGCGGATGGGTGATGGCAAGGTTCGCCACGCACTCACGTTCACCGTCAAGCCGGGCAGCGAGGCTACGGTTGCTCAAATCCTGGCAAACTACAAGTCACCCGAGTCACGGGTGGACGAGCATACTCGGCTACGCAGGACCACGCTGTTCATGCACGGAAATCGTGTCATTCGCGCCGTCGAGGTGGAAGGCGACCTCTTCGCTGCGCTGCGCCACGTGGCCCGTCAGCCCGAGGTCCGGGCCCTCGAAGAGGCCATCAACCCGTATCTGGAGCAACACCGCGACCTCACCGATCAGGAATCGGCGCGAATGTTCTTCACTCGCGCGTCTCTTCCTGCGGTGCACCACTTGGCCGCCGTGGAGGAATCGAGCCCAGACACGAAGCGGCACGCATTGTACTACCCGGCTAAGCCGGGCTGCGGCATGGCGCTGGCCAGACTTCTTGCCCGCCAGGATGAGGAGGCGGCAGCCGACACATCCTCAGCCGTCATCAGCAGTACCATCTTCCTACGTGATGACATCGTCATCAGGCTCGTCGATGTACGCGGAGGGCTCCATGCCAACCCTCTACTGGCAGGAGGAGCGCGCGGGCCCCGCAAGTTGGAGACGCTCGCACGCCTAATCGACGAACGCGCCTTCGGCTGCGATACCTCCGTGACCGAGGCGGACATGCTGCGTTTCCTCGCCAATGCCGACATGCGCTTGCTCACTGACCGCGGTGGGCCCACTCCCCAGTGAACCGCCCTTCCCGACACAGGGCGCCAACTTGCACACGCGCCCGTGTGCACACCGCGGCCTGACCTCACACGGCCACGAGGAGGAATCACTCATGACTGCACGGAAACTCATCGTCGACCTCAGCGAGACTCAGCCCAATCGGAAGCGCGGCGGCGACCTGCGCGCGATGCTGACTCCCACCACCGTGGGAGCCACAAGTGGCTTCATGGGACTCGCCATCGTGGAGCCGGGGGATCGTGTCGCTGAGCACTACCACCCGTACTCCGAGGAGTTCGTATTCGTCGTCAGTGGGACCCTCGAGGTGGACCTAGACGATGAGACATACGCGCTGCGTCCAGACCAGGGGCTGCTGATTCCCACGAACGTACGACACCGGTTCCGCAATGTAGGCAGCACTCAGGCGCGGATGGTGTTCCACCTAGGCCCGCTGGCCCCGCGCCCCGAGCTCGGACACGTAGACACCGAGGCCCCCCCGGTCAAGTTGAAGGCCGCGGAGCATCAGCCGCCCGAGCGGAGTGGGACGACTTCATGAGGCGCCGGGTAGCAGTCACCGGCCTAGGCATAGTAGCACCGGGCGGCGTGGGTATACCGGCATTCTGGGACCTTCTGGCCAACGGCCGTACGGCAACACGGGGCATCACGCTCTTTGATCCCACCGGATTTCGTTCCCGCATCGCAGCAGAATGCGACTTCGACCCGGTCGCCCTCGGCCTGAAGCCGGAGGAAATCCAACGTGCCGACCGGTACGTCCAGTTCGCGTTGGTGGCAGCCAGGGAGGCATTGCGGGACGCAGATCTCGTTCCAGATCACGACGATGCGTGGCGCGTCGGCGTTTCCCTCGGCACGGCTGTGGGTGGTACCACCCGGCTGGAGCATGATTACGTCAAAGTCAGCAGCTCCGGTCAGCGCTGGGACGTCGACCACAATCAGGCAGATCCGCACCTGCATCGCGTGTTTACCCCTTGTGCCCTGGCTGCCGAGGTAGCAGAACAAGCACGTGCCCGGGGGCCGGTGCTGACGGTGTCCACTGGATGCACCTCAGGTCTCGACGCCATCGGCTACGCCCTGCATGCGATAGAGGAAGGTAGAGCCGACGTGTGCATTGCGGGGGCGTCGGACTCGCCGATCTCACCAATCACGATGGCTTGCTTCGACGCGATCAAGGCGACCTCCGCGAACAACGACGATCCAGCTCATGCCTCCCGCCCCTTCGACGCCAAGCGGGACGGATTCGTGATGGGCGAGGGTGGAGCGGTACTCGTCCTAGAGGAACTTGAGCACGCCTATGCTCGCGGAGCCAACGTGTACTGTGAGATAGGCGGCTACGCCACCTTCGGCAACGCCTTCCACATGACGGGCCTTACCCGAGATGGTTTGGAAATGGCCCGAGCCATCGACACAGCGCTTGCCCAGGCTCGCCTCGACGGTCAGGACATCGACTACGTCAACGCGCACGGCTCGGGCACCTTGCAGAACGACCGCCATGAGACAGCGGCGGTCAAGAGGTCCCTGGGGGCACACGCCTACAAAGTGCCGATGAGTTCCATCAAATCCATGGTGGGACACTCCCTGGGCGCCATCGGCGCAATAGAAATCGTCGCCTGCGTATTGGCTATGACCAACCAGGTGGTACCGCCCACGGCAAACTACGAGATCCCCGATCCCGAGTGCGATCTCGACTACGTGCCTCGCACCGCGCGCCCCCTCAAGCTGCGCAACGTGCTCTCGGTCGGAAGTGGCTTCGGAGGATTCCAGTCCGCCATGGTCTTGACCCGTCCAGGAGGGAGGGTCGCATGAGCCCTCAGCAACACCGGCGCCCGGTGATCACTGGAATCGGTGTCATCGCTCCCAACGGCGTGGGCACTGATTCCTTCTGGAAGGCCACCCGAGCCGGCCTCAGCGTCCTCGGCCCCATCACCAGAGAGGGCTGCGACCACCTACCAGTGCGTGTAGCTGGCGAAGTACATGAGTTCGTCCCTAGCTCACTGGTGGAGGAGCGCTATCTTGTCCAGACCGACCGCTTCACACATTTCGCCATGTCTGCGGCCGACATGGCACTAGCCGACGCACGGCTTTCCCCGCAGGTCTACACCGACTCGCCATTCAGTGTCGGCGTAGTGACAGCCGCCGGGGCAGGAGGCTGTGATTTCGGCCAGCATGAGATGCAGCGGCTCTGGGGGCAGGGATCACGCTTCGTGGGCCCCTACCAGAGTATCGCCTGGTTCTATGCCGCAAGTACTGGTCAAATTTCAATCCGCGGCGGGTTCAAGGGTCCCTGCGGCGTAGTGGCCAGTGATGGGGCGGGGGGCTTGGACGCCGTCGCGCACGCTACCCGGGCAGTCAACCGCGGTACGAACACCGTGGTCACCGGAGCTGCTGAAGCGCCGCTCGCACCGTACTCACTCGTCTGCCAACTGGGGTTCGAAGAACTCAGCCTGAGTGAGAACCCGGAACAGGCATACCTGCCGTTCACATCCGCTGCTTGTGGGTTTGCACCTGCTGAAGGGGGCGCGATTCTCGTGATCGAGGCGGAGGCCACGGCTCGCGAACGGGGCGCCACGGTGCGCGCGGAAGTCGCTGGTCACGCCGCCACTTTCACCGGCGCCTCACGCTGGCAACAGTCCCGCCAAGGGCTCGCCTACGCGATCCGCGGCGCGCTCGCGGACGCGGAGTGCGCACCCGAAGAGATCGACGTCGTGTTCGCGGACGGCCTCGGGGTGCCCGAGGCCGACTGGGCCGAAGCAATGGCGATCGCCGACGCATTGGGCCCGCATGGCACACGAGTACCAGTGACGGCCCCCAAGACCGGAACGGGCCGAGCCTACTGCGGAGCACCCCTGCTCGACACAGCCACCGCGGTGCTCGCACTCCAAGAAGGCCTCATCCCGCCGACACCCAATGTGTCCGACATCTGCCACGACCTGGAAGTGGTCACCGACAAAGCCCGCCCCGCCGAACTGCGGACAGCCCTGGTCCTCAGTCGAGGACTGATGGGCTCGAATGCGGCGCTCGTGCTTAGGCGCGCCGCCGACAACCCCTCGTAAGGAGGACTCTCACATGACCACGCAAATCACCAATCTGACCATCGAAGAGCTTGCCGCCTTGATGAAAAAGAGCGCAGGTGTGACGGTCGACCCCGCGGAGATTAACGGTCGGCCGGAAGCCCGGTTCGACGAGTACGGGCTCGACTCGCTCGGCCTGCTCGGCATCGTGGGCGAGCTGGAGAACCGCTACGGGCTCTCGCTGCCCCCTGACGCGGATCGCTGCAAGACCCCGCGTGAGTTCCTCGACCTCGTCAACAACTCCCTCATGGCAGGAGCGTGAAGTGTCCGGGCACACCGAGAACCAGATCACCATCGAAGCACCCCTGGACCTCGTCTGGGTCATGACCAACGACATCGAGAACTGGCCCCAGCTGTTCAGCGAGTACGCGTCCGTCGACGTACTCAAGCGCGACCGGAACACCACCACGTTCCGGCTGACCATGCACCCCGACGAGAACGGCAAGATCTGGAGCTGGGTGTCGGAACGCACCACCGACCGCAAGGCCCTGACGGTCCGTGCACGACGCGTGGAGACCGGCCCGTTCCAGCACATGGACATCCGCTGGACCTACCAGGAGACCCCGCAGGGTGTCCTGATGCACTGGACCCAGGACTTCGCGATGAACCCGGACGCCCCGGTCGACGACGACTGGATGACCGACAACATCAACCGCAACTCCAAGGTCCAGATGCAGATCATCCGGGACAAGATCGAACAGCGGGCGCGCGAGCACAAGACCGTCGCAGTCACGACAGAGTGACACCACCAAACGAGAGCCTCCTCTGACGCGCTAAGGGGCTGAGAACCACTCGCATTTCAGCGGGACTACCGCTCTGGCTTGCGACTCAAATTCGCAGACCCCAGGCGAGCTCCCCCGGGACATGGCGTCAGCTGCCACAAACTCGGGAGCTCCGAAGCATCCCCGGGACTGTCGGAAAGAGTTGAACAAACAGATACCCAGGAGGGCAAAGTGCACCGTACACTTATCGTCGCGAGGATGGGTGTTGCCGATGCCGAAAATGTCGGCAAAGTATTCGCGGACTCGGACAGCACTGAGCTGCCGCAGATGGTGGGAGTTTCCCGTCGAACCTTGTTCGCGTTTCACAACTTGTACTTCCACCTAGTCGAGGCAGAAAGCGACATCGGTCCGAACCTCTACAGAGCGCGTAGTCACCCGCTGTACAGTGAGATCAACACCCGTCTGCAGGAATTCATTTCCCCGTACGACCCGCACTGGCGCGAGCCGCGCGACGCGATGGCGGTGCCCTTCTACTCGTGGACCCGGCAGAGTGGCCCAGTCATCACTCCGGTCTCCGCGCCTAACCTAGGGGGGAATGGCCATTAGCCTCGATCTTTCGTGACGGGTCGTCGGACTCTCCGGCGACCCGTTTCGGGTAATCGCCTGTTCGCGGGCATGGTGCGTAAACATTCAGCTGGTGCACGCTGGGTGATGGATCCGGCCGGGCGCGTGGTGACGGCCGATGACCGTTGCGGGCGCCGGGCCGGGTGTTGTCGTCCAGGCGCTTGGTTGCGGCGAGGCCGATGCGGACGGCGGCGCGCAGGCCGCGCAGGCCCAGGCTCTTGATCCGCTCGGGCAGTGAGGTCTAGCCGCGTGTGCGGGCCTGGTTGGCGCGGTGGAGGATCAGCTCCCGCAGCTCGTCGGCGAAAAAGAGGGTGGGCCTCCAGCAGGTCGCTGATCTGGGCTTCCAGGGCCCGGCGTTGTTCGTGCACGGCCGCGAGCGAGCGGGCCAGGGACGGGATGACCACGTCGAGGGTGCCGGTGCCCGGAACGACGACGGTCTGTTCGTCGAGCGCGTCGAAGACGTCGTCGATGAGCCGGGTGGCCATGCGCGGGGCCCTGGGGCGGATCAGCTCGACGAGTCTGCGGCGTCCGGCTCTGCGCAGGGCGGCCGGGGATCCGTAGCGTTCGAGCAGCCAGGTGACGGCCTGGTGATCGAGGCGGGGGCCGAGGACGCGCTCCAGGCTGGGGTGGAACTGGGTGAGCAGGCCGCGTATCCGGTTGGAGGTGCGGGTGGCCTCGGCGGCGAGGTCTTGGTCGAAGCCCATGAGGACGGTGAGTTCGGCGCTGATCTCGTCAGTCAGCTCCAGGGAGCGCAGGGTGTGCGGCATCGTGCGAACGGGCGTCTGCGGTCACTGCGGCGTCCTTGGCGTCGGTCTTCGCCTCGGCGATCCGTCGCATGGCCAGTCCGGGCAGAGATAGGCGACCTGGCAGCCCGCGTCGCGGGCGACGGTCACAGCGGCAGGGCGCCGATCGAGGCGGGCTGGTCCACGACGACGAGGACGGTGCCGAACTTCGCTGCCAGTTTCTCGAACACGGCCCGAAGTTTCGGCTCGCTGTTGGGCAGGGCTTATCACGATGGCTTTGCGGCCGAGCTGGGTGACCGGCGGGTACCAGTCGGCGCTGGTGGCGCCCTGGGGGCAGCGGACTTCGCGGGCCTTCCAGTCGACACAGAACGCGCTCTTGTCGAATGCCTCGGCGGCCTTGGCCTGGGGTGAGTATTCGGCCAGGAGCGGGGCATGCTGATGCCCCGGCCTGCCGGCTTCCACGACCAGGTCGACGGAGGGGGTATCGGGCGTCGAGGGTAGTCGCCCGGTGCGACCTGCCGCTCGGCCAGGTTCTGCTCGATGGGCGGCCCGCACGCGCTCTCCCCCGGCCAGTTCGGCGCGGTTCAGGTCACGGACAGCGCGGAAAGTTGAAGCCCGCATCGGAGAGCTCCGTGCCCAGCGTGTATCTCCACACCAGACGGTCCCACCACGCGTCCGCGGCCTGCCGGTCGGTGAGGTTCTCAGTAGTGAACTGCAGCACCGTCACCAGGGAGAGCAAGGCCGGGACTGGGCGGGAGCCCCACGATCGGGAACACAGCGGCGAACAAGCTCTTTGAATCAGCCCTGCCATACTGGCCCCGTAGCCGACTTGGCACCATGCTCCTCCGGGGGCAGTGTGTCGCCGGGGGCGGGCTTCATCCGCCCGGGCAGGTGCATCGCCACGACCGCCGCGCCCACGACGGTCGCCATGGCCGCCGCGAGAGCCGTCAGGTGCATGGCGAAGACGAAGGCCTCGTTCGCCGGACCGACCAGCAGCTTCCCGGCGGGACCGAGCTTCGCCGCAGCCCCCATGGTGGCCTCGATCGACTCCCCCGCCGCAGCCCTGACACTGTCCGGCAGACCCGCCGTCCTGGCCAGGGTGGACTCGATGCCGCCCCGGTACGCCGCCGAGAGCAGCGAGCCGAGCACCGCGACGCCCAGCGCTCCGCCCACCTGCCGGAAGGTGTTGCTGATCGCCGAACCGGCCCCGGCCTTCTCCCGGGGCAGCGCCTGCATCACCGCCACCGTCACCGGTGGCATCACATGGGCCATCCCCGCGCCCTGGACGAAGAAGGCGGCCTCGATCAGCCACAGCGGGGTCGAACCGTCGAAGAAGGCGAAGGCCGCGAGACCGGTGGTGATCATCAGCATGCCCGCCGTGCAGGTCGCCTTGGCCCCGAACCGGCCGATGGCGAGCCGTGCGCGCGGGGCGAACGCCGACTGCGCGATGGCGAGCGGCAGCAGCAGCAGTCCGGCCGCCAGCGGGCTGAAGCCGCGCACGCTCTGCAGATAGAACACGGACAGGAAGGCCACGCCCATCATCGCGAAGAAGCCCAGCGCGGTCGCCACGATCGCCGACGAGAACACCGGGTTCCTGAAGTACGAGAAGTCGAGCGCCGGATGGTCGCTGCGCACCTCGTAGACCACGAACACCGTCAGCACGCCGATCCCGCCGAGCAGCGGCACCAGCACCGCCTGATCGGTGAGTGAGGCGAGCTCGCCGCCCCGGATGATCCCGTACACCAGCAGCACGAGACCGACGATCGACAGCAGCACGCCGACCGGGTCGAGCCGACCGGGGGCGGGGTCCCGGGAGTCGGGGATCAGCACCACCATGGCGACGAAGCCGATCAGCACCACGGGGACGTTGACCAGGAAAATCGAGCCCCACCAGAAGTGTTCGAGCAGCAGCCCACCGGTGAGCGGTCCGAGGGCGATCGACACACCGACCCCGCCCGCCCAGATGCCGATCGCCTTGGCCTGCTCGTCCCGCTCGAACACGTTCATCAGGATGGCGAGCGTGGCGGGGATCACGAACGCGGCGCCGACCCCCATCACCGCGCGGTAGGCGATGAGCTCGGCGGACGATCCGGAGAACGCGGCCAGCGCCGAGCCCACTCCGAAGACGGCCATACCGAACAGCAGCGCGTTGCGGCGGCCCGTGCGGTCGCCGATCAGGCCCGCGGTGAACAGCAGGGCGGCGAGGACCAGGGTGTAGGCGTTGATGGCCCATTCCAGCTCGCCCTGGGTGGCCCCGAGGCCGACGGGCGCCGGAGTGGCGATGGTCTTTACCGCGACGTTCAGCACCGAGTGGTCGAGCACCACGATGAGCACGCTGAACATGAGGACGGCGAGGATGGCCCAGCGGCGGCGGTGCACGGCTTCCGGGACGCGGGGTGGGGCGGGTGGCGCCCCAGGGGGTGTGGACATGACCCAGAGGTTCCCGGATTCGATACGAGAAGGGACCCCAATATGAAACAATCACCAAGATGGTGGTGCGTGCTCGCCCTGCCCGCGTCCGAGGAACATTCACCGTACCGCGTTGTGTAATGGTTAGGTGCAGCGGGACCTAGGCGGTGGTTTGTTGGCATGGGGGATCTGCTACTTTTCGTCGACGCAGAGCACGAGGGTGAGCTCGGACGGGATCCAGGTACAGACCCCGGGGCTGGACCGCTCGGCACCAGTGCCGCCGATGATGCCTGGCATGCCAGAACGGCGCACCCACGACTACCTGCGCGGCGGCGTCACCACCTTGTTCGCGGCGCTCAACGCCGCCACGGCGAGGTCATCGGCTCCCTGCACCGCCGCCACCGTGCCGTCGAGTTCAAGAATTCCTCGCCAAGCTCGACAAGGAAGTCCCCGCCGAGCTCGACGTGCACCTCATCTGCGACAACTGTGCGGATCATGGGGTGCCGTCGAGGGCCGGAGCTTGACCCGTGCGACAACTGGCCTCGGCTGCCTTGGAGTGGAACTGTCGGCTCCGGCTTCCTGCGGTGCGCACTGCCGCCGGCCCGGTGAACGTGTCCCGATAGGGGCTTTGCTGCACAAAGCACCGTCACAGTTCTGACCGTCCGCCGGACCGGCGTCAGCCACCAGACCCAGTCCAAGGTGAACCGCCCCGGTTGTCGTGGACGAGATTCGCCAGTGGGAATGAGGACCTGGGACTCTGCGGAACTGTCGGCTCCGCGCAGCAAACGCGAAGCCGACGAGCGCGAGGTGGCATCTTCCTCCCCGAAAGGGACTGAGTCAGGCAGGTGTGATGCTCTCGATGGCGTGCAGATAAGGGTTGACCGGGCGGATGTCGCCGACGATGAGTCCGGCGTCGGCCATCCGGGTGACCATGCTGTGCTTGGTGTGCTTGGCGCCGCCGACGTTCAGCAGCAGCATGAGGTCCATCGCGGTGGTGAAGCGCATGGACGGCGTGTCGTCCACCAGATTCTCGATGACCACCACCCTGGATCCCGGGCGGGCCGACTCGATGACGTTCCGCAGGGTCCTGCGGGTGCTCTCGTCGTCCCACTCCAGGATGTTCTTGATGATGTAGACATCGGCTTCGACGGGAATGGCCTCACGGCAGTCGCCGGGGATGACGCGGACCCGGTCGGCGAGTGCGCCGCCCTCGCGCAGCCGGGGGTCGGCGTTCGCGACGACCCGGGGGAGGTCGAGCAGCGAGCCCCGCATATGCGGGTACTTCTCCAGCAGGCTGGCGAGCACGTGGCCTTGGCCGCCGCCGACGTCCGCAACGGTCGCCACCCCGGTGAGGTCGAGGAGTTCGGCCACCTCACGGGCGGACTGCATGCTGGACGTGGTCATGGCCCGGTTGAAGACCTGGGCCGACTCCGGCGCGTCCGCGTGGAGGTAGTCGAAGAAGCCTTTCCCGTAGATCTGCTCGAACACGCCCGCGCCGCTGCGCACCGCCTCGTCGAGCAGCGGCCAGGCGTTCCAGGTCCAGGGCTCGGTGCACCAGAGCGCGATGTTCTTGAGACTGTGCGGGTCGTCCTCACGCAGCATCCGGGACATCTCGGTGTGGGCGAATCGCCCGTCGGCCTGCTCCTCGAAGACGCCGTAACAGGACAGGGCCCGCAGCATCCGCCGCAGTGCCCGGGGGTCGCAGCGCACGGCCGCCGCCAGTTCCTCGGCGGTGGCCGGGTCGTCGCCGAGGGCGTCGGCGACGCCCAGCCTGGCGGTGGCACGTACTGCGGCGGCGCACGCCGCCCCGAACACGAGCTCCCGCAGACGCATGGACGGTGGGGTGGTGGCCTCGGGTGAGGGTGTGGTGCTTACGGTCGTCATGCCGCCTCGTTTCTCATGGTGTGTGCTCCCACGGACTGCCCCCGGCCGGCGCGGGTGGGTCCCCCCGAAGGGGACCCACCCGGCCCGAGCGCACGTGTCAGCACATGCCCGCGGGTTCGGATGCCTTGCAGAAGTTGCCGCCGAAGGTGTTGCCCTGGCCGGTGTCGCGGTTGGCGAGGTCGGGAACGGTGTTGCCCACCAGCACGTTGTTGCTGATGTCGTTGCCGCTGCTGGGCGTGCCGACGATGCTCTTGAACAACACGATCCCACCGGCGAACGGCGACTTTCCGGTGTGGCCCCAGACCACGTTGGACGCGATGGTGGTCCGCTCCACCCCGGTGAGCACGATTCCGGCACCCTGGATCTCCGGCAGCCGTGCGGTCTTCGGGCACTGCTTGTTGTTCTGGAAGACGCTGTTGCTGCGTACGGCGAGGTCACCGGTGCGCGGAACGCCCTCGTCACCGACGACGAACACGCCGGCACAGTTCCCGGTGACGGCGTTGCCCTCGACCACCAGGTTCCTGAGGCGGCGGATGGTCACCCCGATGCGGTTGCCCACGAGGTAGTTGCCGCTGACCACGGCGCCCTTGGTGTCCAGGGCTCCGGCCTCCGTGTCGGTCGTGTTGGACAGGAAGATGCCGGCCTCGGCGTTGTCGCGGGCGATGTTGCCCCGGAACTCCCCGCCGGTCGAGCGCTCCTGGGCGATCCCCCAGTTCCCGTTCTTCTCGACGACCACCTTGCGCACGGTCAGATCGTCGGTGCGGGAGGCCCAGATGCCGTTCTTCTTGAAGGCCCGCACCGTGAGCGAACCGATCTCCACACCTTCGATGGGCTTGGCGTCGGTTCCGATGACGCAGATCCCGTTTCCCTTCTGGGCACAGGCGTCCCTGCCTGGCGTCGCCGGGGGCGCGATGACGGTCCGCTTGCCCGCACCGCGCAGGGTCAGGTCCGAGGTCGTGATCGTGACGCTCTCGTGGTAGGTCCCGGCGGCGATGTTGATGACATCGCCGGGTTTCGCCGCGTTGACCGCGGCCTGGATCGATTGTCCCGGCTGGACATTGCGGGTGACCGCGGCATGGGCGGGCACGGCGGCGCTCACGCCGGAGGCGGCCATAAGGGCGACGCATCCGAGATAAGTGATCTGTCGTTTCGTCATGAGTCGAAATTATGGTGGCTTATGATAATTCGCCACATACTGTGCCGTTAGGGTCGCGTGTCGCGATCCAAACGGGGACCGCCTCGGCGTGTCGCCTGCCGGGTGCTGCTCCACACCGGGTACCGGAGAGTCCGGGAGCACACGGCGCCCATGGTCTGCCCATGACGACAGCGGCCATGAGCGATCGACACCCTCGAAGCAGTCACGGAATGTGCTCGACGGCGGGAGTGCCGCAGCGGCGACGACTCCCCCTCTGCGAAACCCGTCCGACCTCTCTACTGTCGGACCGAAGGACTCAAACCTGACGAAAGTCACTTCGGGGCGCTCATCTGAATCCGGAGGTCCCCATGGTAGAGCTGTTCATCGGCGGCGAATGGACCGCGGCCGCCGACGGCGGAGTGCGGGAGATCCGCTGTCCGGCCGACGGCACGCTGGTGGCGACCGTGGACGAGGCCGGACCGAAGGACGCGTCGGCGGCGGTCGCCGCCGCCCGGGACGCGTTCGACCGCGGACCCTGGCCCGGCACCCCGGCGGCCGAGCGCGGGGCGCTGCTGCTGCGGGTCTCCGCTCTGCTGGAACGGGACAAGGACGCGCTCGCCCGCGCCGAGTCTCTGGACACCGGCAAGCGACTGGTCGAAAGCGTGTACGACATGGAGGACATCGCCCGCTGCTTCCGCTACTTCGGCAGCCTGGTGGCGACCGGCGGGCACGGCCGGGTCGTGGACACCGGTGACCCGGGCGTGGACAGCAGGGTGGTCCACGAGCCCGTCGGTGTCTGCGCGCTCATCACCCCGTGGAACTACCCCCTTCTGCAGACCGCCTGGAAGGTGGCTCCCGCGCTGGGAGCCGGGAACACCTTCGTCCTCAAACCGAGCGAGCTGACCCCGCACACAGCCGTCATGCTGATGCGGCTGCTCGCCGAGGCCGGGCTCCCCGCGGGAGCGGCCAATCTGGTACTCGGCGCGGGAGCCACCGCGGGCGCGCCGCTCACCGAAGACCCCCGGGTGGACATGGTGTCGTTCACAGGCGGCCTGGTCACCGGCCGCCGCATCATGGCCGCGGCGGCTCCGACCGTGAAGAAGGTGGCCCTTGAGCTCGGTGGCAAGAACCCCAACATCGTATTCGCCGACGCCGCCTTCGACGCCGCCGTCGACTACGCGCTCACCGCGGTGTTCCTGCACGCCGGCCAGGTCTGCTCGGCGGGGGCCAGGCTGCTCGTCCAGGAAGAACTGCACGACGCGTTCGTCACCGAACTGGTCAGACAGGCGGGGGCCATCCCCCTCGGCGGACCGTTCGATGACGACGCCAGGGCCGGACCGCTGATCTCCGCCGCGCACCGCGAGAAGGTGGAGGCCTATGTGGCTGCCGGACTCGCCGAAGGGGCGGTGCTGCGCTGCGGAGGTGAGCGGCCCGACGATCCCGCGCTGCGGGACGGCTTCTACTACCTGCCGACCGTGCTCGACGAGTGCACCCCCGGGATGTCCGTGGTCACCGACGAGTCGTTCGGACCGGTGCTCACCGTGGAGCGGTTCCGTGACGAGGACGAGGCTGTCGCCCTGGCCAATGACACCGTCTACGGGCTCGCCGGGGCGGTGTGGACCTCGGACGCCGCCCGCGGGCACCGGGTCGCCTCGCGGGTGCGTGCCGGGACCGTGTGGATCAACGACTTCCACCCCTACGTGCCCCAGGCGGAGTGGGGCGGGATGAAGCAGTCCGGCTTCGGCCGCGAACTCGGCCCGACCGGACTGGCCGAGTACCAGGAGGCCAAGCACATCTGGCGCAACCTGTCGCCCAGCCCGCAGAGGTGGTTCGCGTGACGACGAACACCGGCCCCGCGCCCCGGTCGCCCGGCCCTGCCCCGGGGCCCGGCGGCCGGAACGACGACGAGGCCATCGCCGAACTCGGCTACAAGCCGGAGCTCAAACGCACCCTCGGCAACTTCCACACCTTCGCCGCCGGGATCAGCTACATCTCAATCCTCACCGGGACCTTCCAGCTGTTCTACTTCGGTGTCGCCTTCGGCGGCCCCGCCTACTGGTGGTCCTGGCCCATGGTCTTCGTGGGGCAGCTGATGGTCGCCCTCTGCTTCTGCGAACTGGCCGCCCGCTATCCGGTGGCCGGTTCCGTCTACAACTGGGCGAAGAAGATGGGCGGCCCCCACACGGGCTGGCTCGGCGGCTGGATGATGCTCACCGCGACCATGGTGACGCTGGCCGCCGTGGCGCTGGCCTACCAGATCACACTGCCCCGGATCGACCCGGTCTTCCAGTTCATCGGCGACGGCAGCGGCTCGACCGCCGCCGCCAACGCCGTCCTGCTGGGCTCGGTGCTCATCCTGTTCTCCACCCTCGTGAACGCCTTCGGCGTCAAACTGATGGCGCAGATCAACTCCGGCGGTGTCTTCATCGAGCTGATCGCCGCCGTCGCCCTGGTCATCTGCCTGGCCGTGAACATCACCCGCGGCCCGGGCGAGGTGCTCACCCAGACCTACGGACTGGGCGCGGACTACACCTGGGGCTACTTCGGCGCGTTCCTGACCGCCTCGCTCGCCTCCGCCTATGTGATGTACGGATTCGACACCGCCTCGTCACTCGGAGAGGAGTCGCACGACCCGGCGCGCAACTGCCCCCGCGCGATCCTGCGGGCCCTGATCGCGTCCTTCGCACTGGGCGGGCTCATCCTGCTCTTCGCTTTGATGGCCGTACCGGACCTGTTCGCGAAGCAGCTCTCCACCGAGGGCCTGCAGTACGTGGTGCTCGCGACCCTCGGTCCGACCGTCGGCGAGGTGTTCCTGTGGTGCGTGGTGATCGCCATCACCGTATGCGTACTGGCGGTACAGGCCGCGGGCATCCGGCTGATGTTCGCCATGGCGCGCGACAACAACCTGCCCGCCGGCTCGAAGCTGGCCAGAGTGAGCCCGCGCTTCAAGACTCCGGTCGTGCCCGCCATCGTGATGGGCGTGATCGGTGTGCTGGTCCTGGTCGTCAACGTCAACCAGCCGCAGATCTTCTCGGTGATCACCAGCATCGCGATCATCATGATCTACGTCGCCTATCTGATGGTCACCACCCCCATGCTGGTCCAGCGGCTGCGCGGGCGGTGGAAGCCGGCAGAAGGCCGCTTCTCACTCGGCAGGTTCGGGCTGCCGATCAACATCCTCGCGGTGCTGTGGGGCACCGCGATGTCCCTCAACCTCGCCTGGCCGCGCGCCGAGGTCTACAACGCGACCGGCCCGCAGCACTGGTACCTGCGCTGGGGCGCGTTCCTGTTCATCGGCATCGTCGCGGTCGGCGGGTTCACCTACTACTGGTTCGTGCAGCGGCACCGTACCGGTGTGCTGGCCGAGCACGCGGCACGGACCGCGGACCCCACCGCCCCCTGATGAGCCCCCTCAAGAAGACCGGCCCGCCCTCGATCCTGGAGCTCCGATGACCTCAGACAGGCCCCTGGCGGAGTTCGACCATGTCGTGGTCGGCGGAGGCACGGCCGGAGCCGTGATCGCCGCGCGGCTGACCGAGGACCCGGAGGTCACGGTGTGCCTGGTGGAGGCCGGGCCGTCAGATGTGGGCGAGGACGGCATCCTCAGGCTGGACCGCTGGATGGCGCTGCTGGAGTCGGGCTTCGACTGGGACTACCCGGTCGAGCCCCAGGAGAACGGCAACAGCTTCCTGCGGCACGCCCGTGCCAAGGTGCTCGGCGGTTGCTCGTCGCACAACTCCTGCATCGCCTTCTGGGCACCGGCCGAGGACCTCGACGAGTGGGGCGCCATGGGCTGTACGGGCTGGAGCGCCGCGGACTGCTTCCCGCTCTACCGGCGCCTTGAGACCAACGACGGCCCCGGCGAGCACGGCCACTCGGGGCCCGTCCATCTGCGCCAGGTGCCACCGCTCGATCCCTGCGGACGGGCCCTGCTCGAGGCGTGCGCCGCGGCCGGCATCCCGCGTACCCCGTTCAACACCGGCACCACCGTGGTGCGCGGGGCCGACTGGTTCCAGATCAACTGCTTCCCGGACGGCACCAGGGCCTCCGCGTCCGTTTCGTATCTGCATCCGGTGCTCGGCAGGCGCCCCAATCTGGAAGTGCGCACCGGCCGTCAGGCCCGCAGGCTGCTCTTCGCCGAGGACGGGCGCTGCACCGGGGTCGAGTACCTGGAACCGGACGCGGTCCACACCGGAGCCGTCTCCGCGCGCCGCGAAGTGATCGTGTGCTGCGGTGCGATCGACTCGCCGAAGCTGCTGATGCTCTCCGGCATCGGGCCGGCCGACGAGCTGCGGGCGGTGGGGGTCGACGTGCGCGTGGACTCGCCCGGTGTCGGCTCCAACCTCCAGGACCACCCCGAGGGGGTGATCATGTGGGAGGCGAAGCAGCCCATGGTCACCAGCTCGACGCAGTGGTGGGAGATCGGGATCTTCACCGACACCGAACCCGGTCTGGACCGGCCGGATCTGATGTTCCACTACGGGTCGGTGCCCTTCGACATGAACACCTATCGGCGCGGTTATCCCACGACGGACAACGCCTTCTGTCTGACGCCCAATGTCACCCGGGCCCGATCGCTGGGCACGGTGCGGCTGCGCAGCCGGGACTTCCGCGACAAGCCGAAGGTGGACCCGCGCTACTTCACCGACGAGCACGACATCCGGGTGATGACCCACGGCCTGCGGCTGGCGCGCGAGATCGTGGCGCAGTCCCCGATGGCCGACTGGGCGGGTGACGAGCTGGCTCCCGGGCCGGGAGCACGGAGCGACGAGGAGTTGTTCGCGTATATCCGCGAGACGCACAACACCGTCTACCACCCGGCCTGCACGGTACGGATGGGCGCCGACGACGACCCACGCGCGCCGCTCGACGCCCGGCTCCGGGTCAAGGGGGTCCGGGGGCTGCGGGTGGCCGACGCCTCGGTGATGCCGTTCCTCCCCGCGGTCAACCCCTGTATCACCACGATGATGATCGGCGAGAAGTGCGCCGATCTGGTCCGGGAGGGCTGATGTACGCCGTCTGCCGTGGTCCGGGGAGCCGGACCACGGCAGACGGCGGGGGCCTCGGGGGGGTGCGCTACCGAGCCGAGGTCCCGGTGATCCAGCGCCGAAGTGTGGCGTTCGTGGTGTCATCGAGCAGGCACAGGGCCTCGATGGCCTCCAGATCACCCGGCAGCGGAGCGATCCCCGCCGAGGTCAGCGCGGCGTGAAGGTCCAGACGCCGTGAGTCCGCCGGGTTCAGCGGGAACGGCAGCCGCTGCTCCGGCTCGGGCGGCGGCAGGAAGAAGTCGCCGGTGTACGTACCGGTGTACGCGCCGCTGCCGTCGCCCAGCCCGCCGATGAAGTCGGTACCGGGAAAGCGGTAGAGATCAACAGCCATGAGAGCCTCCTCAGTGGTGTCCTGATTGCCAGGAGGCGCAGGCCACTGGGAGCGGTTGCACGAGGGGACGACGACCACCCGTTTGGCCCTGTCGAACCCGCCCGGGGAGAGACGGGTCGCCCCGTCTCCGGCACCCGCCGTGCGCTGGTCATCGGCTTCTGAGTCGCCCCCTGGCCCTGAAGCGGGACAGCATGGAGTGGTGAGGCCGTCGGCGGTGGACGCCCGCTCAGGCAGGAGCTACAGACAGTGACCAGGCAGAGCTTTGCGTTCTGTGGGGCTGAGCTGGCCGCTGTATACGTGCTGGCCGAAGGGGGCCGGGAGCTCCATCTGGCCGAGTTGACCGGTGATCGCAGTGTGTTGTATGGGCTCCCGGCGATCCTCGCGGTGGAGGGCCACTCCCCCGCCGCCGACGCCTTTCGCGCCGGTGCCTCCCTGTGGCTGAGCCCGAAGGAGCTGGCCGCCTACATCGAGAGCGACCCCCACCACTTCCCCGGCCGGATCATGCGGCACACCAGCGGGTCCTCCCCTGCCAAGGTCTCCCTGGGGGCGGTGCCGCTCGGGCGCGGAGCCAAGGAACTGGGTTGTCTGGTGGTGGCGGGAGAGGTCCCGGACGGCTTCAGCCCCGACCGGCGCGCCCTGCTGGAGTTGTACGCGGACCAGGTCGCCGCCTCACTCGAATCGGTCGCCGCCCACGCCCCCGGGCGCGCCGCCCCCCGGCCCCAGCTGGGCCAGAGCCTGGTGCCGTTGCGCGGCGGTGCGTTCATCCTGGAGCTGGCCACGGGGCGCATGGAGGCACACGAACACGTACTGGACCTGCTGGGCATCGCGCCCGACCACTTCGACGGCCGGGTGGAGACCCTGCTGGCCTGCGCGGTGCCGGACGACATTCCGGCCCTGATGGCCGTCGTGGAGCCGGACCGGCTGTCCGCCACCGCCCAGCAGTTGGCGTTCCGTATCCGCCGTCCCGGCGGTGAGCTGCGCTGGCTGGGGCTGCGCTGCCGGGTCGAGGTGGACGCGGAGGGAACTCCCGAGCGGGTGCTCGGGGTGGTCGCCGACGCCGCGTATCTGCGTCCCAGCGAGGACGATGTGTCGATCGTGCAGCGGCTCTCGGCGACCTTGGCCCGCGCACGGACCATCAAGGACGTCAGCCAGCTCGTGGTGGACTCGCTGCGGGACCCGCTGCGGGCCAGCCGGGTCGCGCTCGCCGAGTTGGAGTCCGACCGGCTCGTGGTGACCCTGCTCGATCCTCCGGAACCGGACGCCTGGCCCGACCTCTGGCGGTCCGAGTGGCGGTCCGAGTGGCCCGACGCACCGGTGCACGCGCTGCCCACGCTGCAGAGCGCGCTCCGCGAGGGCCATGTGAGCCTGTGGCCACCGGGAGCCGACCTCGAACCCGCTCTGGGCGGTATCGGACCGGGCGGTCTGGCGGTGCTGCCGCTGCCGTCCGACGGGCGCATGGTCGGGGTGTGCCTGGTGGGGTGGGACGAGGACCACCGCTTCGGGCCCGAGGAGCGCTCACTGCTGACGGCGACGGCGGGGCTCACCGGTCAGGCCCTGATGCGGGCGCACGCGATGGACGCCGGTCATGAGCTGGCCACGATGCTCCAGCGCAGTCTGCTGCCCCGGAAGCTGCCCGAACTTCCGGGCGGGGAGGCCGTGGCCCGCTATCTGCCCGCGACGGCCGGACTCGAGGTGGGCGGCGACTGGTACGACGTGATCCCGTTGCGCGACGGGCATGTGGCCCTCGTGATCGGGGACGTCCAGGGGCACAGCGCCGGTGCCGCCACCATCATGGGCCAGATGCGCACCGCAGTCCGGGCCTACGCGGTGGAAGGCCATCCGCCCGACGTGGTGATGGCCCGCGCCAACCGGCTGCTGGTGGGCATGGAGACCGATCTGTTCGCCACGTGTCTCTATGTCGACCTGGACATGGAGGAGGGCATCGCACGGCTGGTACGGGCCGGCCATCTGCCACCGGTCATCCGCCATCCGGACGGCGGCACCGAGGTGATGGACATCTACGGCGGTCCCCCGCTGGGCGTACTGGCGGACGAGGAGTTCCCCCTGAACGAGGCCGGCCTGGCGCCCGGCACCCTGCTCATCCTGCTGACCGACGGACTGGTCGAGTCGTCGACGCTCCATGTCGAGGACGGCATGCGGCGGGTGTGCGACGTGCTCGCCGCGGCCGACCCCGAGGAGCCGGGGCGGGTGGCCGACGAGCTCCTCGTCAGCGCCAGCAGACGCGATGACGACGTGGCCGTGCTGATCCTGCGCTACGACGGCACCCGGATGCGCCCCCTCCGGACGCACTGGACGGTCTGGCGGCTGCCCAACGCGGTCCTGCACGCCCGCCGTTACACGGCGCGCACCCTGCGCTCCTGGGGTGTGGTGGAGGAACTCGACGCAGCCCTGCTGGTCGTCTCGGAGTTGGTGACCAACGCGATCGCCCACACCCAGGGCGAGGTGCGACTGGAACTGACGCTGTCCGCCGACCGGCTGCGCATCGCCGTCAACGACGCCTCCCCCCGCAGCCCGGTCAAACCGGCCGCCGTGGACTGGGAGGCCACCGGCGGCCGTGGACTGCTGATCGTGGAGGCGAGTTCGGCATCCTGGGGCTCGGTGCCACTCAGTGGCGGGAAGCAGGTCTGGTCCGAGATCCCGCTGGCGCCACGTGAGCGGCTGGCCAGACCCGGGAAGTAGACACTGTCTACGGAGCTTTGGTAGACACTGTCCATGAGCGAACGGGAAACGGGGCTGCGAGCCCGTCTGGTGGATGCCGGAGTCGAACTGCTCGAAAGGGAAGGGGCGCAGGCCCTGTCCCTGCGCGAGATCGCAAGGCAGGCGGGGGTGTCGCACGGCGCCCCACGGCGCTACTTCCCGACCCACCTCGAACTGCTGTCGGCCATCGCCCGCCGCGGCTTCGCCGACCTCACCGACCTCGCAGTAGAGACGACGGCGAAGGCACCAGCGGACCCACGGGAGCAGTTGGCCACGCTGTCCCGGGCATATCTCGACTTCGCGCTCACCCGTCGAGGCATGTTCGAGCTGATGTTCCGTCACGATCTACTGGAGAGCAATCGACTGGGCCTGCGGGACACATCACTGCCGCTCTTCTCCCTGCTCGCCGACCTCACCGCGCAGGCCTGCCCGAACACTTCCGCGGAGCCCGGCACGAACGCGGGGCAGGCCGCCCCGGCGGTGGTAGCCGCGGCTCTCTGGGCGAACCTGCACGGGATCGCCCAACTGTGGCTGTGGGGCAGCCTTCCGCTCGCGGCCGGTCTCGATGAGATCGAGCCACTGCTGCAAGCCGCACTCGACGCGCACCTCGGACCGGTGCGCCGATGAGCCCCGGCCCACGGCACACCGCCACGCTGTTGTGCAGCATCGCCGGTGCGGCGGTCGTCGCCCTGGACGGGACCGTGCTCACCATCGCCCAGCCCGCCATGCAGCGGGATCTGCAGGCGTCGTTCCAGCAGGTGCAGTGGACCAGTACCGGCTATCTCGTCGCCGTGGCGAGCCTGCTGGTCTTCGCGGGGCGGCTCGGCGACCGCTATGGCCACCGGCAGATGCTCGCCCTGGGCACCATCGGGTTCGGGGCGACATCGGCGGCGATCTGCCTGGCCCCCGGCATCCGCTGGGTGATCGGGCTTCGGGTCGCCCAGGGGATCTGCGGCGCCCTGCTCCAGCCCGCGACGCTCGGAATGCTGCGCGCCGCCTATCCGCCCGACCGGCTGGCTTCGCCGATCGCCCTGCGCACCAGCGCGATCGCCGCCGCGGCGGCGGTCGGTCCGGTCATCGGCGGGGCCCTCACCACGCAACTGGGCTGGCGGGCCGTGTTCTTCCTCAATGTCGTGCCCGCACTGCTCATCGGGGTGCTCGCGCTCGCCTCCCGCCCACTCATGACCCGGGACTCCGCGCAGCCGGAGCGGACCGAAGGTCTCGACCTGCCCGGCGCCGGTCTGCTCGCGGTGGCACTGGTGTGCCTGGTGTATACGCTCTCGGCTGTGCCACGGTCGGTCTTGAGCCCCGCGACCGTGGCGGCGGCCGGCCTGGCCGTGCTGGCGACGGGCGCGTTCGTACGGCGTGAGCGGCGCACGGTGGACCCGCTGATACCCGGGGAAGTGATCGGCTCGACGGCGATCTCCTCCGCACTCGCCGTGTTGCTGGCCGCTTCGGCGGCGATGTTCGGTGCCGTGTTCGTGGGCACCTATCTGCTTCAGGACATCCTCGGTATGGATCCGTTCCGCTGCGCTCTGGCCGGACTGCCGGGCCCGGCTGCCATGATCCTGAGCGCTCCGCCGGCCGCCTGGCTGCAACGCCGGTGGGGCCCGCGGCGGACCGCGGTGGCGGCGATGGCGCTGCTCGCCCTCGGCGTCCTCGCCCTCTCGCGGCTCGGCGCGGAATCCGGCTCCCCGGCGGTCGGCGGCGCTTTCCTGCTGCTGGGTGCCGGCTTCGGCACGGTGATGGTCACCGCGACGGCCGTCATCGTGCGCCGGGCGCGCGTGCGGCACTCCGGAGTGGTGGGCGGGCTCCAGCAGACGGTGATGAACGTGGGCCCGGCGCTGGGTATCGCCACGGCCACCGCGCTGCTGGGCAGCGGTACGTCGGCGATGTCGCTCGCGCTTGCCGCACTTGCCGCCGTGGCGGCGGCGGGAGCGCTGACCGCGATCGGGCTTCCCCGGCGTTCCGCGCACCAGGCGCGGGATCCGGAGATGTCCCCGGTCTCCGCCGAATCCGCGTAGGCCAACCGTCGCCCTGACAGCCGTAGCGCTCCCTGCCCCGCGCCACGCCTGCAGGACCTACCCATGACCGGATGGCGTGCACATCTCCGATACGGTCGTCGCCGCACAGACGCTGCCGCCATTGTCCGTGAGCCCGAACCACCATCGCCGACACCTGTGAAGCGGGCTGCCAGTGCCGTGTGCAGAACGGAGCATTCTCGAGGGAGTTCTCGGCGACATCGGAACCCAGGATCGCGGTCACTCGGTCGGGGCTGTCCGTTGGCTTGGCGCCGAGCACCGTTCCAGGGGCGACCACGTCCACGTGGAAAGCGAGGGAGAACGGGGTCAACGGGTCTTCGGTCTTCCTCGACGGGGCGGCGATCACGGGCGACGACCTCGACACGGGCGACCGGGACATCTCGAAGGTCACCAGACCGGAGCCTCAGTCCGCGATCCCCGGCGGCTCCGACCTGCGCAGTCGTTCGGCATCGCAGACACGTGGGCAGGTGCCGCAGGCCTCGGTCGGGCGGATCGTGTAGTAGAGGCAGCAGCCGAGCCGGGTACGGGTCGGATACGACGCGCCGTCGCGCCCGGCGAGGCGGCGGAAGTCCGCGCCGCCGGGGAAGGGCGGCAGGGGGCCCGGCAGCAGTTCGCCCGCCGCGTGTACCGCGTGCTCCTCCTGTTCGAGCACACGGCCGAGATACCAGATCCCCGAGACCAGGTCGTCGCCGACCATGCCCCACAGCGCACGTGGCCCCCTGCGCAACCGGGGCCCCATCGCGGCCAGCAGGGGACGCACCAGGTCGGCGACCACCGCACGCAGTTCGGCCCGCAACGCCTCCTCGCGCGCCAGCACCCGGACCCCGGGCAGTCCCGCGGCGGAATCGCCGGACAGACAGGCGAAGCCACCCGGGACGACGGCGAGGTCACCTGCGGTCAGGCTGACCCGGACATCGGCCGGTCGGAGCAGGGGAACCCGGCGATCGAGATACCACGGGCCGCTCACCAGCAGCGATACGGACCACAGGTAGCCGTGCAGCGCTCGTGAAGCGGCCACGTCGCCGCGTGCGACGTGGCCGTGTTCCTGACGGATCCGCAGCGCCTCGGATTCGAGGAATGCGTCGAGGCACTCCTGACGGGTGGCCAATTCCACACCGTCGGCCCACCCCTGACGGGCCGGTGGACCCGGCGGCAGCACTTCCGCCTGCCAGGCGGGGCAGAGCACACCGAGTCCTCGGTAGCGGGATGCCAGCAGTGCGGAGCAGCTCACGGCGGAACCGGCCGACTGATATGCCGGGGCCAGGGTCACAGACGCACGCTCCTCGGATGACGACGAAGAAACACTCAGCGAACCAAGGCAAGGCTCACCTTAACCATACGAAGATCCTGTCGCGCCAACCGGGTCCGTGTCGGGGCGAATTGACAGAGTTAGGTGCACCTAACCTAGGCTCTCGGCTCATGTCCCGGACCTATGCCCGCGTCTGTCTGCTGGCACTGAACCCGACCGACGCGGTCTCCGAGGGGTTCCTCCCCGCCGCCGAACGGCTCGGCGTCGGCGTCACCGTGCTCACCGACCAGCCCGAAACACACCGTGCGCGCCACCCCGGAGTCGAGGTGCTGGACTGCGAGGTACGGGACTTTCGTGCGGTCATCAGCAGGATCTCCGCACAGGGACCGCCACCGGACGCCGTCTTCACCAACAGCGACCACCTCCAGACCCAGGCGGCCCTGGCGGCGGACTACTTCGGGCTGCCGGCCAAGGACTGGCGGGCCGCGCTGCGGACCAAGGACAAGGCCGAGATGCGGCGCCATCTGGCCGCCCGGGGCACGGACACGGTCCGCTCGACCGAGCTGCCCGCGGGGCGTGACCCGGCCGATGCGCTCACCGCGATCGACCTGCCGTACCCGTGTGTCGTGAAGCCCCGCGAGGGCGTGGCCAGCGAGGACGTCGTGCTGGCCGGCGATCGCTCGGAGCTGCTGCGGCGCTGTCGGGAGATCCGGGACCGACGGCCGGGCGCCGCACTGGTGATCGAGGAGTTCCTGCCCGGCGAGCTGTACACCCTGGAGACACTGGGCGACGGGCGGGTCCGTCATGTGCTGGGCGGGTTCCACACCGCGGTGTCCAAGCCGCCCTACTTCATCGAGGAGCGGCTGACCTACGTCCCCGAGCAGCCTCGGTCGATACGCGACCAGGTACTCGCCCAGCTCGACGTGCTCGGCGTCGGCTTCGGCGCCTGCCACACCGAGTTCGTGGTGCACCAGGGGCGGGCACGCATCATCGAGGTCAACTACCGTGCCATCGGCGACCAGTGCGACCTGCTGCTCGCCGAGCTGCTGGACATCCCGCTCTTCGAGCACATCCTGCGGACCCATCTCGGCGAACCGCTGCCCGATGATCTGGGTGCACGCAAGGACGGCGCCGCCCGGCTCGACTACCCGTGCGCGGACCGCGCGGGCACGCTGATCGCCGCCCCCGCCGCCACCGACGTCGACGATGGCGGGGTCAGACTGGCGTACCGGCCGCTGCGGGAGATCGGGGAGCGGCACGAGCTCCACGGCACCAACCGCGACTTCCTCGGTGTCGTGCGTGCCGTCGGCACCGACCGGGAGCGGGTGGACCGGGCCGTGTCGGAGTTCCTGGCGGCGCAGCGCTGGGAGATCGCGCCGTGACGACGATCCCGGTGACGGCCGGCGCCACGGGCGGAGCCGAGCGGCACGCCGAAGGCGAACTGGTCCTGCGCGTCCTCAGCGCCCTGCTGCGCGAGGACGTGGTGGGGTTGCGTACGCGCAGCACGGAGGCCGACCGTGCGGACGGCAGCTGGCTTCGGCTGGAGACGCCCGGCCCGGACGCGCTGCTGCTGCCGGTGCGGGGCGACGGCTTCCAGTGCGAGCGGGCCGCGCGGCTGCCGCTGCTGCGCCGGGAGTCCACCGGGAGGGACCTGGCGACCTGTGACGAGATCATCGCCGTGCTGCGGGAGCTCGCGCCCGACGAGGACCGTCCCGGGTTCGACGCCTTCGCCGACGAGTGCCGGCAGGCACTCGCAACCGTACGTCTGCACGCCGATTCGCATGAGCAGGTGCTCGGCGCACTGAGCGCGCGCCACGGCGCGGACCCGGCGCACTGGACCGGACTCGCCGGCTCCCTGGCACATGACACACTCGCCGCCCGGCGCGACCACCCCGTCCATCCGACCGGGCGCGGGCGCTCCGGGCTGAGCTCGGCGGCTCTCAGGGCGTACGCTCCCGAGTTCCACCCGCGGTTCGCCCTGCGCTGGCTCGTGCTGCCCCGTGACGTGGTCACCGTCCGGGGGAGGCTGCCGTTCCCCACGCCCGCGTCCCTCGGGCTGCCGTGGCTCGGGGGCACCGGACATCTCGCGCTGCCGGTCCATCCTCTGACGGCCGAAGGCCCGCTCGGGGACGCGTTGCGCACGGCAGGTCTCGACCGGCGGGCCGTCCTCGCCGAGCAGCCGTGTCTCGACGTGGTGCCGACCCTGTCCATGCGCACCGTGGCGCTCGCCGACGCCCCCGAAACGCATCTCAAACTCCCCCTGGCGACCTCGTCCCTGGGCAGGCTCAACCGGCGCACCATCAAGCCGGGCACCCTCGCCGACGGCGCCGCGGTCCAGCGCCTGGTCGAGTCGGTGATCGCCCGTGAGCCGCGGTTCCAGGGCAGCGTGCTGCACGCCGACGAGACCGGTTACGCTCACGCGGACCATGAACTCGTCGCCGTACTGGTGCGCCGCTGGCCGACCGGTCTGGACGGCGCCGTGGTGGTACCGCTGGCCGCCCTGCTGAGCACGGCACCCGGCGGGCGTCCGGTGCTCGACCATCTCGCCGGGCGCTTCTACGGCGGCGACCGGCTCGCGCTGTTGGACGCCGCGCTGTCGCTGCTCATCGACTGGGCGACCACGCTGATCGGCTACGGAGTCGCCCTGGAGTCCCACCAGCAGAACGTCTCGCTTGCGCTGGACGTGCACGCCGGACGGCCCAGGATCAGACTCCTGTTCAAGGACAACGACGGGCCGCGCATCAACCGCGTGCGGCTCGGCGCCGCACTCGGGGAGTCGGCCCCTCTCCCGTCGGAGTTCGACGACCCCAGGATCGTCTGCGACGGCGACCGGCCGGTGGTCGCACTGTTCACCACCATCACCGTGCATCTGTGCGCGGCTGCCTACGCCTTCGAGCTCGACCGTCTCGGCCACCTCCCACTCGACGCTCTGCTCGGTCTCATACGCACCCGGCTCGCCGAAGCCGCGGAGCGTCTTGGCACCCGGCCCGGTGAAGCCGGCGCCGTGCTGCGCGAACATGTCCTGGACGCGGCGGAGTTGCCCGTCAAGGCGATGGTCACCGCGGGCACTCTGCTCAGCAAGGCACGATCGGGAGCTTCCGACATCAACAAGCACTACACGACAGGACCCAACTACCTACTGCGGGGAGTGTGACCCCGATGACGCCGCCCACTCGCTCGTCCGCCCACCATCCCCCGTCCGACCACGCGCCGACCCTTCCCGGACGGCCCCGGGGCGCGGCGGCCGGGCTGCCCACAGCCGACGAGGCCGCAGCCCACACCCTGCTCAACTGCCTGCTGCGTGAAGTGTCCGGGCCCGAGCGCCAGACCGCCGTCGTCGACGGACATCTGCTGGTGCGGCTGCCGCGCCGAGGGGTGCTGCTTCGCGTGGCCCTGCGTCGTGCGTCGCTGCTCGGGGCGCATCGCTTCACGGGTCCGGTCACCGAGCAGAGCGACGGACCAGGCAGCGGCGGCTGGCAGGAGACCGGCTGGCGGCGGCTCGCCGAGCACATCCATGCGGAGCTGACGCTGCGCACGGGCGGCGGCAATGACGAGTTCCTGGCCCAGGTCGCGTCGAGCCACCGGGGGATGACCGACGCCCTGGCCTCAGTGTCGTCCCGGCTCGGCATGCCCACCGGTGAGCGGGTGACGACCGGGTCCGGGGACGCGGCCCGGCTCGCGGCCTATCTCACGTCCGAGCAGTCGCTGGCTCTCGGCCACCGCTTCCACCCCACGCCCAAGGCGCGTGGCGGCGATCCCGCCGTCTGGGCGGCATACGCGCCCGAGGCCGCCGCGTCCTTCCCACTGCGCCTGCTCGCCGTGCGCGAGGAGTTGACCGTGGAGGACACCGCCGCGGACCGCCCGCTGCACGTACTGGACCGGCTCGGCACGGCACCCGACGGGTACCGGCTGCTTCCCGCGCATCCCTGGCAGTACGCCCTGCTCCGGCAGCACCCCGCGCTGCGCGCGGCCGTGGAGCGCGCTGATGTCCTCGATCTCGGGCCGGGGCGCACACCGTTCACAGCCACGGCGTCCGTCCGGACCGTCTACGACGGGCACAGCTTCCTGAAGTTCAGCCTGAATGTCCGGATCACCAACTGCGTGCGCAAGAACGCCCATTACGAACTCGCCGGCGCGGTCGCCCTCACCCGGCTGCTCGGTCCCGTGTACGACGACCTCGGCGCGCGATTCCCGGGCAGCGGGCTGCTGCGTGAACCCGGCTACCGCAGCCTCGCCGTCCCCGGCGCGGACGGGAGACCCGAGCTCGCCCTGCTGGAAGGCTTCGGGGTGATCGTCCGGGAAGGACTCGGCGGCCGGCTCCGCCCGGGGGTCACGCCGTTGCTGGCGGCGGCGGTCGCCGACGAGTACCCCACGGGCCCCGGCCATGTCTCCCGGCTCCTCCCGGGCAGCGATCCAGGCACGGCCCTGTCCTGGTGGCGCGCCTATCTGGACCTGCTCGTGCCACCCGTGCTGGCCGCGTACTTCGACCACGGCGTGGTGTTGGAACCCCACCTGCAGAACGTCATCCTCGGTGTCGACCGGGACGGGCTGCCCGTGCAGCTGCTCTTCCGTGATCTCGAGGGGACCAAACTGCTGCCCGACCACCACGCCCGGACGCTCGCCTCACTCGATCCGGCGGTCGCGGGCCCGCTGACCTACGGGGCCGACCGCGGCTGGGACCGGGTGGTGTACTGCCTGATGGTGAACCACATCGCCGAGATGCTCGCCGCCATCGCCGATCTGCACCCCGACGCGGAGATCCCGCTGTGGCTCCAGGTGCAGCGGACGCTGCGCGACTACGCCGAGCGCCACGGCCGGCCACCAAGGCTGGACGCACTCCTCGCCGGCGGGCCGCTGCCCGCCAAGGCCAATCTGCTCACCCGCTGGGCCCGCAGGGCAGACCGCTCGGCAGGCTATGTCCGTCTGCCGTCTCCGCTCGCGCCGGACGTGCTGTCCGGGGCCTTCACCGCCGACGACATCTGGAGCGCCCGATGACAACCGCGGTACGGGAACGGGTGCTTGCCCTGACGTCAGCCGAACTACCCGCCTATGTCTACGACCTGGCGGCGCTGCGGGAGCACGCGGCCGCAGTCAGGTCAGCGCTGCCGGACCGGGTCGAGGTGTACTACGCGGCCAAGGCCAACCCCGAGCCGGAGATACTCACCGCGCTCGCACCGTATGTGGACGGTGTCGAGGTGGCATCGGGCGGTGAACTCGCCCATGTCGCCAAGGCCGTTCCGGATCTGCCGCTCGCCTTCGGTGGGCCGGGCAAGACCCCGGACGAGATCGCGGCGGCACTGGCTGCGGGCGTGTCCCGCTTCCATGTCGAAAGCGCAGGGGAACTGCGGATGCTGGCGCACATCGCCGCGCGGGCGGTGGTGCCCCGGCGGCGGGTCGGCGTGCTGCTCCGCGTGAACCTCCCCGTCGCCGAGGACGCTCTGCGGGGCAGTGCGCTCTCCATGGGCGGTCGGCCGACGCCCTTCGGCATCGACCCGTCCGAGGCGGACGAGCTTGTGCGAGCACTGTCCGACGGCGAGTACCCGCCGCTGGAGCTGTACGGGATACACGCCCACCTCGCCAGCGGTCTCGGCGCGGCGGCACAACTCGCCGTCGCGGATTCCGTCGTAACCTGGGCGGTGCGCCTCGCAGAGCGCCATGGTGTGGCGCTCGACGAGGTCGATGTCGGCGGCGGGATGGCGGTGGACTACGAACGCCCCGCGGACCGGTTCGACTGGAAGGCCTACGGTGCGGGGCTCGCACGCCTCACCGCAGCGCACCCGGGCCTGCGCCTGCGGATCGAACCGGGTCGCGCCCTGACCGCCTACTGCGGGTGGTACGCGACCGAGGTGCTGGATGTGAAGTCCAGCCACGGCGATGAGTTCGCCGTCGTACGCGGAGGCACCCACCATCTGCGCACCCCTGCGACGAAGGGCCACGACCAGCCCTGCGTGGTACTGCCGGTGGACGACTGGCCGTACCCGTGGCCACGGGCCGCCGCGCGGCTGGGCCGGATCACCGTGGCCGGTCAGCTCTGCACGCCCAAGGATGTGCTGGCCCGCCGGCTACCGGTACCGCGGTCCGGACTGCGGGCCGGGGACCGTGTGGTGTTCGCGCTCGCGGGGGCTTACGCGTGGAACATCTCGCACCATGACTTCCTGATGCACCCCAGGCCGGGATTCCACTTCCTGGGCGGTGGGGACACCCGAGGCGGCGCGGGCGACGCCGTCAGCGGTTGAAGTGGCTGAACCCGACCTCGAAGCGCTCGACGGAGAGCACGCGCTGGCCCTCCCTTCGCGCGGTCTCCTCACGGATCCGGTCGGCCCGCTGTTCGCTGTCCCGCATCGCCTGTTCGTCCTCCCAGAGGGTCATCGACACGGCCTTCCCCGATGACCGGTCCACGAGGTAGTAGACGCCCACGAACCCATGGGCGTCCTGGACCTGCCGGACGACGGCTTCCGAAGTCGCCGACAGATCGCCGTCCGCGGGAACGGGTGATCCTTGGTAGGTGCTCAGTCTCGCGAACATCACGGCACCCCATTTCTCGACGACCGGCGGCCGGACAGCCTGCGGTCCTCGCACCAGGGTGCCCCGGCGGGCGGTACGCCGCAATCCGCGCCACCGGGCGACGGCCGCGTACCGCGCCGGGGAGGGCTCAGTCTGCCTTGACGGTCCGCAGCACGGCCCCGTCGAAGTCCGCCGCGAGATAGCCCGACGAGAGGTACTCGTCCGAGAGATAGACGTTGATCGTGGGCACGTCGTCGAAGACGGGGCCGCGGACGATGATGTAGCGCATCGTCGGCTTCTCGATCCCCAGTTCCTTGTCGGCCTTCGCGATGAGTGCCGGCAACCGGTCCCATTTGACCTTGCCGACATCGATCGGCCCGGTGTCCCCGAAACCGATCGTGCCGCCCGGGCCCTGCTTCGACGCGTAGCCGTTGCGGTACTGGTATCTGTCGTACTTCTTCTCACTGCCGGAGACGGGGATCTCGGCCAGCGCGTACTCCTCGTAGACGGTGAGCTCGACGAACTCGGTGGTGCCGGTCTCCGCCTCCAACGCCTTGATCACTCCGCGCACACCGTCGGCGGTGAGCAGGTTCTTGGTCTCCTTGGACGGTGGCAGGGCCGTGCTTGGTGCCGTGTCCCCACTGCCGCCCACCGCGCTGTCACCGGTGTCCCGGGCGCCACCGGCCGGTGCCGAGGAGGAACCCTGCGGGGTGCGGGCCTGGGCGCTGCCGCCGTCCCCGAAGGGCCCGACCTTGAGCGCGATCATCGACACCACGGTCACCACGACGGCGGCGCCGAGCACGGCCGCCGGGGCTTTCCAGCGCCTTCCCGGGCGCCTGACGGCGGGCGGGGCACCGAACGGGTCCATCGCGGTTGTGCCCATGGGGGGCGCCGGATACGCAAGCGCGTCGGCCGGGGTGTGCGCGAGTGGGGTGGCATAGGGGTTCGCCGGCGGCGTGCCGTACGGGGGCGCCACGGCAGGTGCCACCGGGGACGGCGTGGCCGAGGGAGGCCGCAGCGGATACGACGTCGCCGCCGTCGGGGGCTGCGCGGCCGGTCCGTACCGGGCATCGCGTCCGGCATCGGCCAGCATGCGCTCCAGGGACTCCGCGTCAGGGCGGGCTGTGGTGTCCCGCACCAGAAGGGCGTTCAGTACGGGAGTGAACGGTCCGGAGCGCACCGGAGCGGGGATCGGCTCGTCCAGCACGGCGACAAGCGTCGAGAGGCTGGTCTCCCGGCGCAGCGGGTGACTGCCCTCAAGGGCGACGTAGAGCAGCATGCCGAGCGACCACAGGTCGGACGCCGGATTGCCCTCCTCGCCGCGGATGCGCTCGGGGGCGATGTATTCGGGGGATCCGATGAGATCACCCGTGGCGGTCAGGTTGGTCGACTCGCGCAGCGCCGCGATGCCGAAGTCCGTGAGTACGGGGCTGCCGTCGGGGCGGAGCAGGACGTTGGCGGGCTTGACGTCCCGGTGGTGGATGCCCTCCGCATGGGCGGCCCGCAGAGCGGACAGGACGCCCTGGCCGACACGCAGCGCCTCGGGGAAGCTCAACGGGCCCCTGGCGAGGCGTTCGTGCAAGGCCTCGCCGCGGACCAGTTCCATCACGATCCACGGGTAGGCACCGCCCGCGCCATCCGCGCTGTCCGCTCCCTGCGTCGCGTTGACGATGTGGTGGATCGTGACGACGTGCGGGTGGGCGAGTCGGGCGAGCGCCTGGGCCTCACGCAGCACACGTGCGCTGAGCATCCGCGCCCGGGCGGGATCGGTGTCCTGCAGGGCGGCGTCCGGCGGGCGCACCTCCTTCAGTGCGACCTCACGGTGCAGCACGACGTCGCGGGCCCGCCACACATTGCCCATGCCACCACTGCCAAGCCTGCCGAGCAGCTCGAACCGGCCGTCGATGAGCCGTCTGCCACTCCCCCTGTTGTCCATGGCAGGTCAGCTTACGAGGAAGTCATCGGCCCCCGCACAGCACACCCGGCATGGTGCGCGTAGGCACGCCGAGGCCCGGATCCCGGCACGGTGCGGTGCGGTCGGCGCCTCCGCGGGTCGCATCGCCGTCGGAGGTGAATTCCCGCGTGTGGCGGGCTCAATGGCCGGCGAGGAGCTTCACGGCGATGACGGCGATCCCGATGCCCATGTCGATCAGCCCCGAGACCACCGCGTACAGCGGCCCGTTGCCCATCCGCAGACCGGTGCGCCAGCCCCAGAAGAACAAGGTTCCGACCTCGACGGCGGCGCTCATCAGCAGCGCCGGGGCCAGTTCCATCGCGCCGAGCGCGGATGCCCCGATCAGCACCAGCGGGCCAACTGCGGAGAGCAGCAGCGGCGCGGACACATAGAGCGTGGTGCGCAGTTCGATGCGGCTCGCGCCGCGGTTCGTGACGGCCCGGTGCGCCTGCTCGTCGGCGACCACAGTGGCCAGCCAGACCCCGAGCGCCGTGACGGCCACGGTGAGCGCGGCCTCCAGATGGTCGGGCACCGCCGTCTCGGCGAGTGCCACCACGACGGCGGTGAGGGTGAGGGTCGCGTAGATCCGCTCCTTGAGGCGGGCGGCCGCGGTGTCACCGGCGCGTGCGGCCGTGGCCGCCGTGCTCCCCGACGGAGCGGACGCCGGATCGGACCCGGGATCGGTCATGAGGCCGCAGGGCCGGACGGTGCGGACCGGGCACCGGCCAGGATCGGGGTCATACTGGTGCGCCCTTCCACGGACGGACACTTTCCGGTGGCTCACCGTAGTCGAAGGGGCACAGCGCGGGCGGGTGCCCCACCGGGCGGCGCGGGGCTCAGGGAGTCGGGATGCCGCCGGGCCGGGCCGGGCGGCCGAAGCGGACCGGCACCCCCGGGGAGTACAGCACGCTCACCGGCGCCCCGGTGGGTGCCGACAGGCCGGCGGCCCGTATCAGGTCCTCCTCGCAGGCGAGCAGTTCGGCACGGTGCAGGGGCCAGCGCGGGTGCGTGTTCGGCAGGTACACCGGCCGGTCGAAGAAGGCGTTGTGCATACCCCAGCGTGCCGTGAGGAAGTGCTCCAGCTCGTTCGGCTCGTCGACGCGCTCCCCGACCCGTATCGCGACCCGGCTGCGCGCCCCGCGCGGGCCCGGCCACCGCCGCTCGCTGGTGTAGGTGAGAGTGTCGCCTTCGCGTTCGATGGCCATCCGTGACCACAGGTAGGGCAGCCGGAAGACCGCGCGGGCCATGGCGACCGGGATCAGCCTGGAGGCGTCGAGGGAGCGGAAGACCACACCTCGGCGGCCGTGCTCGTCGACCGAGTACAGCCGGACGTTGGTCTCCGGGAAGGTGCCGAGATACGGGATGCCCGGGAGCCGGAACCACCCCACGCGGTGCATACGGAAGGCGACGAGCCCGACGTAGGTGACGCCGTCCAGCGTGTCGGGGACGGTGCCTGCGGGCAGCATCCGAGCCACCTCGTCCGGTTCCGCCGCCCAGTGGAGGAAGGCGAGGTCGAACCACGACTGGGTGAGCAGTGGCCGGGCGGTTTCTCCGGGCGGGTCCGGGTCGATGCCTCGCGGAGCGATGGCTTCCGGGGTGATGGTTTCCGATACGCGAGGAGTGAGCGTCACCGGGCCAGTGTGCCGGCGTCCCGGTCCGCCGCCGGAGGCAGGCCGTGCTCCGCGAGGCGGCCGACCGTCAGGCCGCGTGCCCGGCATGCCCCGACCAAAGCGGGAAGCGCGCCCAGCGCGGCACGCCAGCACCCCGGGGCTCCGCAGGCGTCGGTGTCGTGCAACAGCACGGTCGCTCCGCCTCGAAGCCCCCGGACCGCTTCGGCGAAGACGCTCTCGGGGGTTGCCCGGGCCGTCCAGTCGCGTCCCCATTCGGACCACAGGACCGTCGAGAGTCCGGCCCGCCGGGCGGCGCCGAGTCGGCCGCCGGTGAGGATCCCAAAGGGCGGCCGGTACCAGCGCGGGTACGTACCGGAGACCCGCCGTACGAGCGCGGCGGTACGCAGCACGTCGCGGGCGTCCCGGCGGGGATGGGGTGCCCAGGGTCTGTTGTGCCGCCATCCGTGGACCGCGAGTTCGTGTCCTTCGGCCGCGATCCGCTGTCCGAGACCGGGATGCCGTGCCAGGCGCTCGCCGATGACGAAGAAGGTGGCGCGTACCGAGAGCCGGTCGAGGGCCAGCAGGAAATGCGGGGTGGTGGCGGGGTCGGGTCCGTCGTCGAAGGTGAGGGCCACCCGGCCGGGGTTCCCGCGGCCGTCCAGCCCGACGCCGGGTCCGGGCCCTGGCACGAGCCCGCGCTTCGCGCCGAGTGCCGCGCGGACCGGTGGCAGCCAGGTCGCGGCGGGGCCGATGTGCCACGCGGCGACGGCCAGTGCGGCGAATGCCGCGGCAGAGCGGGCCGACGGCCCCTGCGGATGGACCGGCTTCACCACGGCGCCTCCTCCTCACGGTCACGGCCCGAGATCAGCGGTGATCCCGCCAGGTACACGCTGGCCGCCACCAGGACGGCCAGGGCTGTCAGCTCGGGCACGATCCGCGTGCCGAGCTCGACCTGCTCGTCGAACAGCAGCACACCCAGGACCACACTGAGGAACGCGTCCCCCAGGGTCAGCGCGGGCTGGGAGGCGACCAGGGTGCCCGCCCTCAGGGTCAGTTGCAGCAGAAGGAAGCTGCCGACGCCGACCGCCAGCGCCGCGTAGGGCTGCCAGGTGGTGGCCGCGACGGTGAATCCCTGGGCCAGCCTGCCGGTCGTGTCCTTGACGAGCGCCGCCGTGCAGGAGAACCCGATCGCGGTGGCGGTACCGAACACGGCGGCTCGCGGGGCCGGGCGAAGCGCCTTCCCGACACCCATCAGCAGGGCCACGGCCGCACCGGCCGACACCCCCGTCCACAGCCACCGCGTCCCCGGAACCGTGGCCAGCCCGCCGGACGTCCCGGTCAGCGCGAGGAACGAGGCCAGCCCGGCCGCCAGTGCCACGAACGCCCACCGGGTGCGGTGGTCGGGCCTCACTCGGAACACGGCCGCTCCGATGATCAGCGTGAACAGCAGCTCGGTGGTCATCACGGGCTGGACGACCGCGAGCGGCCCGGCGGCCAGGGCCCCCGCCTGGCACAGCCCGGAGGCGAACAGCGCGCCCACACCCCACAGCCACACCGGGCGGTGCGCCAGACGGCGCAGCCAGGACCACCGCCGCTCGTCGGGCCGAACGTGCTCCCGGGCGGCGGCCCGGCGCTGGAGCACGGACGCCGTCGCATTGCCGAGCGCCGCGAGCAGCGCCAGCGAGACCGAGAGCGTGGTCATGGGCGACGGTCCCTGATGCCCGGCTCAGCCGACGCGCTTGGCGAGTGACCGGAAGACACCGGGGGCGACCCCGTGCAGCCTGGCAGGCAGCCCGAGCCAGCCCGGTACGAAGAGGTCGTCGCGGCCTCGTACCAGGGAGCGTCGGACCGCTCGCGCGACCCGCTCGGCGGACACCGGTCGGGGCCGTTCACGGTGGTAGGGCGCTCCTCTGTGGGCGAAGAACGGGGTGTCCACAGCGCCCGGTGACACCAGGCCCACCTTGATCCGGGTGCCGGCGAGCTCGTAGCGCAGACTGTCAGCGAAGCTCTGGAGCGCTCCCTTGGTGGCGGAGTAGACGGCCTCGTTGGCGACCCCGACGGCACCCGCCATGGAACCGACGAGCACGATCCGCCCCGAGTCGCGGTCGAGCATATGGGGCAGCAGCAGGCGCACGAGGTGCACGACGGCGGCCAGATTGACCGTGAGAAGCCGGTCCACGGCATCGGCCGGCATGTCCACCAGTGGGCCGGCCCAGCCGATGCCCGCGCCCGCGACCAGTGCGTCCACCCGCCCCGCGCACTCCAGTGCCTCGCGGACCAGTTGCTCATGGCCGGAGGAATCGGAGAGGTCGGCCGGTAGCGCGGTCCCGCCGGTCCGCTGTGCGACCCCGGCCAGGCGGGCCTCGTCACGGCCGTTGAGCAGGAGCAGCCACCGGTCCTCGGCACCGAGCAGTTCGGCGGTCGCCTCGCCGATACCCGATGACGCACCGGTGATGAGTGCCACCGGTCGCCCCGCGCCGTGTCGCGTGGGGTTCGGGGACACGCCGGGCGCTGTGTCAGGCATCGTCGGTCCTCCGGGTTCTCGTACTCCCTGGCCTGTGCCAGCTTCTGTGCTGGGACGCCGAACGGCCGGGTGCCTCGGGGCGGCGCACCTGGCGAGCCACCCGAACGGGCCGATTCGCCGGCGGTCCCGCAAGGCATTCAGCCTCTGGGCGGTGGGCGCCGTGGGGCGCGAACCGTTCCTTTCTTTGTCGTGTTCGGGAGGGCCATGGCCAGACGACGGTTCCTGGTGCTCAGCGCGAGCATGGGCGCGGGCCATGACGCCGTGGCCGCCGAACTGGCCCGACGGCTGCACGCACGGGGCGGCGACGTCCTCGTCCGGGATGTCCTCACGCTGCTGCCCATGGCTACGGGGACCGCCCTGCGCCACTCCTACCGTGCGGTGGTCCGGCACTCCCCGTGGCTGTACGCGGGCGTCTACGCGCTGTTCCTGTCACCGGGTCGCGGTGGCGCCGCGGTGAGCGGCACTCCGCTGGCCAGGACGGCCGAGCGGCGGCTGCTGGCGCTGGCCGGCCGCTGGCGCCCCGACGCGGTGGTGTCCACCTTCCATCTCGCCGGCCAGGTCACCGGCCGACTACGCGAGCGCGGGGCGCTGTCCGTACCCGCCGCCGTGTTCATCACCGACTTCGCGGCGCACCGCGGCTGGCTGCACCCCGGCAACGACCTCCATGTGTGTGTCACGGACGGGGTCGCGGCAGCGGCTCGCGGCGCGACCGGCAGGCCCGCGGTGGTCTCCGGGCCTGTCGTGGCTCCGGAGTTCCGGGCCGCCGCCGGATCCGACACGCAGTCGACCGGCTGGGAATCCGTCTTCTCCCGGCACAGCGGACGCCGCCCGGCGGTCCTGGTGTCGGCCGGGGCATGGGGTGCGGGCTCAGCCCTGACGGGTACGGCGCGCTCACTGGCCGAACACGGTGTACTGCCGGTGCTGCTCTGCGGCCGTGACGGCGCGCTGCTGCGGCGGGCGTCCGCGGTGCCCGGTGCGCTTGCGTTGGGCTGGGTGCCGGACTTGGCTCCGCTGATGGCGTCGGCCCGGGTGCTGGTCGACAACGCGGCGGGGCAGACGGCGGTGCAGGCTCTGGCGGCGGGCGTTCCGGTGGTCGGCTACCGTCCCATCCCCGGGCATGGCGCCGAAGGCGTGCGGCTGATGGCGGAGGCGGGACTGTCGGTGCGAGCCCGGGACCAGGCAGGGCTGGTGTCGGCGGTCGGTCGGTTGGCGCGGGCCGGTCCCCACCGCGACCGGCAGCTCGCCAGGGGGGCGGATGTGTTCCGCGCGGACGCGGCCGATCTCATCACGGACGTCCTGTTCGACGGGCGCGGCCGTGCTCAGCAGGCGCCGCGGGAGGACGGCGGGGCGGAGTGAGCCGGTGGGACCGGCGAGGCACCGCGGGGCGACGCAAGCCGGTGGGAGAGGGCTCCTCACCGAGCCGTGCGCGGCAGGACCCGCGCGAGGAGCACCGCCACGTCGTCCTGGACCTCGGAGGTCAGCAACTGGTCGAGGATGTGATCGCAGATCTCGTCCAGCGGGTGGTCGAGCTGCCGCAGCGCACCGCCGAGTTCGCGCATGCCCTGGTCGACGTCCCGATCCCGGGTCTCGATCAGGCCGTCGGTGTAGAGGACCAGCAGGCTCCCGGGCAGAAGGGTGACGCGCTCGGTCTGGAAACCCGGGGCGCAGGTGCCCAGGGGTACGCCCGGTGGGCCGTCGAGGAAGGTGACCGCTCCCAGCGGATCGACGATCGCGGGCGGTGGATGGCCGGCCCTGGCGATCTCGCAACTGCCGGTCAACGGATCGTGGACGGCGTAGACACAGGTGGCCATCTCGTGTTCGCCGAGTTCGGCCACGGCGGCGTCGAGCGAGCTGAGAATGCGGTCCGGGTTGAAACCGTGGCGGGCCAGTGTGCGTACCGCCGTGCGCAGTTGGCCCATCACCGCCGCCGAGTGGACACCGTGGCCCATGACATCACCGATCACCAAGCCGGTGCTGCCGTCGGGTAGGGCGATGGCATCGAACCAGTCACCGCCCACGGCTTGGTCGCTCGCGGGCAGGTAGCGTCCGGTGAGCTCCAGACCGGCGACCCGGGGCAGTGAGCTGTGGGCCAGGCTGCGCCGCAGGGCGAGCGAGGCAGCCCGCTGCGCGGTGTACATGCGGGCGTTGTCGATGCTCAGCGCCGCCCGGGCGACGAGTTCGTCGATGAGCACGCAGTCCTGGTCGTCGAACGGCTCGCGATCGCGGGTACGGGTCAGCACGACCGCCCCCAGTACCCTGCCGCGCGCGACCAGCGGGACCAGTCGTGCGCAGGACATCCGGTCGGCGAAGTAGGTGCGCAGTCGCTCGCCCTGCGGGCCGGGCATCAGGGCTGAGAGGTCGGACTGGTAGAGGTTCATCGGGCGTCCCTCGGCCATCACCTGCTCGTACACCGAGCCGGCGGGGACCTGGAAGGTCATCCCCACGACCAGCTTCGCCGTGGGGGACTCCGAATCGGGGAAGGCCACGGCGACCCTGCGCATCACGCCGTGGCTGGAGGAGGCGGCCTCGTCGGGATCGATGACCTCTTCGAACAGCTGCACGTCCGCGGAGTCGGACAGCTGCGGCACCAGCAGCCGCACCACTTCGTCGGCGGTCTGCCGAAGGTCCAGTGTGGTACCGACACGGGTCCCCGCCTCGGCCAGCAGCGAGAACCGCCGGCGTGCCCGCTCGGCCTCGGCCTGGGCCCGCTGTCCCTCGGTGATGTCGATCAGTGAGGCGATCAGTCCGAGGCTCTGGCCACCGGTGTCGAGCAGCGGCGCACAGGAGCAGGACCAGGTGCGGTCGTGCCCGGGGTCGGCCCGGGTGCGGCCCGTGCCGCGCACATCGACCACCGACACACCGTCGGCGAACGCCTGCCGCATCACCCGCTCGAGGGCCCGGGTCACAGAGCCCGGCGCCACATCGGACGGGCGCTTGCCCAGGTGCTCGGCGGCGGACACGCCATTCATCCGGGCGAGCGCGTCATTGACCCGTAGGTAGCGCAGGTCGGGATCGAGCATGGCCAGGCCGATGGGCGACTGGGTGAAGAGGCCCTCCATGGCCGCCAAAGCGTCCCGCATCCTCAGGACGGCCGATGTCTCCACGGCCACCACCAGGATGCCCGTGTCGCCACCCGGGGCGGGAGAAGGGCAGATCCACATCTCCATGGGCACGATGTGCCCGTCACGGTGGCGTACGGGGAGGGCGCCGACGATGGTCTCTCCCGCGATGACCTTTTCGTTCAGCTGTTCGGCGAGCCGCCAGTTGGTCTCGGGCACCAGGATGGGGATGCCGTTGCGGCCCAGCAGCTGCTCCGCGGTGTAGCCGAGCAGGTCCCGGGCGGCGAGCGACCATTCGAGGAGTACGCCCTTGGTGTCGGTCTTCCAGAGGGCGACCGGCAGGAGATCGCGGAGCACGCCCGCGTAGCCGACCGCCGTGACGGGCTGGTCCGGCACGTTCCTCGCGCGACGCTCGTCTGTGTCCACGCAACGACCTCACTCCGGGGACTGCGGGCCCTTGCCGGGCTCGTGGTCCCCGCGGTCTTCCGGCCGGGGGCACTGGCGTGCGCACCCCACGGCACCCGGAGGCGGTCACTCCATCCGCCGGTATGTCAGGATCTCCCTAGATCACCCTATCCAAGGCGCTCTCATGGGCAAGCGAAGCGGGCCAGGGGGGACCACCACGGACGGTGACTACGCCGGGCCGCGCGTGGTGACCGTGAAGAGCCCGCCGTCCGGATCGCGGAGCATGACACGCCGGGCGGCGGCAGGAACGTCATCCGGGCCGTGCCCTGGGCCGGGCGGGGGCGGGACGTCGTCCTCGTCCTCGATTTCGGGCTCGGTGACGGCGCCGCCCCCGAGCCGGGTGGCCGCGTCGATTGCGGCGTCGATGTCGGGCACATAGAAGTACACATGCCAGCGCGGCCTGACCCGGGGATCGGGCGCCGCCTCGACCGCGCCGCCGGTGAGCCGCGCGACCTTGTCCGGCCCGTGGCGGAGCACGACGTGCTCGTCCTCGTAGGACACCTGGACGCCGCCGGGACGTTCGCTCCCCCAGTCGAAGACCTCGGCGTAGAAGATCGCGGCCTCGAAGGCGTCCCTGGTACGCAGCTCCAGCCAGGCAGGGGCGCGGCTGCGGCCCACGGTCCAGTCCGGGATGACCTTGCCCTGCCAGAAGCCGAACACGGCGCCGTCGCGGTCGGCGGCGAGGGCGGCCCGGCCGGTGCCGAAACTGATCGGGCCGACGGCGACCGTGGCACTGCGCTCGCTGATACGGGCCGCGGTCACATCCGCGTCGTCGACGGCGAAGTAGGGGATCCACTCCACGGCCACCGCGAGACTGCGGGCGAGAGCGCCGATCCCGGCGATCGGGGCTCCGTCGAGGAACGCCACGGAGAACTCGTCCCCCAGGCTGGTGGTCCGGAACTCCCAGCCGAGTACGGCGCCGTAGAAGTGCTGCGCGGCATGCAGGTCACGCGCCATGAGACTGACCCAACACGGAGCGCCGGACACCGCATGACTTGACGTCGACACGACTCGCCAACCCCATTTCGCCGCATGATCCTATACAACCAAACCACGCTATTCGCTTCCGCGCGGAGAACGGGGGAACACCTGCGCGCGGCGCGGTCCGGGCGGCGGCTTCCGCCTGTTGGCGAGGTCGGCCGCCTCGGTCCCCATGAGCGGCGCACACCGGTTTTCCCGGGGTGCCTGCGGGTACCCGGAGGGCACGTGGGCCCGCGGGTTGCGGTGCCCATCACTCTGACGCACGGTGAATCTGACGCACGGTGAACGGGGCTGGGTCCCGCTGGACCGACCCGCGGAGAGCCCGAGAGGACGGCGATCCCATGCACAAGGGGAAGACGAAGCAGATCAAGGGCAAGTTCAAGGAGACTCTCGGCAAGACCATGCACCACCGCTCCATGCAGCGGGAGGGGCGCAGCGAGCAGTTGCTGGGCAAGGCCCAGGAGATGGCAGAGAAAGCGGCCGACCGTCTGCGCAAGCGGGGTCGACACTGAGGCCGCAGCATCGGCAACGCGATGTGACCGGTGGGGCGCCGTGGACGGCACCCCACCGGCATCGTGCGGTGAGCGGGCGGACCGAATCGGTCAGCTGACGGCCGTGGTGCTCAGCACGGGGTTGGGTGACGGGTAGCAGGCTGTCGGCACATTGACGGTGACGAAGAGGATCGGCACCTTGGCGGTGAAGGTGAGCCCCGGGCTCGCATAGCTGCTGCCGGCGAGCCGCGCCTGGATGCTGGTGCCCGCCGCGCCCGCCTTCAAGTCCAGGTTGACCGTCGGAAGCGTGAAAGTGGCACCGCCGTTGATCGGTCCCGGCACGGTCATGGTGACGGTGCTGCCGCTGACGGCGACGCTCGGAGTGCCCGAGCCGATACCGGAGCCACCCGACAGGGACTGGCCCACCAGCGTGGAGTTAGCCGGCACCGGCATGCTGAGCTTGATGCTGCCGATGTTCTTGACCTTGTACCCGCTGACCGAGCCGGGGACCGTCATGGTGGTGGGCGCCAGTGACACCCGGAAGGTGCTTCCGGCGGCGACCGATGCGGGTGCGGTGGCGTCGACGCCGCTGGCGACCTCGAAGGTCTGCGCCCCGCCGACGGGCGGGGTCGCCTGGCAGGCGAAGCTCAGCGGCGTGGTGGCGGCGGATGCGGGCGCCACGGCGATGCCGACGAGCGCCGCGCCTGCGGCCAATGCCATCGGTAAGCGCTTGAGTGTGGGGGCGAGTCTCATCGTTCACCCTCCTGATGGAGTCGGTGGTGCGAGGCATGGGGATACCGTGCGGCCCGCACGGCGTGGGGAACTCTCGGCGGAACGGGCGGAAACGCAATGCGCCGCGAAGGCGTCTGCCCTGAGGCAGCGCGACGAGCGAGAAAAAGAGCGACTTGACGCATGCATGTCACCACGCGCTCCGAACGAAGTCCAGGGCTCCGTTCCCGTGTAATCCCTCAGGATCCCGCAGCCGCGCCCCATCGGGATCCCACAGCCCGAACGCACGACCGGCGACGCGACGGCCTCACGGTCCGGTCATGCGACACGAACCGCAGCACCCGGCCTCCCCGGCTCATCTCCAGTCCTCACGGGCGCGCGCGCCCGCCCGCGTACGACCGGCCACCGGGGCGCGATCAGGGTGCCGCCGCAGGTACTCCCCCTCCAGCTCCTTCATCCGGAGCGTATGGGTGGCCAGGGCGTCGTCGGATCCGTGCAGCAAGGTCTCATGACGTGTCCGGTGGACCGCTTCGAGCTCCCTGAGCAGCTGAGCTTCCCCCAGCTGCCGGGGGGCCACCCCGCGACTCTGTTCACTCATGGCGCGCACCTCCTGATTCCTGTGTACGGCGGACCCGTCCGCACCGCGACCCGCGCCGGGAATGAGACCGGGCTCACACCACTCCAGCCGCGTTAAATAGGAATACGAGATGCTTATTTGGTAGCGTCCTGCCATGCGGCTCACGAAGTTCACCGACCTGGCACTCCGCGCCGTGATGCGCCTCGCGGTCGGGGACACCGGCGGGCCACTCACCACTCGCGAGGTGGCGGACGCCGTGGACGTGCCCTACACCCACATGGCGAAGGCCATCGCACGACTCCAGCACCTCGGCGTGGTGGAGGCGCGGCGCGGACGCGGCGGCGGGCTCGCACTCACCGAGGCGGGACGCCAGACCTCGGTCGGCCGCCTGGTCCGCACCCTGGAGGGCGAGGAGGAGGTCGTCGCCTGCGAGGGCGATCCGCCCTGCCCGCTGCGCGGCGCCTGCCGCCTCCGACACGCCCTGCGCGAGGCCCAGGAAGCCTTCTACAGCACGCTCGACCCTCTCACCGTCAACGACCTCGTAGCGCCACCCACCGGGCCGGTGCTGGCCGGACTGGCGGGGCGCCCGAAGGCCTGATCCCGACCCCCCGGCCGCCGGCCACGCCGCCGCCCGCCATTGAATGCGAAGATCATCTACCAATTAGGAGCCCCGATGCTGTCAGCACGTTCCACCCCGCTCATCCGCGCCACCCTGCCCGTCGTCGGCGCCGCCATCGCCGAGGTGACCGAGGTCTTCTACCGACGGCTGTTCGAGGAGCACCCCGACTTGCTGCGCGACCTCTTCAACCGGGGCAACCAGGCGAACGGGGCGCAGCAGCAGGCACTCGCGGGCTCCATCGCAGGGTTCGCCGGCATGCTGCTCGAGCAGCCCGGTGCCCGGCCGGACGCCCTGCTCCTGAGGATCGCCCACAAGCACGCCTCACTGGGTATCACCTCGGAGCAGTACAAGCTCGTCCACCGCCATCTCTTCGCGGCGATAGTCGAGGTGCTCGGCGAGGACACCGTCACGACGGAGGTGGCCGAGGCGTGGGACGAGGTGTACTGGCTGATGGCCAACGCCCTCATCGCCGTCGAGGCACGCCTCTATCGCGAGGCGCGGGTGACCGAAGGCGAGGTCTGGCGGCAGATGGTGGTCACCGAACGCCGCACGGAGTCCCGGAACACCATCTCCTTGACGCTGCGCGCCGCCGACGACCGCACCACCGCTCCTTTCCGGCCTGGCCAGTACATCAGCGTTCAGGTCGAACTCCCCGACGGAGCACGACAGATCCGTCAGTACAGCCTGTCCTCCGCGCCTGACAGTCCGCACTGGCGGATCACCGTCAAGCGTGTCGTCGACGGCAGCACGCCGGACGGCGAGGTGTCGTCCTGGTTGCACGCACACGCACGTCCCGGCGACTCGCTGACCGTCTCCGACCCCTTCGGCGACTTGGTCCTGCCCCCGGGTGACGGCCCGCTGCTCCTGGCTTCCGCCGGGATCGGCTGCACACCGATGCTGTCCATGCTCGGCCGACTCGCCGGCACCAGGTCCGCACGTCCGGTGACGGTCGTCCACGCCGACCGCAGCCCGGAGGACCACGCCCACCGCGAGGAACTGCGGGCCCTGGTGGACCGCCTTCCCGGAGCGACGCTGCGCCTCTGCTACGAAACCGCCGGGGACTCCTCCGGCGATCTGCCGGAGGGGGCTCGACTCGGCCGCGCCGACGCCTGGGCCCTCGACCTGCCGGACGGGGTGACCGTCTTCATGTGCGGGCCGCTCCCCTTCATGCGCGCGTTCCGCGGCGATCTGCTGCGACGCGGTGTACCGGCCCAGTCGATCCACTACGAGGTTTTCGGCCCCGACCTCTGGCTCGGACGCGACTGACCGCCCGGCCGCCCGGCCGGCCTGCCGACCGGTCGAACTGCCGGCCTGCCGACCGGTCGAACTGCCGGTCGGTGAACCCTTCAGGCCCTGCGGACCCGGGCGAGCACCAGCACCGTGTCATCGCGCGGCGGGTTCGGCAGCAGACGGGCGATGATCCGTTCGACGGTGTCCTCCAACAGGCCTGATGCCCCGCGCAGTTCGTTGCTGACCATGGCCAGCCCCTCCTCGATGTCCCGGCCGCGGGCCTCGACGAGGCCGTCCGTGTACAGGGCGATGACAGCACGGTCCGGAAGCTCGATCTCGGTCGTCGTGAAGGGGTGGCCGCCGACGCCGAGGGGCACACCCAGGACCTCGCCGACGGCGTCGACCGTGCCGTCCGGACGCAGGACGAGGGGTGGAGGGTGGCCCGCGTTGGCGATCCGGGCACGGCCGGTCGCCGGGTCGTACACGATGTAGAGGCAGGTCGCCAGCTCGATACCCGCGTCCTGGGCGCAGATGTCGAGCTCGGCGAGCAGTTGGTCCGGCTCCTGCTTGTGTCTGGCCAGTGCCCTGGCACTGATGTGCAGCCGCCCCATGGCGGCGGCAGCCGGCACCCCGTGGCCCATGACGTCGCCGACGACCAGGGCGACCCGCCCTTCCGGCAGACCGATCACGTCGTACCAATCTCCGCCGACCTCGGTGATGCGGCTGCCCGGCACATAGCGATGCGCGACTTCGACATGCGGGCTGACCGCCAGCGCACTGGGGAGCAGCGCCCGCTGGAGAGTGAGTGCGATCTCCTGAACCTGACCGTAGAGGCGCGCGTTGTCCAGGCAGATCGCGGCCCGGGACGCAAGCTCGGTGGCAAGGCTGAGGTCGTCGTCGGTGAAGGCCGGCCGGGCCGCGGAGCGTCCGAACATGGCGAGGCCCTGCACCGCGCCACGGGCGACCAGCGGGGCGATGAGGATGTGTTCCAGACCGCTCTGGCGCAGCAGCCGGGCACGTTCCTCGTGCACCACGGTCCGGGCCATGAACTCGTCGTTGACGGGAACGCAGAGCGGGCGGCCGGTGGACATCATCGCGTGGATGGCCGAGCCGGGCGGGTAGGTGACGCGGTCCAACCCGCCCACCGCCTCGGTGGCCGGCGGTGGCAGCACGGTCCTGGAGGCGAGTCGGCAGGTGGTGAGCGGCCATTCGGGGAGGAACGGCAGGCTCTCGTCCATCCATTCCACGATCTCCACGACTGAGGCGTCGGCGAATTCGGGGACGGCCACATCCACCAGTTCCTGGGCGGTGACGTCCAGGTCCAGCGTGGTGCCGATCCGGGCCGCGGCGCGATCGAGCAGCCCGAGCCGCCTGCGGCTGGCGCTGGCCTCCCTGATCGCCCGCTCCCGGTCGGTCACGTCCATCATCAGCCCGCCGAGACCCGAGCGGGTGCCGACGGCTCCGCTGAGCGGGAAGAAGCTCACGGACCTGATCTGGCTGCGGTCCGGGAATCCGAGGGTACGCAGTGCCACCAGCGCACCCAGTACCGGAAGCCGCTCCGCGGCGACGGCGCGGAGCATCCGTTCGTACTCACCGTCATCCGAGGTCATCATGACCTCGTCCATCCGGCGCCCGATGTGCTCCTCGATCGAGAGGCCGTCCATTGCGGCGAGTGCCTGGTTGAGATGGATGTAGCGCAACTGCTCGTCCAGCATGACCAGGCCGACGGGGCAGGTCTCGAAGAGGGCGTCGAGGAAGGCGAGGTTGTCCTTCACCCGGTCCAGCTCCGCGCTGGAGCTCGACAGGCCGAGCACGACGGATCGGCCCGATGAGCCGGCGATGGGGAAGACCCGGAAGCCGCAGCTGAAGACGGTTCCGTCCCGGTGGCGCACGGGCAGTCGTCCCCGCCAGTAGCCGGTACGACCGCGCTCGGCCAGCAGGGCGGCCGTACGCCGGGCCGCCTCGCCACCGCCGTCGCCACTGCCGTCGCCACTGCCGTCGCCGTCGCCGACGGCCGCATCGGTGTCGGCCAGGGCGGGAGGTCCGGCGGGATCGGGAAGGCGTGCGGGGTCGACCGGATCGGCCGGGTCGACCGAATCGGCAGCGAAGAGGATCGCGGCGGGCCGGGTCAGCGCCGTCGCGGCGTCGTATCCGAACAGATCCTGGGCGCCGGGCCCCCAGAAGCAGATCTCGTCGTCGTCACCGATACCGAAGACGGCCACGGAGACATGCTCCAGCAGCGTCCCCGGCTCGGACCTGAGCGCACCGGGAGCCTTCCCTTCCCCCGGCCGAACCGATGGCACCAGTCGACTCCCTTCCCTGGTTTCCCGGCGGGACGCGATGACGACACGACCGCGCCGGGCACTCCCGTCGCCCATCCATTGTGCTGATTTCTTTCGATATGTGTACGAATGGATTGGCGTCGACACGCATCCCTCCACCGGGCGTCACCGCACGCCAACCCACCGCCACCACGTGCTCGGGCGCAAGGTCGCGCCCATCAGGTCACGCGTCCCGGACTATTGACTCCTCCGGGAGTAGTCGCGATTCTCGGGGCACCGCTTGCATGGTTCATGACAACCCACGCCTCTGAGCCCGGGGTGGGGGACCGGTCATGGACCGTGTCGACATGTGCTGACACCAAAAGGCATGGGTGATGACCATGACGCGACCCCCACAGCGCCGGCGCAGCCCACTGGCGATCCTCTCGTTACTTCTCACCGTGATGGCCATGGTCTTCGGCACGGCCCCGGCCTCCTCCGCGCAGTCGGGATGGTGGGATCCGGCCGCGCGGCCCGCACCCGACTCCCAGATCAACGTCACCGGCGAACCCTTCAAGGGCACGGACGCCCAGGGTCGGGTACGCGGCTTCGTGGACGCGCATGACCACCTGATGTCCAACGAGGCCTTCGGCGGTCGACTGATCTGCGGCAAGACCTTCTCCGAGCAGGGCATCGCCGACGCTCTCAAGGACTGTCCCGAGCACTACCCAGACGGCTCGCTCGCGATATTCGACTTCATCACCAAGGGCGGCGACGGCAAGCACGACCCCGACGGCTGGCCGACGTTCAAGGACTGGCCCGCCCATGACTCGCTGACCCACCAGCAGAACTACTACGCCTGGGTCGAACGCGCCTGGCGCGGTGGCCAGCGGGTGCTGGTCAACGATCTCGTCACCAACGGCGTGATCTGCTCGGTCTACTTCTTCAAGGACCGCAGCTGCGACGAGATGACGTCCATCCGCCTCCAGGCGCGGAAGACGTACGAGATGCAGTCGTTCATCGACACCATGTACGGCGGCCCGGGCAAGGGCTGGTTCAGGATCGTCACCGACTCCGCGCAGGCCCGCGAGGTCATCGAGCAGGGCAAGCTGGCCGTGGTGCTGGGCGTCGAGACCTCCGAGCCGTTCGGGTGCAAGATGATCCTCGACATCGCGCAGTGCAGCAAGCAGGACGTGGACCGAGGTCTGGACGAGCTGCACAGCCTCGGCGTCCGCAGCATGTTCCTGTGCCACAAGTTCGACAACGCCCTGTGCGGAGTGCGGTTCGACTCCGGCACCCTCGGGACCGCCATCAACGTGGGGCAGTTCCTGTCGACCGGCACGTTCTGGAAGACGGAGAAGTGCACAGGCCCGCAGCATGACAACCCCATCGGTCTCGCCTCGGCGACCGCGGCGGAGAAGCGGCTGCCGGTCGGTGTGAAGGTGCCGTCGTACGCGGCGGACGCGCAGTGCAACACCCGCGGCCTCACAGAACTCGGCGAGTACGCCGTACGGGGCATGATGCAGCGCAAGATGATGATCGAGATCGACCATATGAGCGTCAAGGCGGTGGGCCGGGTGCTCGACATCGCCGAGGCCGGCTCGTACGCCGGCTTGATCTCCTCGCACGGCTGGATGGACGCCGGCTGGACCGAGCGGGTCTACCGCCTCGGCGGGTTCATCACCCAGTACATGAACGGCTCCGAGGGCTTCGTCGCGGAGGCCCGGCGTACCAAGGACCTCCGCGACAAGTACGGAGTGGGCTACGGCTACGGCACCGACATGAACGGCGTGGGCGGCTGGCCCGGGCCACGCGGCGCGGACACCTCCAACCCCGTGCGCTACCCGTTCCGCAGCGTCGACGGCGGCTCCGTCATCGACAAGCAGACCACCGGCGACCGTACCTGGGACATCAACACCGACGGGGCCTCCCACTACGGCCTGGTCCCGGACTGGCTGGAGGACATCCGGCAGGTCGGCGGCCAGGACGTGCTGGACGACCTCTTCAAGGGCGCCGAGTCGTATCTGCGCACCTGGGGGGCATCCGAGAACCACCGGGCAGGGGTGAACCTCGCGGCGGGCTCATCCGCGTCGGCCAGCTCGACCGAGTGGAACCTGTTCACCAGCTACGCGCCCGACCGGGCCGTGGACGGCCGGGCGCAGACCCGCTGGGCGAGCGGCTGGAGTGACGGTCAGTGGCTCCGGATCGACCTCGGCACACCGAGCCTGGTCAAGCGAGTCACGCTCGAATGGGAACGCGCGTACGGCAAGGCCTACCGCATCGAGGTCTCCGACAACGGCGACGACTGGCGCTCCGTCTGGTCCACGACCGCGGGTGACGGAGGCCTGGACACGGCGCAGTTCGCCGGGACGACCGCCCGCTACGTAAGGGTCCTGGGGCAGGAGCGCGGCACCAAGTGGGGCTACTCCCTGTATGAGGTGGGGATCTACAGCACCTGAAGGCGCCCGCCCGGGGCTCCGGTGCTCCCGGCGAGGGAGCACCGGAGCCCCGGGCGGGAAGGAACGGAACCCCGGTGAGCACTGCGCCGACCGGGGTTCGAGCATCTGGCGCAGCGTCAGCACGCCATGCATTCGGCCACGTACACCGACCTCATCCACCGGCTCAGCGCGAGCACGGGGTTCGAGCCGCGAACACCGATGCCGGTGCCGGCACGCCATCTGGCTGTCATGACGGACGGGTCGACCCGCAACTTCCTGGTCCGCGGGGACGAGCAGGCACATGGCAGCGCCGACTCCGCCGCGGACATCCCGGAGACGATCACCGACGAGGTGGTCCGCCTCCCGGACGCAAGAAGGACCAGGAGAGGGAGGGTTCCGGGCCGACCGGAGCAATCTCCTGGAATGCGATGCGTGATCCGGGGTAAGCGGACCCCCACGGGTGACGGATCGAAAGACAGAGGTGAAGAGATGGCGACCGTGAGCGCGGCGATCACCACGGCACACAAGACGACGACGGTGGCGGCCGGCATCCGGACCTCCGGCACTCTCGGCTCGCTCGACCTGCCCGTGGCCCCGTTGGAGGTGTCCCCTCAGGACGCGCGGGAGCTGTCCCGCCACTTCTTCGCCCGTCTGGCGGTGCTGGAGGAGGGCACGCACGAGTACCAGTACGTGCGCAACACTCTGATCGAGATGAACCTGTCGCTCGTCCGCTACGCCGCGGGCCGCTTCCGCAGCCGGGGCGCGGACGAGATGGAGGACATCGTGCAGGTCGGCACCATCGGCCTGATCAAGGCCATCGACCGGTTCGACGTGTCCCGCGAGGTGGAGTTCACCACCTTCGCCGTGCCGTGCATCGTGGGCGAGATCAAACGGTTCTTCCGCGACACCAGCTGGGCCGTGCACGTCCCTCGGCGGCTCCAGGAGGCAAGGGTGGAACTGGCCAAGGCCACCGAGGAGTTGCGCAGCCGCCTCGGGCGCACCCCCACCGTGCGTGAGTTGTCCGAGCTGATGTCGCTGACCGAGGAAGAGGTCATCGAGGCACGGAAGGCGTCCAACGCCTACAACTCCGCCTCGCTGGACGCCGCGCTCAGCGGCGAAGCCGCCCAGGACAGCGAAGCGGCGCTGGCCGATTTCATCGGTGAGGAGGAGCGGGCCCTGGAGCTGATCGAAGACTTCCACTCGCTCGCGCCGCTGATCGCCCAGTTGGACGAGCGCGACCGCAGCATTCTGCACATGCGGTTCGTCACCGAGCTCACCCAGGCCCAGATCGGAGAAGAGCTGGGCATCTCCCAGATGCATGTCTCCCGACTGCTGAACCGCATCATCAAGCGGCTGCGCAAGGGCCTCCTCGAAACCGCCGCCTGAACCGGACGGGGCCTGGGTGCGGGGCCCTGAGGCCCCGCACCGACGCCGAACTCCGCGTCCCGGCGACGCGTGCTCTACGGCATCGAGCGTGCGGAGGGCGTCAATCTGCGCGCTCTGGGGGAGCTCATCGGGACGGCGCCGTCGTCCGTGAACCGTCTGCGCGACCGCCTTGGAGCCGTGGACTTCGTGGTGCGCACCCGCAGTCGGATGAGCCGGCGGGACCTCACGCTGTGTCTGCCCCCGGGCGAAGGCGTATCTGCCCGAGATACGGGTGCGACGCGAGCAGGTGCTGCTGACCGCCAGCGCGGCCGTGGACACCACCGTGCATGCCGCCCTGCTCGAAGGCCTCTCGGGATTCCGCGAGACGATGGGCCGACAGCAGCGACGAGCAGGGACCGCCGCCAGGGGTCAGGGACGTGGCAGACGCACGACCGTGACGAAGAAGTCGTCGATCTTCCTGATCGCCGAGATGAACCGCTCCAGGTCCACCGGCTTGGTCACGTAGGCGCTGGCGTGCAGCTGGTAGCTGCGCAGGATGTCCTCCTCGGCCGACGACGTGGTCAGCACGACGATCGGGATATGGGTGAGGTCGGCGTCGGCCTTGACGCGTTCCAGGACCTGCCGGCCGTCGTACTTCGGCAGGTTGAGGTCGAGCAGGATGAGGTCGGGACGCGGCGCGCCGCTGTACTCGCCCTTCCGGTAGAGGAAGTCGATCGCCTCCTGCCCGTCCCGGACCACATGGAGGGTGTTGCCGATCTTGTTGTCCTCGAAGGCCTCCCTGGTCATCAGCTCGTCGCCCGGGTCGTCCTCGACCAGGAGGACCTCGATCGGCTGGGCAGCGGTGTTCATACGTGGTCTCCCGTGGTGCTGCTGAGGATGGGCATGGCGGCGGGCCCGGTGGCGGGCAGCGTGAAGTGGATCTCGGTGCCACCGGTGTGGGCGCCGTCGATCCAGATGCGTCCGCCGTGGTGTTCCACGATCTTCTTGCACAGGGCGAGGCCTATACCGGTGCCGGAGTAGGCGTCCCGCCCGTGGAGCCGCTGGAAGATCACGAAGACCTTCTCCGTGAACTCATCCGGGATCCCGATGCCGTTGTCGGTCACCCGGTAGCGCCAGGCGGCCGTCTCGTCACCACCGTCGCCGGTGTCACCGCTGTCGTCCCGTTCCACACTGATACGGACCACGGGCGGGCGATCGGGAGCGCGGAACTTCACGGCGTTGCCGACGACGTTCTGCCACAGCATGGCCAGCAGGGTGGGATCGCCGATGGTGGCTCCGAGGCTGTCGGGACGCTCGATGACCGCGCCCGCCTCCTCGACGGCCGTCCCGAGGTTGGCCAGCGCCTTGTCCAGAGCGTCGTCCAGCTCGACCTCGTCCCTGGCGTCGTTGACCCGGCCCACTCGGGAGTACGTCAGCAGGTCGTTGATCAGGATCTGCATGCGCTTGACGCCGTCGACGGCGAAGTCGATGTACTGCTTGGCCCGGTCGTCCAGCTGATCGCCGTACCGCTTCTCCAGCAGCTGACAGAACGATGCCACCTTCCTGAGTGGTTCCTGGAGGTCGTGCGATGCCACATAGGCGAACTGTTCCAGCTCCGCGTTCGAGCGCCGCAGCTCGACGGCCTGGTCATCGAGTTCGGCGGTCCGCTCCGCCAGCAGGGCCGCGCGGCTCCGGGATTCGCCGAGAGCGGTGCTCACCCGTCGCCGCATGGACTCCACCACATCGGCGAGGTGCTGTATGTCGGCGGGCCCTGAGGGTTCGATGCTCTGGTCGAAGTCGCCGTCGGCAACCCGCTTGGACGCCAGTCGCAGCGAGGTCAGCGGGCGGGCCACGGATTTGTGCAGCAGTACGACGAGTCCGAGCACGATCACCACGAAAGCGCCCAGCATTCCGGCGAACAGCCAGTTGTGGGCCCGGCGGGTGCGGTGCACATCGGACCGCACCCCCGTCCCAGGGCTCACCAGCGCCTGAACGGCTGACAAGCCCCAGGTCGTGGCTCCGAGACCGGAGCCGACTCGGCGGCACAGGAACCGGCTTGGAGAGCGGAATCCCCCGTGTTTGCACATGCGGTGGCCAAAGGCGTTTGCCGGACCGTGATCCGGTAACCCGGTGTGACAGCGACCCCACGGGAGGGACGATCGGCGAAAGGAGTGAGCCATGTCCGTCAGTGCGCTTGCCATTCTCGGGGTGGCGGTTGTCCTCACCGTCGCCCTCGTCCTGGCGCGGCCGGTGAAGTGGACCGACAGCAGTCGCCCGCGACGCAGGTTCGGCCGGTTGAGCATGAAACCGCTCTCCGATGACGAGCGCGACCAGTACGTGGCTCTGTGGGCGGGGCTTCAGGAGCGCTTCGTGGACTCCCCGGCGGCGGCGGTGACCAGGGCCGGCGAGCTGCTGGACCAACTCGCCATCGCCCGCGGCTTCCCCGCCGGTCCGCGGGAGGACCGGATGCACGCTCTGGCGGCGGTGTTCCCCGAGCGGGCCCAGGGTGCGCAGCGGCTGCACCGGGCCTGCGCGGAGGCTTCCTCGGGTCAGGTCGACGCCGAGCCACTGCGTCAGGCGCTGGTCGGCGGGCGGGCGCTCTTCGAGGAACTGGTCGCGGTGACGGCACAGGACCGGGCTCTCTCCGCGGCCGTGGCGGCCCGCCGCAACCGCGAACGGCGACGTGCGTCCGTACGCCGCGCCGGCCGGAGCACGCGGACATGACCCCCCATCGGCCCCGCGCGAGGCGCCCGCTTCCGCGTCCCGTGTTCCGGTGGCCCGCAGGCCGGGCCACCGGGACGCGCCCGGGCAGCCTCGCGGGCGCGCCGGCCCCGGCACGCAGTAGACCGGTGTGCCGGACGCCGCATGGGGCACAAGGGCTCCAAGGGCACTCCGTGAGGCCGAACGGGGAGAACGGGCAGATGAGCACAGACGAGATCAGCGCACCCGGGGCGGGTACGGCCGACTGGTCCCGCCCCGAGAGCGCGGCCGAGGCGCGGGACACGGTACGCCGACTGCTGTCCGAAGGACTGTCCGGCGAAGCTTCCGGCACGGGCCGGGCCACCGGGACCACTGGGCCGGCCGGCCCCATCGAGGAGACCCGGCTCGCCGACGCACTCCTGGTGACCTCCGAGCTGGTGACCAACGCGATCCGGCACGGTGGTGGTGTGACCTGGTTCGCCGCACGTGTCACCCGGGAGGGGCTGCGCCTCCAGGTGACCGACCGCAGCCGGGTCCGGCCGGTGGCCGCTGCGCGCACGGACGACGCCTTCGGCGCGCAGCCCGGTGGCCACGGCTGGCGCCTGATCCAGCGGCTGTGCCGGGACATCACCGTCACACCGCTGGCGGGCGGCAAGACCATCCAGGTCCTGGTGGGCCTCATATGACCGCGGACGCGCACTCCGGGCAGGTGTAGGGGAGCCGATCCCGGGCAGGCGTCGACCAGCGGCCGCCCCGTTGAACGGCGCGCGGGACCCGGAAACGAACGATGTGAAAGCGGAGACCATGTCCCAGCGAGAACAGAACCTGGACGTCGAAGTCGATGTCCACGACGCCGTCACAGCGATCGTCCGGATCCGCGGTGAGCTGGACGTCGACACGGCAACCCTGCTCCACCACCACCTCGCCAATCAGTTCCTGCACGGCCGCCGGCATCTCGTGCTGGAGCTTTCCACGCTGGACTTCATGGACTCCTCAGGGCTGAACGTCCTGATCAGGACCACCCGGGAGGCCCGGGCCGCGGGCGGTGACATGCATCTCGCGGCGCCGACACCACTGGTGCGCAAGCTCCTCGACATCACGGGTCTCAGCCTGACCACGTCCGTGCACGCCGACACGGATGCCGCCTTGGGCGCGGTCCGTGCCTACGAGTCCGGACAACCGGTTCGGGCCGCGAAGCCGGGGCTGGAGGCTCCCGGAAAGCTCTCCTGGCAGCGTTCGGGGCCCGCGTCGGCAGACGTTCGGGCATGATCACGCATCCGGGTCCGGCCGGAGCGCGAGCGCCCCGGGCGGCGCCGCTACCCGACCTTGCCGTATACCGCCTGAACTGGGCTTTCACCTTTCCCCTGGAGGGATTCACCTACCGGTGAAGGGGTGCGCTCGGACCGGAGACAGCCCGGTCGACGGTCAGGTCACGGCGGCGCGGCAGGCGAAGCGGGGGCGTGCCCGTTCCGGCCGGACTCGGCCTCCTCGTCCGCCTCGGTCCGTTCGCCCCTCTCGATGATCACCATCGCGACATCGTCGGCGAGACAGCCCGAGGTGTGCCACACCAGCGCCTGGTGGAGCTCGTCAAGGACCTCGACAGGGCTGCCGCCCCGCACCGCCTCCAGGGCATCGGGCAGCACGAAGAAGTCGCCGTCGCTGTTGCGGGCCTCGATCACGCCGTCGGTGTGCAGCAGCAGACGGTCGCCGGGGACGAATGCGTAGGAGTCCACCCTGCCTTCCCATGGCTCGGTCATGAGCTCCTCAAGGCCGAGTGGCGGCAGCGGGCATGTCGGCATCAGCGCCTCCGCCCTGCCCTGGTGCAGCATCAGCGGAGGCGGATGGCCGCGGTTGACGACCTCGACGACCGCTTCCTCCGGGACCTGGACCACAAGCGCCGTGACGAACCCCTCCACCCGGGCTTCCGGATCCACACCGGGCGAGTGGCGCTCCCGCTCCAGGGCCGCCGCGCAGTGGCCCATGACGTCCACCAGGTCCTCCTGGTAGTGCACGGCCTCCCTGAACGCGCCCAGCACGGCCGCGGCGGCACGTACCGCGGGAAGGCCCTTGCCCCGGACATCGCCGACGATGAGCCGCACCCCGTAGCGGGTCTGCACGGCTTCGTAGAGATCGCCGCCGATCTGGGCACCCATCTCGGCAGCCAGGTACATGCTGCCCACGCGCAGCGGACCGATCATCGCCGGCACCGGCCGCACCAGCACCTCCTGCGCGGCGGTGGCGATCCGGCGGATCTGGTTGAGCTCGCTCTTCCTGCGCGTACGCGCGGCCCTGCTGGTGATGACGCTCGCGGCGGACACCATCAGCAGAGCGAGAAGGTTGGTATAGACCTGCTGGGTGCCCCAGGCCTGGTTGTAGGTGGCGGTGATCACGCTGATGACCAGGGCGAAACCCGCTGCCGCGATGGTCCCCTTGGGACCCATCGTCACCGCCGCCAGAGCCGGTGTCGCCGTCAGCAGCGGTCCCGTGTACATGACGTGCAGGGGGGTGACCTCGATGACCACCACCAGGACCGCGATGGCGAAGGGCAGACACTGCGCGAGCGCCCAGAAGACCCGGTGGCGACCACCCGCCTCTGGTCGCACGTATGAGCGGAAGACCGACCGCATGCCACTCAGCCTGCCCCCTCCGCACGCACTCTTCCACTCATCCCGGGTTCATCCCGGCTCATCCGGGTCGGCACAGAGGATGCCTTCACCATCTGCGACGCCTACCACTGCTCCGTCATCGGCTCCACGGACCCCAGCCGCTACTACCTGTGGACCGGGCACACCGGCAACGACGGCACCGGCGGCGGTCCGGTGCTCAACAACGCGGAGGCCGGCTACGGCTGGAAGACGTATCCGGAGCGCCTCGAAGCGGCCGGGATCTCCTGGAAGGTCTACCAGGACATCGGCGACGGCCTCGACGCCGCGGGATCCTGGGGCTGGATCGAGGACGCCTACCGCGGCAACTACGGCGACAACTCCCTGCTGTACTTCAACGCGTACCGCAACGCCCGTCCCGGCGAGCCGCTGTTCGACAAGGCACGCACCGGCACCGACGCCAGGAGCGGCGACGGGTACTTCGACCTCCTGCGCGCCGACGTCCAGGCGGGCCGCCTGCCCCAGGTCTCCTGGATCACCGCCCCAGAGGCCTTCTCCGAGCACTCCAACTGGCCGTCCAACTACGGCGCCTGGTACATCACCCAAGTGCTCGACGCACTGACGTCGAACCCGGATGTGTGGGCGCGTACCGCCCTGTTCATCACCTACGACGAGAACGACGGCTTCTTCGACCACGTCGTGCCGCCGTACGCTCCGTCAGGCCCGGCCCAAGGCCTTTCGACCGCTCCGACGGCACTCGACCACTTCCCCGGGGGCTCCGGCTTCTCGGCAGGGCCCTACGGGCTCGGCCCCCGCGTTCCGATGCTTGTCGTCTCGCCCTGGAGCACTGGCGGGTTCACCTGATCCGAGACCTTCGACCACACCTCCGTCATCCGGTTCATGGAGCGCCGCTTCGGGGTGCACGAGCCGCAGATCTCTCCCTGGCGGCGGGCGGTCTGCGGCGACTTGACGTCCGCCTTCGACTTCGCGCGCACGGAGACCCGGACGACAGGGCTTCCGCCGACCGACGCGTACTTCCCGCCGGACCGCGAACGCCACGCCGACTACCGCCCCACCGCTCCGGCCGTCGGCACCATGCCCCGCCAGGAGCGGGGCAGCAAGCCGACCCGTCCACTGAAGTACGCGCCCTACGTGGACGGTGCCGCGGACACGGCCGCGGGCACGTACCGGCTCACCTTCAGCGGCGGCCCGGCCGCGGGCGCGCTGGTCGCGGACACACCGGTACACGCCGCGGACGGGCCGCTGGATACGGATCGTGACCGTGCATAATCAAAGAGGGACGGCCGCTGATTCACCGCCCGCCATCCGGTGCCGCACGAACGAACCACTACGGGCGTTTCATGCACTTATCACCCGTTTGGGTGGTGCATCCCGGAGTGCGGTCGTACCGTCGAGTCAGGAGCAACCGCGACTCGGGAACAACCGCTGGAGTCCGCCGCCCAGGGAGCCGCAATGGTGAATCACAAGCTCGCGACATCACTCATGCTGTGTGCTGCCGCGACACTCACAGCAGTGGTACCGGCAACGGCTTCCACGGCTGCTCCCACGACCTCACGCCTGGTGGCCGTCGACTGCTTCTCCAACCCGCAGACCCGCCCCGGCGACTTCCTGCTGGCCTGCGGGGACGGCAACAACCGGCTCGTCGACCTGAAGTGGGCCACCTGGGGACCGGACTCCGCCGTCGGCAGCGGGATCGACATGGTGAACGACTGTCAGCCCTACTGCGCGGCAGGCAGGTTCCACTCCTATCCGGTGACCGTGAGACTCGACAGGCCCGAGACCTGGGAGAAGCACCCCGAATTGAAGCACTTCACCCGGATGCAGCTCACCTACACCGGCGACCGCCCGGCACACACGCAGCAGGAGATGGCCTACGCCCTCTGGGGCTGAGGCAGCCCCGCACTCCACGGCCCGTCACTCACCGACGAAGTGACGGGCCGTGACCTGTCCACGGAGCGCCGGGACGCCACGGCCCCGCCACCGACCGTCGAAACCAGCACTCCGTCAGCCGGAGGCTCCACCCCGCCGCCCACCGAGGTCGGCCGTCGCACAAGGCTCCATCCACCTGTGGGGGCATTAGGAACACCGGGAATATACTGAAGGAAGTTCGTATTTCATTCCAAATCGTGCATCACTATTCCACATGCGGCAGGAGACTCCTCGGATGAAGATCCATCCGGGTCGCGCCGTCACCGCGGCGGTGGCCGTGTCCGTACTCTCCGTAATACCCGTGCTCTCCGCCTGCGGGTCTGACGGCGGGGCACAGGACGACCCGGGCACGCCGACCACCGAGGGCGGCTTCACCGTCGGGGCGCTCTTCCCCGACACCCACACCGCCCGCTGGGCGACCAAGGACAAGCCCTTGATCGAGCAGAGGGTCAAGGAGTTCTGCCCGGACTGCCGGGTGATCAGCGCCCAAGCATCGGCGGATGTGGCCACCCAGCAGCAGCAGATGGAATCGATGATCGCGAACGGGGCCAAGGTCCTGATCCTGGACCCGGTGGACGACAAGGCTCTGAGCTCCTCGATCTCCAGGGCCCGCGACGCGGGTGTGCCCGTGGTCTCCTACGACCGCCTCGCCGAAGGCCCCGTCACCGCCTACTCCAGCTACGACTCCAAGGAGATCGGGCGCATCCAGGCGGAGCAACTGCTGAAGGCGATGGGGCCGAAGGCGAACGGCGGACGGATCGTGATGATCAACGGCGACCCCACCGACCCCAACACCAGGGACCTGAGGGACGGCGCACTCTCCGTCCTCAAGGGCAAGGTCGACATCGCCAAGTCCTACTACACCGCGGGCTGGATCCCGGAGAACGCGTACAGGAACATGTCGGCGGCGATATCCGAGCTGGGGCCCGGGAAGATCGACGGGGTTCTGTCGGCCAACGACGGGCTCGCGGGAAGCAGCATCGCCGCGCTGAAGGCGGCCGGCGTCTCACCGCTGCCACCGGTCACCGGTCAGGACGCCGATCTGGCGGCCGTCCGGCGGGTCGTCAGCGGCGAGCAGTACGTCACCGTGTACAAGTCCTTCGAGGCGGAGGCCGACGCCGCGGCCAGGATGGCCATCGCGCTCGGCCGTGGCGAAGCGCTCGACGGCATCGCCACCGACCACGTCAGCAACGACACCGACAAGGACATTCCCGCCGTGCTCGGTCCGCTCACCCCCGTAACCGCCGACACGGTCAAGGACTTGGTCGTCAAGCACGGTCTGTACACGGTCGACCAGATCTGCGTTCCCGCGGTCCGCGCCGCCTGCCGCGAGGCCGGGCTCATCGGATGACGGCACGCGCGGGCCGGGCGAAGGAGGTTCCGACATGCGGAGCGCACCGCTGCTGGCGCTGCGCGGGATCTACAAGCGGTTCGGCGCCGTCTGGGCACTCACGGACGTCGAGCTGGAGATCCACGCCGGCGAGGTCGTCGCGCTGGTCGGAGACAACGGCGCGGGCAAGTCCACACTGGTCAAGGTGATCACCGGCGCCGAACCGGCCGACGAGGGAGTCATCGAGTGGAACGGGCGCCCAGTGCGGATCGCCCGGCCCCGCGACGCCCAGAGCCTGGGTATCGCCAGCGTCTACCAGGACCTCGCTCTGTGCGAAACCCTCGATGTCGTCGGCAATCTCTTCCTCGGCCATGAGTTGGGCGGCACCGGCGTCCTGGACGAGGTGTCCATGGAGCGCCGGGCCCGCGAGCTGGAACTGCTGGACACCCTGTCCATCGGCATCCCCAGCGTGCGCGTGCCGGTCGCCTCCCTCTCCGCGGGCCAGCGCAAAACGGTCGCGATCGCTCGCGCCCTCATCAGCGAACCCCGGCTGCTGATCCTGGACGAGCCGACCGCCTCACTGGGCGTCCAGCAGTCCGCGCACTTCCTCGACCTCATCGACCGGCTGCGGGAGCGCGGCATCGGCGTACTGCTGGTCAGCCACAACCTGGGGGATGTCAAGGCCGTCGCCGACCAGGTCGCGGTGCTCCACCTCGGTCGCAACAATGGATTTCTGAGCGTGCCGACCACATCCCAGGAACAGATCGTCTCCTGCATCACCGGCGCAACCAACAACGCCGTCACCCACCGCGATGCCCGGGTGTGGGAAGGAGGCAGGTGAAGAGGCCAGAACCCGCCCGGGGAATCGGTTCCGCCAAGCCCTCCCCCGCGCCCGCCGACGGGCGCCGAGCGGCCGATGACGAAGGGGGCTTCCGGAGCTACCTCGGCCACTTCGCCCGCAAGCTGCGCAGCGGGGAACTGGGAGCGATCCCCGGTATCGCCGCTGTGATCGTGCTCTGGATCATCTTCCAGAGCCTCCAGCCGCAGTTCCTCTCTCCCCGCAACCTCTCCAATCTGAGCGTCGACATCGTCGGCACCGGCATGATCGCGCTGGGCATCGTCTTCGTCCTGCTGCTCGGCGAGGTCGACCTGTCCGTGGGTTCGGTCAGCGGGCTCACCGCGGCCGTGTTCGCCGTGCTGAGCGTGCACCAGAGCCTGCCGGAATGGCTGGCGATCGTCGCGGCCCTGACCGTCGGGGCCGCGATCGGTGCCGTGCAGGGCTTCTTCGCGGCCCGGATCGGTGTGCCGGCGTTCGTCGTCACCCTGGCGGGGCTGCTGGCCTGGAACGGTCTGATGCTGTTCGCGCTCGGCGCGAGCGGCACCATCAATCTCCCGGAGGAGGGCGTGGTCCGCGCGCTGACCACCTACTACTTCCACGATCCGGCCGTCGCCTACGGGCTCGCGGCGCTCGCCGTGGCGGGGTTCGCCTTCGCGTCGTACCAGGGAGCGCGTCGCCGCAGGGACGTGGGGGTGCTGTCCCGCCCGTTCGGTGTGATCGCCGCACGAACGGCTGCGGTCGCCCTGGTGGCGTTCGGTGCCGCCTATGTGCTGAACCGCTTCGAGGGTCTGCCGCTCGCCCTGCTGGTGTTCCTCGTCTTCGTCGTCGGCCTCGACTTCATACTCCGTCGCACGTTCTACGGTCGGCGGATCGTCTCGATCGGCGGCGGAGCCGAGGCCGCGCGGCGTGCGGGGCTGAACGTGGTGTGGCTGCGGATCTCGGCGTTCATGGTCTCCGGCACGATGGCCGCGATCGGCGGGCTGTTCCTGGCCTCCAGGGTCGCCGCGGTGGGCCAGACCTCGGGCTCCAGCATCCTGCTGATCAACGCCATCGCAGCGGCCGTGATCGGCGGCGTCAGCCTGTTCGGCGGCCGTGGCACCACCTGGTCTGTACTGCTGGGCATGCTGGTCATCCAGTCGATCGCGTCGGGCATGGTACTCGCCGGGATCCCGACACCGATGCAGTACGTGATCACAGGAGGGGTGCTGCTCGCCGCAGTGACCCTCGACTCGCTGTCGAGGCATTCGCAGAAGGCCCACGGCCGGGCCTGACCGCGCCCTGCGACCCCGCCGGGCGCGGTCAGGCCCGAGCTGCGGACTCAACTACCGCGCGCATACGATCGCTACTCCGGCGCCCGAACAAGGCGTTCAGGCGGGGGTTGGGCACATTGGGCGTCCGTGTCGACGAAGTGCTCGTGACCACGTCCGCGCTGGGTGCGTCGCTCCCTGGCGTGGATGGTCGTTCCCTCTGCCGCGACAGGTGAGGCCGGGAAGACGGGCACCGTTGCGCACTCCGACAAGACGGCTCTGCCGTACTGACGCTGGCCGTCGGCCGGCCCACGACTTCCGGGACGGCCGACGGCGTGTGAACCACCGTGTCAGAAGGTGCAGGTCGGCACCCCCGGGAGCCATGCGGGACCCTGGATGTAGATGTTGGTGACCCAGGCCCTGTAATCGGGGAGGTAGGACCAGGCGTCATTGGTGTAGCCGTCGGAGGTGACGCGCTCCGCGTGCTTCTGGCACTCGACACGGATCGTGGTCGGTCCGGGGAATGCGTAGACGCGCGCCGCCCTGACCGACGGGGCGGCCTTGGTCCACACGCCGGTGCCCCAGGTACGGAAGACATGGCCGGTCACCGGGCCGGGGTCGACACGGACCGCCCCGTAGTAGGCGCCGGTGAGCCGGACATCGCTGACCATCAGCTTGGTGCCGGACTGCCTGGCCTCCACCATCTTGCCCGCACCCAGATAGATGGCGATGTGGTGCAGATCCTGGGATGTCCCCCAGACCAACAGATCACCGGGGAGCAGCGGGGCGAGCCCGTCGGCGGCGGTGAAGCGCCCGGTCGCCCGGTGTGTGTAGAACTGGGCGCTGGCCACTCCGTTGAGCAGGTCATCGCCGGTGGCTTCGGCGTAGGCGTAGCGGACCAGCCCCGAGCAGTCGAACCCGAGCCGTTCGGGGTCGTGTTCACTGGCCGGGTCGGTGGGGTCCACCTGCCCATAGGTGGGGCCGGGACGTGCGCCGTGGCCGCCGCCCCAGGTGTACCAGACGCCTGCGGCGACCTGTCGGCAGGCGGCTGCGATCGCCCGCTCGGCTGCGTCGGATGCGCCAGGTGCCAGGGAGCGGCAGTCGCCGTCCGCAGGTGAGGAGTGGACGGCCTTCGGCGGTTGGGCGGTTGCGGGCGGTGCCAGCCAGCAGAGGCAGGCGGCCAGTAATCCGATGTATGCGCTGATGAGACCGGTGCGACGATGCATGGAGCATCCCCCGTTCTGACGATCCGACTTTCTGACGGACCGACGCCTGTCGACCGACGGCCGTTCGGAGCCGACGGCAGGACGACAAGTGCGCCGTGAACGCGCAGAGACCGGCCCGGACCGGTTCGGTGAGCCCGGACCGGTGCCCTGCGCAGCCAACAGCCTTGCGGTGCGAGGGCAACAGGTCGATACCGCCGCGCCGCCCCATGCGAACGGGCAACGGGAAACCCTGTGGGAAACCCCGTCGAGCACGGCACTTCGCCGGTCACGGCACCGGCGACTCCGGGCCGCCGCGCGGCACCGATTCCCGTTCCCCCGGGGTGAGCCCTTCGCGCAACCGCCGGATTTCCGCCAGCCGGACACCGATGTCCAGGTTCCAGAGCCGTACGGTGCCGTCGTTGCTGCTGCTGGCGACCGTCCGTCCGTCCGGGGCGAAGTCGACGTCCCATACCGCGTTCGTATGCCCCGTCAGGGCTGCCCAGAGACGTCGTCCCGGCACGTCCCACAGGCGGACCGTGCGATCGTTGCCGCTGCTCGCCAGGGTGCGGCCGTCGGGTGAGAAGGCGATGCCGCGTACGGAGCCGGTGTGGCCCGTGAGCGCCGCGAGCAAGCCGTGGCCGCGGGTGTCCCAGAGCCGTACGGTGCCGTCGTTTCCGCTGCTCGCCAGGGTGTGCCCGTCAGGACTGAAGGCCACGCCCCGGATGGCGCCGGTATGCCCGGTGAGGTCGGCGAGCGGGCGGCGTCCGGGGACATCCCACAGACGTACGGTCAGATCATCGCTCGCGCTGGCCAGGGTGCGGCCGTCGGGGCTGAACACGACGTCGTTGGCGAAGTCGGTGTGGCCGGTCATCCGGGCGAGCAGACGGCGCCCCGCGATGTCCCAGAGCCGGACCGTACGGTCGGAGCCCGCGGACGCCAACGTGCGGCCGTCCGGCGAGAAGGCCACCGCGAACACATCGCCGCCCGGCCGGTCGAGCGCCTCGTCGAGCATGGCCAGCGCACTTCGGCTCGCGATGTCCCACAGCCTGATCGTGCCGTCGGAGCCCGCGGACGCCAGCATGCGGCCGTCCGGCGAGAAGGCCACCGCGAACACCGTCTCGCGATGCCCGGTGAACATCGCCAGGACGCGGCGGCGGGCCACGTCCCACAGGCGCACGGTGTGGTCCGCGTCGGCCGTGGCAAGCATGGTCCCGTCCGGGCTGTACGCGGCCTGCCAGATCTCGGTGAACGGACGTGCCGTCAGAGCCGACGCCTTCAGGTCCCAGAGCACCACCGACTGGTCGAAACCCGCGGTCGCGACGGTCGCGCCGCGGGGGTCCACGGCCACGCCCATCACATAGTCGGTGTGGCCGGAGAGCGTCGCGGTGAGTCTGCCGCCGCGCACATCCCAGAGTCTGGTGGTCCCGTCGCCTCCGGCACTGACGACCGTGGTGCCGTCGGGGGTGTAGGCGACGGCGTTGACGTCGTCGCTGTGCCCGCTGAGAGAGACCGACTGACGGCGCCGGGACACGTCCCACAGCCGTACGGTCCGGTCGACCCCTCCGGTGGCCACCGTCCGCCCGTCGGGCGCGAACGCCGCGCCCAGTACCTCGTCCGTGTGTCCCTTGAGCACGGCGAGGGAACGGGCACCCGCCACGTCCCACAGGCGTACGGTCCGGTCGGACCCCGCCGAGACCAGTGACCGGCCGTCAGGGGCGTACGCCAGCGCGTTGACGAGCCCGGAATGGCCGGCGAGCGCCGCGAGGAGCCGGTGGCTCCCCGAGGTGTCCCACAGTCGGACCTCACCGTCCGCGTCAGCGGTGGCGATCGTACGGCCGCTGGGGTCGAACGCCACGGCGCGGGCGCCTTCGGACCGAATTCCGGGCAGTTCCCTGATACGGCGGCCCGTGGTGTCCCACAGGTGCACCGGCCCGTCGGTGGAGGTCGCCGCGAGAGTACGCCCGTCCTGGCTGAACGCGACCGACCGCACCCGGCCGGGCACGGTGAGGACGGCGAGGGTGCGACGGTCGGACAGCCTCCGCAGGATCACCCGGCCATCGGAACTGCCCGTCGCCAACGTCCCGCCGACTGCGAAGGCGATGGCGTTGACCGGCCCCTCATGACCGCCGAGCCTGGCGGCGAAGGGCTGGGACTGGGCACTCAGCAGGGCTCCCCTGGCCTCGGTGGTCGCCTCGGCACGGTAGGCCTCATCGGCGAGCAGCATCGACGCCTCCGGTCGGCCGGATGCGAGGAGGGTGGACTGCGCGGCGAGAGCTCGTGAACGCGCCCCCCGTTCCTGGTCGAGCGCGGCTTCGCGCTGGTGGTACGCGAGGCCTCCGGCCGTCAGGGCGAGTAGCAGCAGTGCGACGAGTGTGGCCGACATCCACTGCCGCCGCCGTACCTGGCGCCTGGTCTGTTCCTCGCTCGCGTCCTCCGCGGCCTGACCGGCCAGCAGGAACGCCTCCTCCCGGGCACCGAGCCGGCTCCTGCCGTCCAGCTCATCGGCCCATGAGCGCACGCTGTCCAGTCGGGTCCCCCGGTAGAGCAGGGACGGATCGCGGCCCGCGCGCTCCCATTCGTCGGCGGCGAGGGCCAGGCGCTGGTGGATCAGCAGTCCCGCCCGGTCGGCATGGATCCAGCCGCGCAGCCGTGGCCAGGCGTGGAGCAGGGCTTCGTGGGTGATCTCGACGGTGTCACTGCCCATGGTGATCAGCCGGGCGCGTACGAAGGTGTCGAGCGCCGTGGCTGCGCCGTCGGCGTCGGCGAGCTGCTCCATCAGGGCCGTTCGGCTCATCCGGTGCCGGGTCGCCGCGGTGCCGTCGGCGACATGCACCAGTCGTACCAGGATCCGGCGGATCGTCTTCTGTTCGGCCGGATGGAGCCGGGCGAAGGCGTCCTCCGCGGTGCGCGCGATCGCGCCCTGGATGCCCCCGGTGCGCTCGTAGCCGGCAACGGTCAGCATGGCGCCTTCGCGCTGCTGCCATGTGGCCATCAGGGCGTGGGACACCAGAGGCAGCGCTCCGGACGGGGTGACCTCGGATGCGGGTGCCGCGGTGGCACCACGCAGCCCGGCGTCCCGCAGCAGGAGTTGCGCCAGTCCCGGTTCGAGGGTGGCACCCGCGAGCTCCGCAGGACGGGTGATCGACTCGCGCAGTTCCGCCACGGACATGGGCGGCGGCACGAACAGCCCGTCGGTGAAGACGGATGCGAGGTCGGGAAGTTCCAGGCAGGCGCCGGAGAAGTCGGCTCGTACGCCGAGCACCACGACTGCCGGGTCGTACCCCGACGCGACAGCCTTGGTCCCTGACACGGCGCAGAGCACACGGACGAAGGCGCGTCGCTCGTCCTCGTCGGCGCAGTGGGTGAACAACTCCTCGAACTGGTCGACGAGCAGCACCGGTCGGACCGGTGGGGAAGGCTGCTGCCGGCCGTCGCCCGACCGGGAGCCGTACGACAGGGCGCGTACAGCCTCCAGCAACAGCTCTGGACGCTCCGTCACCTCACGTACGGTGAGGCCGGGATCGCTGCCCAGGGCCTTCGCGGCACGGTCCAGCAGTTCGTCCATGGGACGCGCCGTCGGGGTGAACCCGAGCACGGGCCAGGTCTCGGCCCCCGGCATGGGGAACCCGCCCTGACGCCGAAGGGCCGGTACGAGGCCGGCGTTGAGCAGCGACGACTTCCCGGCCCCTGAGGCGGCGACGAGCATCAGCGGCCCGTCCCCGATCCGTTCGAAGACCCGCTCGACCAGGGCGGCGGTCACCCGCTCCCGGCCGAAGAACCACTCCGCCTCGCGGGAGGTGAACGCGGGGAGCCCCCGGTAGGGGCAGGCGCCGTCCGCCGGCCGTGCTCCGGGGGGCACGGCGGCGCCCGAGCCGGTGCAGCCCTCCTGCGACGCCTGGTCCGGCAGCAGCGCCAGCAGCTCGCCGTCCGCCCGGAGCACCTGGTCGCAGCGGCGCGCGACATCGACCGTCGCACGCTTTGCCCCGGTCTCGATCTTGCTCAGATAGCCCTTGCTGTAGTGCGTCAGACGCGAGAGTTCGGACAGTGAGATGCCGCGTTCCTGTCGCAGCCGCCGCAGTTGGGCAGGGAAGTGCGGCTTGGGCGGGCCTGCTTCCGTCGGCGGCTCGGCCGGGTCGTCGGTCCCGTGTCCGTACGGCTGCTCCCCCATGAATCCCCCATGGCGCTTTGCGCCCTGGTCAGGGGCGGCAATTGCCCAGGTTAGTGGGGGGCGTGCAGGGAAAAGCAAACCTTTCCATTGGTATGACGAACGATGTGGCGAAACAGCGGAACGGAACGAGAACCGCGCCGGAGCCGTGGATGGACGGCTCCGGCGCGGTGTTCACTCGGGTATCACTCCGGGCTCACCCGGGAGCGTGCGATGCCGCGGCGTTCGCTACGGCCGGTACAGCGTGACCGAGTTGATGGGCGTGAGGTCGGCGTAGACACCGTGGTCCGCGGCGATGCGACCGCCGCAGCCCGCTCCGTTGTAGCCGGTGCACAGCGCGGCGGTCGCGCCACCGGTCTGGTTGTTGAGTACCCAGTGGTTGCCGAACTGGTTGCTGAGGTTGTGGGACCCGTAGCTCCAGAAGATATGGGTCGGCCTGACGGCCGGGTTCTGGTTCTGCGGGTAGATGCAGACCGCGCCGTCCGGGCAGCCGGCCCAGTCGGCGGCCTTCGCGTCGGCCGGGCCGGTGAACGCCATCACCGCCGCTGCGGCGGTCGCGAGTGCGGCGAAGGCGTGAGTGATCTTGCGCATGATGTCCCCTTGAGGGTCTTGCTGCGTGCTGACGTCCTCAGCCTTTCCCGGTCGCTCCGGGGCGTCGACGGGTTTCCCGTTGTCCGTCCGGTCGGCGTCCGGGAAACCGCCGGTGAGCAGGCAGGAGACAGGGTGGCGGTCAACAGGCGGGGAGCACCGGGGATGCGGCCGGTACCGCTGCCTGCCGACGGACCGAGCGGCCGACCGATCGACAGACGAACAGGACGGACCGGAAGGCAGGCAGGCGACGGGAAGACTACGGGCGGCGGCGGGGCTTGCCCCGTCCCGCGCTCTTGTTGCCACCCCCTGTGCCACCGCGCGAGCTCTTCCCGGACGTCCCGGACCTGCCGGCGCCACCCGACCTACCGGGGTTGCCTGACTTCCCGGAGCCGCCGCCCGACCTGCCGGACGGCTTGCCCGTGGCCGTACCCGCGCCCGCCGCCTTCCGCGCGCCGCCCTTCCCCTTGGGCTGAGCCTCGGCCTGGGGACGTCCCCGGGTGCTGTTGACGGTGCGCCCGCGGACGATGCCGATGAACTGCTCGACGAGATCGCTTGTTTCGTCCTGCGGCCAGGACAGCACGACGCTCGACTCCGGGGCATCCGTGAGCGGGCGGTAAGTGAGGTCCCTGCGGTGGTGCAGCCGGGCGAGTGACTGCGGCACCACGAGCACGCCGACCCCGGCCGCCACCAGCTCGATGGCATCCGCCGTCGTCGTGGGCCGCTCGACCGCGGGCCGCCCCGGCAGCCGATCCCAGTCGAGTACGTCGTCGAGGGGGTGCAGGACGATCTCGTCGGCCAGATCGTCGACGGTGATCTCGTCGACCGCCGCCACGATGTGGTCCTTGGGTACCACCACCACGGTCTGCTCGGTGTAGAGCGGGATCGCGCTGAGCTCCGTCCGGTCGACCGGCAGCCGCACGAGACCGGCGTCCGCGCTCCGCGCCCGCAGCACGCCGACCGCGTCGGCGGCGGGCGTCGATACGAGGTGCAGGGGCACGTCGGGCAGGCGCTCGTTCCAGGTCCGCACCCACTTGGCGGGTGTCACTCCGGGGACGTAGGCGAGCCGGAACGAGGGAGGTGCTTCCGAGCCAGTCACGCCGCCAGGCTACCGGGCTGGTCAGAGGTGGTGCACATGCTCGAATACCCTGGACGGTATGACATCGCACCAGAGCGCCCAGACGATGAAGCCCGCGACCGCGGCGAAGAAGCTGGGTGTGTACCTCGAGGCCACCCCGGCGGAGTTCCGTGAGGGAATGGTCTCGCGCACCGAACTGAACGCCCTCCAGACCGATCCGCCCGAGTGGCTGACCGAGCTGCGCCGCAACGGTCCCCATCCTCGTCCGGTCGTGGCCGCGAAGCTGGGTATCTCGATCTCCGGACTGGCTCGGGGCGGCGTCACGGAGCCGCTCACCACAGAGCAGATCGACGCGCTCAAGCGGGACGAGCCCGAGTGGCTGCGCAAGGAGCGGGCCACCCAGGCCGAGGTCCGCAAGGAGACCGCTCGTATCAAGGCCAGGGAGGCGGAGCGCGCCGGGCAGGATCACTGACACGGCACGCGGCCGGCGACGCCGCGCGGGCAGGTGTCAGGTTTCGGGTGCCAGATGGGGGTGTCGGGTGGGGGGAGCCCCCGCGAAGGCACGCAGCTCGTCGTGGATGCGCCGCACGTAGGCGTGGCGGGCGGAGCGGTCCTCGTCAGGGAGCCCGCTGATGCCGTCCAGCACACGGACGCCGAGCCAGACCCGTCCCGCGATGTGAGCCTGAGCCTCCCACTTCTCCTCCTGGGACGCGTCCCCTGACCGGGCTGCGGCGACGGCGGCCCGACCCGCCTCCACCACGGCTTCGGCGAGCCGCCTGGTGGCCGGGGACAGGGCGCCCGAGGTGCTGGTGACACCGGCGCGGTCCAGGGCCGACCGGTCGCTCAGCCACTGCTCCCGGTCGCGGGACGAGCGTCGGGTGTCCAGTCGGCGCAGCGTCTCGTACGTCTCGCGGTCCATTCCGCAGAGGAAGAACCAGGTTCCGTCATCTCTGCCCGGCATGCTCATGCTGAGGCCATACCCGCGGCCGACCGCCGTCAAAGCCGGGTTGCCCCTCGGTAGCCGGGAGGGGGTGTGGGGGCTGCCGCGAGATGGTCCTGGAGTTCCCGGTACCGGAACCGGTACCCCGCCCCAGCCGTACTCAGCAGACCCAGCCGACGGCAGGTGTGGCGGAAGCGACCCAGGCACCAGGGGAGCCTTCCGCGGGTACAGAGCTGCAGCGCGAGGCACCGAAGGCTCGCCGCGCCGGACCACCCTCCGACCAGGGCCAGAGGCCAGACAGGGACCGGTGGCCAGGCCAGGGTGAAACCCAGCGCGGCGGCGAGGTCCTCGCCACGGCCCGGGGTGCCGGTGGAGGCATCCGCGACATGGGCCGCGGACCCGAACGCGAAGGCGGTCTCGGTGACCACGGTGCAGGGGAGATCGATGCGGCCGTCGAGAGCCGAGGTCCCACCACCGAGCAACTTCCGGTACTCGGCCCCTTGTCGGCCCCTTGCAGGCGCACCACCGATCGCGCGCAGCTGCGCCACGGCCTCACCGGTGCGCTGCTGCCGTGCGGAACGCACGGCGATCGCGAGGCCGACGACCCCGGCGGCCGTACCGACGACCCCGACGGCGAGGGACCCCACCCCGGCCGGGTCTGCGTCGCTCACCTTCACCTGCGGCAGCATCCACCACGTCAGCGCGCGGCTCGCCGCGATCACGACCACACGGGCCATCACACCTACCGCTGTTCTCCTGCTCCCCCTCGCACCATGTACGCGATGGTGATCGTTCACGAGGGCGGCCGGGGGCGCTTTCCCGGAACACGGCCCTGGTCGTCCCACACGACTACGATGCCGCGCTCCCTCCGTGGGCGCGCCCCGACGACCCCCCTGCGCTGCGCAGTTGCGTCTCGCGCGCTGCCCTCGCCGCTTTGGCGTGCGGCAGTCGTGGCCGACGGGCCCGTAGACCACCTCCCCCGAGACGACGTGCCTCCGACTCAGGTCGCCCCGCGGACGCCCTGTGTGGAGATGCTCTCAGGACGGCGTGTCCGCCTTGCCTTCCCGATCGGCCGACAGTTGTACTGGAACCACGGCGAGTTCCGTGAAGCACACACCACTCGGGTGCGCCTTGGGGGGGAATTCGACTATCACGTCGGCACTTCACCGGCGCATCCACGGGGCTCGCCCGTGAAAACTCCATGCAGCGACCGGGCCTCGCATTCACGAACGCCAATCCATCATCATCATGACAACGTTGGCACGACGCGGCATTCCTCGGGTCGCCCGAACCCATCGGACCGAAATTAATCGAAAGGATCATCGATCAGGCTGCGCGGTCCGGTATCGAGTCCTGAGAAGCACGACATCCACCGAAGGTACACAGATCCCACACAGGAAGGTTCCTGACATGCCCTCAGGAGCACTCACGAACGGGGCGATTGTGCTCCGCCGGACGCTGCCGCTCAACCTTGCGTTCATTGTGTTCTCTGCGCCCTCACCACAGCGTTTCGCGCGGAACCGCCGCTTCCGCAGCGCTTCCCGGCCATCTTTCCAGTCATCGATGGCGCCCATTGCCGCAACGCGGCTTTGTGAAGAAACTGAGTACGCAGTGACTCCGAGCAGACCCTCACGACCATTACCGGCGGTGCGGGTATGCGGCCTTCCGCCAGAGGCAACGGACTGACCACTCACAGGTGGTCCACCCCCATGAAGGAAGAAGGTTCTTCAGAATGGCCAAGATATGCACACGCGCCGTGGTGCGTTGCCTCGGTGGCTTTTCACTGGAATTAATGGGACATCCGGTCAAACGATGGCGGGCCGGCAAAGCACGCGAGCTGTTCCTCTATCTCCTCATCAACCGGGGTCGCACGATCGACCGCGACGAACTACATGCCGCACTGTGGCCGGACCGCACCCGACCGGCCGGCTCCAGCTCCGTCAAGGTCGCCAAGCACGCGGTGCAGCAGATCCTCAGCGGCAGGCACACCGCGGATGAGCAGCCGCCCGCGGAGATCGTCTTCAACGAGTACGGGTACACGCTGACGTTCCACGACGCCTGGCTGGACTTCGAGGAGTTCGAGCGGCTGTGCAACGAAGGACACAGAGCTGCGGCCCGGAACGACCGGAGCGCGGCCGCGGAGCACTACCGCGGCGCCCTGGAGCTCCATGTCGGGGACTTCCTGCCCGGTGAGACCGCCGCCTGGGCCCGCGAGCAGCAGGACTGGGTGCGGTCACTCGCCCTGGGAGCGGCGGACTACCTCCTTCAGGAAGCGCTGGACCGAGGCGAACTGCCGGAGGTCATCGATGTGTGCCGGCGCGCCCTGGACATCGACCCCTACCAGGAGGACGTCTACCGGATCCTGATCCAGGTGCACGGCGATCTGGGGCAGTTGGGCCAGGCGAGGTCCTGGTACAAGCTGTACAGCGCACGGATGTCGGACGGTCTGGACATCGATGTCAGCCCTGATACGCAGCGACTCTTCGAGCGGGTCCTGCGTGTGCACGACGCACCTGCCCCAGCGGTCGGCCGGCCCTTTGGCCAACGCGTAACCACTCCGTAACCGGCCTTCCTAGACTCCGAACTCCCGCTACCGGCCAAGGAGGTAGGTGTGACCGTGCTGGAGACGGAACCGGGTTCCGGTCCCTCGGCCGAGAATCCCGGCATCGGCGGCTCTGCCGACGACGGACCCCTGATCGTCGGCATCGGTGGCACCGTTCGCCCTGGTTCCTCGACGGAACGGGCGGTCCGGGCCGTGCTCGCCGCCGCCGCAGCGGCGGGAGGCCGAACCCTGCTGCTGGGCGCCGAGGACCTGCAACTGCCGCTGTACGCACCGGGGGAGCAACTGCGCACCCCGGCGGCCCGGCGGCTGATCGAGGCGGTCGCCCTCGCGGACGGCCTGGTCATCGGCACGCCGGCCTACCACGGCGGCGTATCCGGTCTCGTGAAGAACGCCCTCGACTACATGGAGGACCTGCGCGAGGACACGCGTCCCTATCTGCACGACCGCGCCGTCGGCTGTGTCGTCACCGCACGCGGGGCCCAGGCCGCATCGGCACTGGCGGGACTCCGCTCAGTGGTGCACGCCCTGAGGGGCTGGCCCACACCCCTGGGAGTGACCGTCAACACGGCAAGCGTCACCCTGGCGTCCAACGGCGGCAGCACCGATCCACACGTCGCCGCACAACTGGCCGCCGTCGGGCGGCAGGTGGTCGACTTCGCCCGGATGCGCACACCGGTCGGCTGACACCGCGTCCTGGCCAGGTCGCGTCACGTCGGATGCGCGGTGCGATCCGGTCTACCGGCCATCCGCCGCTCCCTCGTAACGCTCGACCCCCACGATTCCCCGATCACGCGGGCCACCTCGGTTCCGGCTGCCCTGTCACCGGACCCTTCGCGTCCGCATGCCCGTTTCCGACCGTGATCCCGAAATGGAGCACACCATGGAAGACACCACGAAGTCCGCTGAGCCCGAGGAGACCACCGAGGCGCAGGCCTCGCAGACAGAGGCTCCAGAGGTGGAAGCCCCGGAGGCGGAGTCCGCCGAGGACACCGAACTGGAGGCGCTCGACGATCTGGACGACGTCGACTTCGATCTCGACGAGGTCGAGAACAAGATCGCCCCGCTCGCCCTCGCCGCCACCGAGCTCGCGCGATGGTGACGCGGACGGCCGAAACGGGCCGCGCCTCCGGCAGCTCCGTGCGCGTCGACGTGAACACCGGCCCCGCCGCCTCGTACACGGGACTGCGGGCGGGCATCAGCGCGCTGCGTGCCGAGGGCGCCGACTTCACCGGTCTCGCCGAGCGTCATCCGTCGGAGTGGGCGGAGCTCTTCCCCGCCGAGACCGTTCCCGGCACGGCACCGCTGGAGGAGATCGCGCTCGCGCCGTCCGAGCGGCGGCTGCACCGCGAGAGCGAGCAGGTCTACCGGGTACTGACCGTGGCCGCCACCGCCCTGTGCACGGGCACCGCTCAGCTGGACAGGCCCCTGCTGGTCGGCGGGCTGGGCGGCACCGACCTGTCCTCGCTGCGCGGATTCATGCGCGCCTTCGAACACGCCCAGGTCGTCGACGGCGCCGAACTGCAGCCGGCCATGCCCACTTCCGTGCGTGAACCGATCGGCCGGTACGCCGACTACCGCCCGGAGCGGGCGCGCTGCCTGCGCCGGATGGGCCTGCCGGTCACCGGGGACGACCTGGTCATGGATCTGAGCACGGACGCCGACTCCCGCTTCGTGCCGGTGTCCGACGAGGGCGTGCTCCATCTGCGGGCGCGGGACACCGAGAGCTCTGCCGTGGACCGGGTCGCCGCCGCGCTGGCCTACTGCCGCCGGGCGTTCTTCTCCGCGAACTGGGAGGGCATGGCCGTCGTCGCCGACGAGGCGATCGGACTGCTGTCCGGTATCCCCGAGTCGGGCATACCCGGACTGCTCGCCAAGGCGGAGCGCCAGGAAGAACTGGTCCACGCGATCGAGTTCGAGACGGCGATCCTGCGCGGCACCGCCGACGTACGCGGCTTCCTGCTCAAGGTGCTCGGCATCCAGGCCGGCTTCCGCGGCGACCAGGACGCCGCCGTCGCCTGCTTCCGTGCCATCCGGGAGGACGCGACCGGGCTCTCCCCGGAGCTACGCGCCCAGTCACACCTGTACACCGCGCTCACCCTGTCCAAGCGCAAGAACCGGCTGGCCGAGGCCGTGGCCGAGGTGGAGCAGGGCTTCGCCGCCGTCGCGGAGAGGCCGGGCGAAGCGGAGAGCGTACGCCGCGAGCGCGGCTGGCTGCACAACCTTCGCGGGCTGACCCTGTTCGCGGAGCGGCGGCTCGGGGCGGCCTTCGAGCACGAGAAGCAGGCGCTGGCCTGTATGGCCGGACTCACCGACGCCAGTGCCGCCCATCTGCGCATCAATCTCTACTCCAACATCAGCGTCCTCCAGGAGAAGGCCGGCAAGCACGGCTCGGCACTCGCGACCTGGGAGAAGTTCAAGCAGGCGGCCGGTTCGTCCAACGCGGGTTTCCGCAAGCACCACGCCTATCGAAGTGCCGGACTGCGGCTGCTCGTCGGCGAGCGGGACGCCGCGCTCGAGGACCTGGACACCACGCTCGCCAACGCGGCAGAGCTGGGTGATGTGTTCCACGAGACCGAGGTACGTCTCGAACTGGGCATGCTGCACGCCTCTGGCGGTGACGCAGAAGCGGGCACCGAGCAGTACGAGCGCGCCGAGTCCGCGGCACGGCTGCTGGGCGACCCGTACCGGATGGCGCTTGCTCAGGCGGGTCGGGTGATGACGGCCGGTTCCACGACCGCCGCCGATTCGGTGGGCAGGACGGCGGCGCTGAGCCTCACCCGTCCCGGTGACGCGGACGCACTCGCCAAGGCGGTCGCGGAAGGCGGCGAGTTGCGGGGGCTCCTGCCCAAGCCGCGTACCAAGCTCAACCGTCCGTTCGACCTGATCAACTTTCAGGACTGAGGCCATGGCGGACCAAGCGACGGGATGGCAGCTCTACGACCGGCTGCTGCTGAGGAGGGCCGGCTTCGGCGCCGACCTGCTGACCGCTCTCGGTGACGATCCGACAGGTGCGGCGGCGGCGGACTACCGGGAGGCGGTCACGCGGTTCGAGGAGAGCCGCGGCCGGGTGCAGGAGGCGATCGCCAAGTCCGTCGCGCGGGCCGACCGTGCGACGGACCGCACCGGGCTGCGCGAACTCTCCAAGCTGCGCAGCCGGGTGGGCCGCAGACTGCCCGTGGAACACAGCCCGCAGGACAGCGCCGTGGCAGGCGCGGTCGACGGCTATCGAGCGGCGCACTCCGCGTGGCAGGAGACAGCGGGGCGGCTTACCGAGGTCCTCGGAGCCGAGGTGCTGCGGCGCCCGGAGCGCATCCGCGACCTGCTGCGCGACGAGCGGGTGTGCGACGCGCTGCTCCAGCTGTCACCGTCCTTCCACACCGAGGTGCTGCGCTGGCTCGACGGCTGGGAGCACCGGGACGGCGCACCGGGCCGCAACCGTGCCAAGGACCGGTCCTTCTACCGCCGCGTCTACCTCTACGGCCAGCGGCTCGGTGTGAAGAACGAGACCACCAGCTACTTCGGTCCGCTGGTGCACGGCAGCGTCGACCGTACGGCCGATGGCACGGCCCTGGGCCCTGAGACCGCCACCGGCTACCACGTCCTGGAGGCGCAGACCGCGTTCTGGGCCGTGTGCGAACTGGCCAGGCTGGTCGGTACGGACCCGGCTGTCCGTGACCGTACGCCCGTGGCCTGGCTGCCTTCCTGCCGCAGGACGCCGGGCGAGGCGCCCGGTTCGGGGGCGATCCAGTCCGCCGACGGCCGCCGGATCGGTCTGTCGGGCGTGCGGTGGCGGCTCGCCGAAGCCGTCGACGGCCGACGTTCCACCACCGAGCTTGCGGCACTGGCCGGCCTCGGCCTCGACGAGACGCGCCGCGTACTCGACCGGCTGCGGCAGGCGGGGGCGGTACGGCTCTGGCCAGAGCCGCCGTCCACCGCGGCCCGCCCCCTGGACTGGCTGGTCGCGTGGGCCGACCGCTACGCGGAGGGCACCGCGTGGCCCGTACGGCTGCGCGAGTTGCGGGATCTGGCCGGGCGCTACGCGGCGGCCGAAGGCCATCGGGCCAGGGCGGCAGCGCTGGACCGGCTGGAGGAGTGCTTCACCGGACTCACCGAGGTCGATGCTCGCCGCGCCGGCGGCCGGATGTACGCCGACCGTCTCGTGGTCTCGCTCGACGCCAAGGGCGACCAGAGTCCGGTGGTGGTCGGCGGCGATGTGGCCCGGCGCTGGGAGTCCGAGCTGAGCCCGGTGCTGGACGTCGCCGCCCGCTACGGCGAGCTCCAGCAGCGCGCGGCGGCCGAGCTGTGCACCTCGATCCTGCGCGCGGCGGGCGCCGACACCATGCCCTACGACGAGTTGATCCGTCGGGTACACGCGGCGGTCGGTGCGGGCGGTATGGACGACCTGGCGGGTCTACTGACCGCGTTCGAGCGGGACTACACGGAGCTGGTGGCAGCCACGGTGCAGGGGCAGGAGGCCAGGCTCACCCCGGCCGAACTGGCGGCGTTCGCCCCCGAGCCGGGCAGGCACCGGTTCGTCAGCCCGGACCTGATGCTGGAGCGCCGCGTCGACGGCGCCGACCTCCTGGTGCTGGGCGAGCTGCACCCGTATGTCTTCGCCTGGGGCTCGCAGGGTCTGTTCAGCGATGAACAGGACCGGATGCTGGGCGACTTCGCATCGGGCCTGGACCCCTGGGGCGGCCCTGAGCGGCTGGCCACGGTGATTCGCCGCAGGCGTCACAAGGGCCTGGTGGCCGACTGGTTCCCCGGCCGTTTCGTCGAGATCACCGCGGTGGCCACCGATGACCGGGAGCGGACGGTGCCGCTCACCGACCTGACCGTCTCCCTCGTGGACGGCACACCGCGACTGCGTGCCCCGGACGGTGAACTGACCCTGTACGCGGGCGAGGACGACCATGTGCATCTGCGGGCCTTCGCCGCTCCCGGTGTGGGGCTGCCGCTGGTGCGGCTCGGGGACTTCGCGCCGAGAATCGTGGTCGGGGATCTGATCGTGCAGCGGGCCCGTTGGTGGTTCGACCGGGCTGACCTCGGGGTCGACACGGTGCGCGATCCGGGCGCCGCCTTCCTCGCCGTGCAGTCGCTGCGAGCCCGGCTCGGCCTGCCCCGGTTCTGCTTCGCCTCCCTGACGCACGAGCCGAAACCGGTCGGGATCGACCTGGACAACCCGCTGGCCGTCGACACCCTGGTGGCGATGGTGCTGGCCGGTGACAGTCCGGCCGTGTCACTGGCCGAGATGCGACCGGCCCCGGACGCGCTGTGGCTGCGCCACGGCGGAGCCCCTGTGACCTCGGAGTTCCGGATCGCCATGAAGAGAGCGTCGTCATGACCGCCCGCCCCGCCCACTCCCCCGACGGTCCGGCACCGGCACCGGCGCCGCGGCACGGCTGGGAGCTGCTGCCCACGGTCGTCCTGCGCAGTGCCGGGTTCCCCTGGCAGATGGTCGAGCGGCTGGCGTACGAACGGACCCGGAGGCTCATCGACGACTTGTTCGCCCTGGAGACGCGGGCGGCCGAAGTGGCGTCCCGGCTTCGCCCCTCGGGACGGCTGTCCCGGGGCCAGCAGAGCAAGTTGCGCGGTCTGCGGTCGCTGCCGCCGTCCGACACCTTCCACGCCGACTGGCTGGCCGAGTGGAACGCCCTGGCCGAACAGGTGGCCACGGCACGCGAACGGCTCACCACCACCGTCGAGTCCGACGCGGCCGGTGTCGACGAGGCGCTCACAGCGATACGTGACGATCCCCGCGTCAACGACGCCATCGTCTGCTCCTCACCGGCCGTGCACCGCGATCTGGCACGTGGTGCGGCGGGCGGTCGCATCCGCCGTCAGCTCGCCTCCTACGCTCAGCGGCTGGCGTCCAAGAGCGAGACGATGAGCTTCTTCGGCCCCATCAACTACGGGCGGCTCGATCCCGGTTCCGATGCTCCGACCGTGCTGGACTGGGAGGGTCACACGGCGATCAGGGTCCGCCAGGCGCACACCGCCGCCCGGGTCAACGACGCCGTGCAGGAACTGCTGCTGGGTGACGGGGCACTGGCCGGACGACTGGTCCCCCTGCGCAAGACGATGGCCCGGGTGCCGCGGACGCCCGCGGGCGGTACGGGCATCGACACCGTACTGCTGCGGGAGGCGGACGGCATACGCACGGTGGCCGAGATCGCCGCCGTGTCGGGTGCCGGTGTACGCGATGCGGTGGAGGCCTTCGGCCGGGCCGTGGCGAAGGGGACGCTGACACACACGTGGTGCCCCCCGGCCACCGTGGTCGATCCGCTGCGCTGGACCCTGGAGCGCATCGACGCGTCGGACCCCGAGACGGCCGCTCGTGCCGCGGGCGTGCGGGCGCCGCTGGTGAAGACACTGGAGCTGCTCGACGCCTATCCCGCCGCTCCGCCCGAGCGCAAGCTGACCATCCAGGCCGAGCTGGAGTCGCTGTTGCCGGTGAACGATCGTCCGGCGGAACGCGGGCGCTTCTACAACGACCGGGTCATCATCCACGAGGCAGCGGTCGGAACGGCGGGGCTGGAGGTCCGCGGGCCGCTCGCCCGCGATATGTGTGACGCCGTGGCGCCGGTGCTGGATCTGCTGGCGCACGAGGCCGAGTCGACCCGCCTGCAGACCAACCGGGCGGTCGCCGCCCGGCTGGGTCCGGGCAGGATCCCGCTGCTGCGGGCTCTGCGGGACTGCGCGGACCTCGCCATCCGCACGGGCGGAATGCTCGGTGCCGAGCTGGGCCGGGTGATCGCGGCAGCGGGTGCGGACCGAGCCGAACTGGATGTGGCAGGCCTGACGACCACACCGCCGCCGCCTGCTGCGCCGGTGCTGTGCTCCATCGACGTACTGGTCGCCGCACCCGACCTGTCCGGGTACGAGCCGGGGTCGACCCCGCTGGTCCTCGGTGACATCCATGACGCGGCGCTGCTCACGCCTTGGGCGCTGCAGTTCCATCCGGCCTCAGCCGAGCTGCTGGCGGAGCGGGACGCGGGAGTGCGCCGGGCACTGGGCGACCAGCTCGCCGTGAATGTCATCTCGCGCCGTACGACCGGGCTGCCGCCGCTCGAGTTCCCCGGTGTGGTGCTCGAACTGGGCGGCACGGCCTCGGCGGACCGGGAGCGGGTCGGCCTGGACCAGCTGTGGCTGGACAGTGACGGCGAACAGGTCGTGCTGCGCAGCGACGCCCACCCGGGCCGGAGCCTCCTGTTCCACAACGGCGAGCTCGACACCGCCGTGCACACCGCGCTGGCGCTGCCCCGCATCCGCCGCCCGGTGCTGCCCGACCTGCCGCATGTACCGCGGCTGCGCTGGGGCAACGTGGTGTTCTCACGGCGCCGGTGGGCGCTGCCGAGCGCGGCGGTGCTGGAGGCCCACAGCAGTCGGCGGGAGGACGAGCGGCTGCTCGAGACGGCCCGGCTGGTGCGGGAACGGGGGCTGCCGACGCGCTTCTTCGTGAAGTCGCCGGCGGAGCGCAAACCGGTGTATGTGGACACGGCGAGCCCCGAACTGCTCAAGGGCCTGGCCCGGCTGGCGGGCACGGCTGCACAGCTGGCGGTCTCCGAGGCGCTGCCGGCGCCCGAGGACGCATGGCTGCGGGACGGAGCGCTGCGCTTCGCCTCCGAGCTGCGCTGTGTGTACCTGCGGGGCGGAGGTGAGCGGTGATGCGCCTGGATGCCGTCCGGGAAAGCCTTGCGGGCCCGCGACGACCACCCGGACAGGACCTGGTGGTACTACCTCCGCTGTTCGATCCGAGTCTGGAGCCGGACCTCGGTCCCGACCATGAACTCCTCGATGTGAACGCACGGTTCATCGCCCGGCTCACGGGCGCCGAAGCCCTCGGTGAGCTGGCCGGCGCCTACGCGCTCGCCGGCCCCGGCGGCGGCGACCCCGCCGAGGCCCGTACCAAGGCGCTGTTCGCACGTGCCGCGGCCCGGATCACCGCCCGTGGCAGCCATGACACCGGTCGGCTGCGGGCCATGGGCGTGGCGCTGCGGCTGGCGGGCGAGGACGACCCCGCACTGCGGCTCGCGGCCGATGACGTGGAACTCGTCGGCGGCACGACGGAGTCGGGGGCTGATGTCGTCCTGGCCGCCGAGCGGACCGCACTGCTGGGACCGGAGACGCTCTGGGCCCGTACGGCCGTCGCGCCGGACCGCCGCGTGCGCCTGGTGGTCGAGACCGATCAGCAACTCCCCTTCGCAGTCGCTCTGCTGACCGCCTTCGGGCCCGAACGGGTGGTGCTGTGCGGGCGTTTCACCGCCACCCATGGCACGGCGCTGCGGGCGCTGGCCCCGTTCTCGAAGGCTGCCGGCATCGACGACTGGGCTCCCTCCTGGCGGCTGCGCAAGGAGTGGTCGGGAGACGGCACGCCGATCCACTGGGTCCGCCGAGCCGCTGACTGGCGCCCGGGCGTCCCCTGGGCCGGCTGGCTGCCCCCCGGGGAAGCGGCAACGCTGCCCGGCGAGGCCTGGGGTGAGTGCCTGGGCGCGGCGCTGACCGTGGCGCGGCTGGCCTCCTGGGCCGAGGTGACCGGAGCCGACGGCAGCCGGACCGATCTGCGGCCCGTCGTCGATCTGGCGGGCGCGGCACCGCTCGCCGTGGAACTGCTCGTCGGGGCACCCGGATCGAGCGCGGACGAGACCGGCTCCACCGCACGGAGGCTGCTGATCGGGCCGGGACCACGGCTCGCCGGGCTCAGCCCGTTCAGACTGCCGACGGCCCCTGGCGACCGGGAACCGAACACCTGGGACGGCGTACCGCTGAACCGGCACGCGGCACCGGACCACGATCTGCCGCGCTGGGACCGGTTCGACGCGCCCGGCACCCTCGACGAAGCGGCACGTGCTGCGGCCATCAACGGTCTGAACGCCGAACTCGGCTCCATGGCCGACCTGTTCCCCGGCAGGTTCGCCTGCTGCGTCATCGCGCAGGGCGGCACCGGGCAGCGCTCGGAGCCCTCCCTCTGGGAGCCGTCGGCCGCGGTCGTTGCCGAGCACGGCCCGGGCCCGGACGGCCGGGGAGCGGGTTCGTTCGTGGTGAACCTGCGGACGGGCAGCGCGTTCCGGTTGCATCCGAAGCTGGCTCCGGTCGTGGAGCGGCTCTCGTCGGGCGACACCGCCGTCCTGGACCGGATCAGCGATGCGGTCCGCACCAAACTGACCGGCCGGCTGGTCGAAGCCGGAGTGATGCGGAGGAGCCAGTGAGCCGACAGTGGCGCATCGGGCGGGAGTTCATCCTGCGCCATGCGGGTATGCCGTTCGACTGGCTGGAGGAGCTGGGTGCGTCCCGTTCCCTGCTGGAACTCGCCGATGAGCTGCTCGACCACGAGCGGGTCGTACTGGAGCTCGTGGAGAAGCAGTTCGACGGTGCGCGCGCCGATTCGCTGCGGTCCGATGTGCTGCGTGGCCGCTCGGGTCAGCTGCCGAAGTCGGGCGGTGCGGACTGGAACCGGGTGGTAAGTGCCTGGAGCGATGTCTGGCAGCGCTATGCGCTCGCCCACCAGCGGGCCGACGACGAGGTGGGCGAGCGGCTGAGGAAGCTGCTGGCGGATCCGGGGGTCCGCGAGGCGGTGTTCCTGTCCAACCCTGATGCCTACCGCAACATGCTGCTCCCGCTGCTGGCGCACGAGGGCCCCCTGAGCTCGCGCTGGCGCAGGGTGCGCCGGCAGATGTACACGTATGTGCAGCGGTTCTGCGCGAAGAACGAGACCGTGAGCTTCTTCGGGCCCATGGCCTACGGCTCGGTCGGGGACGGTGAGGAAGTCGCGCTGCGCGACGACGTGCCCCGTGCCCGCAGGGTGTTCTTCTCGCACTGGGCTGCGCGGGCGCTGGCCACGGCGATCGCCAAGGACCCCAAGCTGCTTCCGTATCTGGCGTTCCACCCCACCGGCCGGGGTGACACGGCGCAGGAGCCGCTGCTGGCCCTGGTGGCTGCGGACGGCACCGTGTTCCGCGACTTGGTGCGAGCGTCGGGGCAGCCCGCCCGCGAGGTCGCGCGGACGCTGATGCGACTGGTCGCCGCCGAAGCCGTCACGATCGGCCTGGGCGGTGGTGACTACGACCCGGATCCGCTCGCGACCCTACAGGAGCAGCTCTCCGCGCTGCCCGACTCTGCGGCTCGTGGACTGTGGCTGCGCCGCATCGGTGAACTCGTCGCTCTGATGACCGACTTGGCCGAGCAGCCACTGGACCGCAAGGCCGTGACGGTGGCGGCGCTCGAGGAGCGGTTCGCCGAGTTCACCGGGAGACCGGCCCGCCGGGGTGCCGGTGCGGCGTACGCCGACCGCGCGGTGTTCTTCGAGGAGTGCGCCTCGCCCTTCGCGCTGACTCTCGGCGCCGGGCTGGTCAGCCGCTGGGAGGAGCGTCTGGCACCCGTGCTTGAGGTGTGTGCGGCGCACGGGCAAGCGGCACAGGCGTCCGCGGCGGACGCGGTACGGGAAGCATTCACGGACGGCACGGGCGGCGGCGTCGAGTTGGACCTGCTCACATACGCCACCAGGGCGGCCATCAGCAGGTCGGACTCGACCAGCACCTTCCAGGCGGCGCACGCGCCCGCCTACCCAGGCGCCGACTGGCGTGCCGAGGTCGAACGGCTCGCCGGCGAGGCCGGGGCGCTGGACGGCGACCGGTACGCGGTCATCGACCTGTGCCCCGCCGCCCCGGACGCCGCCGGGCTCGACGGCGCCCCGCTCGTGCTCTCCCGCGCCCACCACCATCTGCTCGTCCGCAGCTGGCTCGGCACGATGCACCCCGACCCGGCCCGGCTCGGCGCCGACGCCGCCGGATGGACCGCGGAGCAGGACGGCGCTGTCGTCGGCCTCGACTTCGGGCGCCGCAACAAGGGCTACTACCGCTTCCCCGGCCGTGAGGTCGCGATGCGCCCACTGACCTGGACGGACCACAGCCGGCCGGGGCTTCTGAAGCCGGAGGACCTGACCGTCCGCATCGGTCCGGACGAGGTCACCCTGCACGACCCCGAGGGCCGACGGGTCAGCGCGTACGTCCCGCTGAGCGACTTCGTCAAGTACCCCCCGATCGCTGCCCTCTCCCATCCCCAGGTGCTCCATCCGGCTTTCACCGCCGATGGGGCGCTCCCCGAAGTCACCCTGGGTGAGGTCGTATTGCAGCGTTCACGGTGGCAGGTGCCCACCGCGGCGCTCGCGGCGGCGGAGCCGTCCGCACGCTTCCTCGCGCTGCGCAGACTGGCGCGCGACACCGGAGGCCGTTTCGTCTTCTGCCGCAGCGCCCACGAACGCAAGCCGTATCTGATCGACCTGGCTTCACCGCTCGCGGCGGACCTGGTCAGCCATGTGGCGCGCGGAGCGGACCGCTTGGGCGTGGAACGCATGGCGCCCGGGCCGGACGAGCTCTGGCTGCGCGACGCCGAAGGGCGGCGCTACACCAGCGAGTTGCGGATGCAGATCATCGGCAGGAGCAGCACCCAATGACAGTCACCACACTCTTCGCCGAACGCTCGATGCGCCTTCGTGCCGATGTGCTTCCGGACGGCGGTGTCAGCACCGAGCGGTCGTCGGCGCGCGGGATGAGCGTCGAACGGCACCTGGGCCAGGGGTTCACCGAGCACCGCTTCGCGGACGGCGACGATCTGCTGACCGTCGGGGCAGCCCCGGTGGGCGCCGAGGCCGCCGGAGCACTGCGCGAGGTCCAGGAGCGGCCCCTGTTCGAGCTGACCCCTGGACTGCGCGGCGAACTGGCCCGGATCGCCGCCGAGACGGGAGCGGAGCTGACGCTCGGTGTGGCGCAGCAGCACATCGCCGCGGGCGGGCCGGAACGCGTCCGCACCACGGAACGGCTCGTCACGACCCTGGAGACGAGGGTGACCGGCGCCGACGGCACCGTCCACTCCCGGTCGCTGCTGTGCGCCCGGCCCGGGACCGACCCCGACGGCCTGAGAGAGGCGGCCGTGCGTGAGGCCGGTGCGATACGCGAACGCCTCGCACTTCCGCTGGCGACCGAACTCCCGGACGAGGCCGACCTGGTACTGCTACCCGGTCTCGCCGGGGCGTTCTTCCACGAGATCGCCGGCCATCCGATGGAGGCCGATGTGGTGGCCTCCGGCACCAGCTACCTCGGGGCGCGCGCCGGACAGCGGGTGGCACCGGCGTGGCTGTCGGTGCTCGACGGCGGCGCGCACGACGGACCCGGCTACCGCAGCCCGTTCGACGACGAGGGGACGCCCTGCCGCACACTGAGGCTGATCGACCGGGGCACGGTGGGAGAGCCCATGACCGACCGGGCTCTCGCGTCCCGGCTCGGCGGCGGGCCGGGCTCGGGGCACGGGCGCAAGCAGGACTACCGGCACCCGGCGATCCCCCGGATGGCGCACACCGTGGCCCTGATCGATCCGGGCACCGAGGTGGAGCCCCCGGCCGGCGACTGGATCGCACCGTACGGGCTGCGGCTGGACATGATGAACATCGCCTCGGGCGCGTTCGTCTTCCACGCCCCGTTCTCCCTGCTCCACCGTGCCGACGGCAGCACCGCACGCCTGGGCCCGATGACGGTGACCGGTGACGGGGCACGGGTGCTCGCCGGGCTGCGGCCGTACGAGCACAGGGTGGCCGCCTATCTGCGGGCCACCGGAGGCTGCGGAAAGCTCGGGCAGTACCCGGTGCTGGTGTCGTTCGCCAACGCGGGTTTCCGGCTCCCCGCCGGGCTCGTCGGGCTGCGGGCGGTATCGCATGGCTGAGACGCGGATACGTGCCTCCGGGGTCCTGACCCCCACCCGCGGTGCCCCGCGGCTCACCGTCTCTCTCGACACCCTGTGCCTCGGACGTGACGCCGCCACGGGACGGATCACCGGGTCCCGGCGACTCCCCGGGTCGGCTGACCAGGAAGCGGGCAAGGAGACCGGGCTGCTGCTCACGGAGGCGGCGGGGCGCGCGGCGTCCGGAGCGGCCGGTCTCCAGAGCGCTGTGGCGCAGGTCCGCGAATGGCGGGACGCCGACGGTCTGCTGGTGTCGAGGCGGGCCGAACTGCTGGCCAGAGTGGAGACCGCCGGCGGGCCTGTGCTGCTCGGAACCAGCGGCCAGGGGGATCCGGGCTCGCTGGTGGACGCACTGCCCTGGGACGAACTCGGCTCGCTCGACGCGCCGTTCGACCACGTCCGCCCGCCGGACGACTGGCGCTGGCGCCCGCTGGTGCTCAGGCCGTCCCCCGCGGCCGTGCTGGTCGCCGGTGCGGCGTTCTCGCTGACCTCCCGGGGCGGGCGCGCGACCGCGAAGCGGCTGTCGGGGCGGCGCGTTCTGCCGCCGCTGACGCTGACCGACCTGCCGTCCGCGCCGCCGGAGGTCGGAATCGACGACCTGGGCGCCCTGGCGCGACCCGCGCCGCTTGTGGAAGCGGGCCGTATCTGCCCGCCACCGCCGGTGTCCCCGGCCGCCACCGGCGTCCCGATCGGGCGGGCGCTTTGGGACCACGACGCCGGTGGAATCCTGCCGCCGCCGCAGGCAAGGCTCGAACTCACCGGGCCGGAGACCGAGGTGCCCCCGGATGCGGTGGAACTCGTCTGGTGCGTGGAGGGGCTCCAGCGCTATCACGGCGACGGCACCGTACGTCTCCACTGCCTGGCCAGGACGGCGGACCGGCCGGGCGGCTGGTTCCGTCTCGTGCTGCGCGGCAAACCGATCCACCTGCTGCGCCAGGCCCGCGGTCTGGCCGGCCCGCCCACGGCTGTCCACAGCGACAGCGAAGTGACCACCCGCTCGCTGGTACTCGCCGGCGCGACCGACATGGAAGGTGCAGGACATGCCGTCGTCACCGTCATCACCCCCTGATTTCACTCTCATCGGCGGCGGCATCGTCGGCGCCTGCCTCGCCGAGGAGTTGAGCGGCGTCGGTGCGTCGGTCCTGGTGCTGGACTCCGGTGACGAGCCCGGGCACGCCACCAACCGGGCGGCGGGGGTGGCGGTCCCCTCACTGCGCTATCTCGCCGACCGGGAGTTCTACGACTGGCTGCGGACCGCCAAACGGGATCTGGACGCCGATGTCGCCCGGCTGGAGCCGGAGTCCGGCGTGTTCAGCGTGGCCCGGCCCATCCTGCGCGCGCTGCGCGAGACGGACGTGGAGGCGTACGGCGAGGTGCTGGACGGTCTCGGCGTCGGCAACTGGGTGGACGGTGACGCGCTCGCCCGGTCCACGCCCGGGCTCAAGCTTCCGGCCAGCAGACGCTACCTCCTGGACCCGGACGGGCTGATGATCGACGGCCGCCGCTATCTGGACGCCGTGCGGCGCCGCTGCGTGGCCCAAGGAGTCGACTGGCGGCAGGGCGTCGCCGTGCGGGAGGTGCGCGAGGAGGGAGCATCGGTCTCGGTCCTCACTGCCGACGGGGCGCTGCGCGCCGACCGGGTGGTGATCACCGCGGGTGCGTGGAGCTCGGGCAAGGGCTTGGCAGAGGCAACGGGCATCCGGCCGCAGCGCGGCCAGATGGCGGTGCTGCGCACCGACGAGGAGCTGAACTGCATCCTGTCGTCGGCCTACTACCTCGCGCCCGGCGTCGGTGACGACGTGATCGTCGGGGCCACCGAAGAGGACGCGGGCTTCGCCGAGCACGTCACCACCCAGGGCATCGCCCAGCTGCTGAGGTTCGCGACCACCGCCATGCCGGGGCTCGCGGATTCGGTCCCCGTGGAGTTGCGAGCCGGGCTGCGCCCCGTGTCCGGGACCGGAAGGCCCCTGGCGGGCGCCCTGCCCGGGCACGCGAGGGTCTTCCTTTCGGCCGGGCACGCCGGACACGGGCTGCTCTCGGCACGCGCCACTGCCAAGGGCATGGCGGCCGGTCTCGCCGGGGACGACTGGGAGGCCCTGCCGTACAGCATGTGCCCCTCGCACGCGCTGGGCGGTGCCGCCTGATGCGTATCGACCATGTGATCCTGGGCGCGCGGACCATCGAGCCGTTGCGGGAACTGCTGTGGGAGCGCCACGGGTTCGGCATCACCGACGGCAGTCCCAACCCGGACGGCACGGCGAGCTGGGTGGTGCCCTTCGACACACCCGATGTGCAGTATCTGGAGCTGCTCGTCACCCATGACGAGCGCAAGCTGATGGACGGCGACTTCGGGCGGCTGTTCCTGGAACGGACGGCGGACGGTCCGGATTTCCTCAACTGGGCCGCGCTGACCGACGACATCGAGTCGACCGCACGCGCGGTGGAGTCGGTCACGGGAGCGGATCCGGATCTGTTCCGTGGCGAGTCGGTCCGCGCGGACGGTCAGCGCGTGCCCTGGGCGGAGGCGGCTTTCGACCTGTCCTGGCGCAGTCGGGTGCTGCCGTTCTTCCTGAGCTACGGCAACGCGGAGGCGCGCGCGGCACGGGTGCCGGGTGATCTGAAGGCCGCTGGGCACAGGGTGTGCCCGAAGGCGCTGCGGCGCCTCGAGACGGGACAGGCCCAGGAGCATGGCTGGGCGGGCCGGTGGCCCGGACTGGCCGCACTCGACGTCGCTGTCGATCCCGCGGCCGGTCCCCGGATATCGGCCGTGCACATCGACACCGCCGAAGGCGAGACGGTGGTGCGGCTTCCGTGACCGCAGCACGTCCCGCCGCCGGGCGGGTACCGGGCCGCCCGGGCCGCGGCACAGCCGCGGCCCGGGCACCCAGGCGGCCCTCAGCCGGATGCGCCGCCCGCGCCGCGCCGCGCCCGGTGGGCGGCCAGCAGGCGCTCCCGGGCCTGATCGTCCTCGGCGGCCTGCGCCCCGGTCCAGGCGAGTGCCACGGCGGCCTGGAGCAGCGCCCGGTCGGCGGCGGGGGCCACGCACGCCCGGGCGAACTCCGGCTGGTGGTTGACCGCTCCGCCGCTGTCGATGCCGATGCTCGGGTGCACGCTGGGCAGAGCCCGGCTCACATTGCCCATGTCGGTGCTGCCGGTGGGCATCGCGCGCTCCTCCTCCGGGGTCGCCAGGGGGCGGCCGAGTTCGATGGCGGCGGCCCGGTACGCGGCCACCAGGAACGGATCGTGGGCCAGTTCGGCGTACGCGGGGGTGGACAGCACCTCGTGGGTGCAGCCGGTGGCGACGGCACCGGCCTCGAAGCAGGCCCTGACGCGGGTTTCGAGGCGCTCCAGGGACTCCATGTCGGCGGCGCGGAGGTTGTAGAGGGCACTGGTGTGCGCGGGCACCACATTGGGCACCTCGCCGCCCCGGGTGACGATCCCGTGCACCTGCTGCCGGGGCTCGAAGTGCTGACGGCCCACCCCGACGGCGACCTCGGCCACGGTGAGGGCGTCGGCCGCGTTGACCCCCAGTTGGGGGGCGAGAGCGGAGTGCGACTCCCGCCCGGTGTAGCGGACTTCGAGCTCGACCAGCGCAAGGGGGCGGGGAGCGCAGTTGTCCTCGGGGGCGGGGTGGACGAGCATCGCCATCGACACCTCGTCGAACACTCCGGCCTCCAGCATGGTGATCTTGCCGCCGCCCTCCTCCTCGGCCGGGGTGCCCAGCACCATGACCGTGACGCCCAGGTCGTCGGCCACGTCCTTGAGCGCCAGTGCCGCACCCACCGACGACGCGGCGATGATGTTGTGCCCGCAGGCGTGGCCGAGGCCCGGCAGGGCGTCGTATTCGGCGCACAACCCGACCGTGAGCGGACCGCTGCCGTAGCGGGCGGTGAACGCGGTCTCCAGCCCCCCGACTCCGGGCTCGATCTCGAACCCCTCGTCCCGCAGCAGCCCGCTCACCTTGGCCGCGCTCCGGTGCTCCTGGAACGCGGTCTCCGGCTCGGCGTGAATACTCCTCGACAGTGCGACCAGTTTCTTCTCGGCGCGGTCGACGCTTTCGCGGCAGTGGCGCATGATCCGAGACGAAATACGCATCCTTGCTTTTCCCTCCGGATTACCGGGGACACCGACGGCCGGATTGCCGGCCATTCCCTGATTCTTTTCCTTCCTACCGGAGCAGGGGACGAAAAGCGAGACCAGTATGGAGAATTGACATGGCATCACTGACGTGGAACGTGCGAGCGGGAGACGGGGAACTCTCCGTCGAGACGATGCCCTGGTCGCTGCTGCGGGCGACGGGATTCCCGGCCGGTCTGCTGGACGGGCTCGCCTCCGACGGGCTGCTGGACACCGCTGCCGGGGCCCTGGCGGCTCAGGACGCGGTCGCCGCCGAGCGCCTGCGCTTCCTGGAGGAACTGTGGCCGGGGCTGCGGGAGGCCGTGCGGACGGTCGAACCCCGCCAGCGGTCCCTGCGGGCCCTCCAGAGCTGCCGCCGGCTGGTGGACGAGGGGGAGCCGCTGGACGAGCGCTGCGAGTCGGTGCTCGCGGCGACCGGTGAGCCCGGCTGGGCGGCCCAGTGGAACGCCTTGGTCGCCGGGCTCGACGAGCGGCTGACAGCGGCCCGGCACGAGCTCGAAGGGGCCTTGCTGCGAGCCCGGCTGCGCACCGCGGAGGCCGCGGGGCAGGACGACTTCGGGCACGCCGTGTTCGTATCGAACCCGTCGTTCCACCACACGGCCCTCGAGCACGCGCCACTGGCGCATCCTGGCTGGGCCCAGGCCCGGGAAGAGGGCGGTGCGCTGCCGCGCGCCCTGCGACGCAGGGTCGACACCCTGCACCGCTATCTGCGCAGGTTCGCGACCAAGTGCGAGACGGTGTCGTTCTTCGGCCCGGTACTGTTCGCCCGCCTGCGGCCCGACCAGGAGGAAGCCGTGCTGGTGGGCGCGCCGGGGCCGGAGAAGGTCGTGGTGGAGGCGAGTGCCTGGCTGGTGGAGGAACTGCGGGAGCAGGCCGCGCGTGAAGTGCCGCTGACGCTTCAACGTGTCTGGCCCAGCCCGCTGTTCCGGCGACCTGATGCGTCCCCGGTACTGGAGCGGGCCGTCGACGGCCGCAGGTTCAAGGTCGCCGCGCCCGCGCTGGCCCTGTGGAAGGCGGCTTCGGCAGCGCCGGGTAGCCGACTGGACGCGCTGATCGCCTCGACGGGCGTCGGCGCGCCCTCCGCGCAGCAGGTGGGGGCGGCGGACGAGAGGACGGCCGACGCGCACGCCGCCCGGTTGGTGAAAGCGCTCGGACCGGCACTGGTCGTCTCGCCCTGGCGCCTCCCCGCGACCGAACTGCACGCGCTCACCAGGCTGGCCGCCGAGCAGCCCACGCCCGCGGTGGTGGAACTGGCCGAGACCCGCGACAAGTACGCCCAGGCCGCGTGGCCGGAGCGCGCCGGACATCTCGCCGGCGTGCGCGCGGCACGTGCGCGGGACGGCGGGCAGCTGTCTCGCGACAGCGGCAGGCACTACGCGGACCGGGAACTGTTCCACGAGGACAGGTCGAGCCCGCTGAGCGAGCGGGTCGGCTTCGGGGCGCCGGTCGTGGACCGGATCCGCCAGGTGACGGAGGCGGTGTTCCCGCTCGTGTTCCTCGCGGCGCTGCTGGCGAGGGAGGACGCCCGCGAGGCCCTGCGCGGCGAACTCCGCGGCTCTCCGGCGCCACTGGCCGCGCTCGCGGTACGGGACATCCCCTCGCGCTCGCCACGCCGCGACCGCCTGGACTCGGTGCTGCGCGGACTGGTCGAGCGAGCCGTCGCACAGGCGGGCGGGGCCGGTGGCCGGCCACCGGCGGTGGAACTGAGCCGGAACGAACTGGACGAAGCCTTGGCGCCGCTCTGGAACAGCGTGTCCTACGGTCCCGACGACGCCTGCCTGCCGAGTCCTGACCTGATGGTGGCGGGCCCTGACCCGGCCACCGCCGCCTGGGTGCTCTCCGAGCTGCACGATGACTGCAGCTCGATCTTCGGAGGTCTGGAACGCCCGCTTCACAGCGACCCGGTGGGGCTGTGGGACGAGTTCGGCGAACGGGTGGCACGGGCAGTGCCGCCCGGGACCGCCGCGACGATCGTCTCGCGTCGGCGCAGCGCGCATGTGACACCCGAGCTGCCCGGTGCCGCCATCGAGCTGACCGGCCTATCGGCCAAGGACCGCGCCGAAGTGGTGCCGATCGCCGACGCCGTCGTCCCCGCATCGGCCGACACGGTACTGATCGACGGTCAGGAGCGGCTGCTCTACCCGGGCGACCTGTCGTCCACGCTGCACCGGGCGGTGTCCAGACCGGCGCTGGTGCCGGTGCCGGTCGACCTCGGGGCGTACACCCCGCGGATCGTGGTGGAGGGTGTCGTACTCCAGCGCGCCCGCTGGCGACTGCCTCTTCCTGAACGCACCGGGGACACCGTCGCCCGATGGCTGGCGGTGCAGCGCCTCAGAACGGCCCAGGGAATTCCGCGCCATGTGTACGTGAAGCATCCGGTCGAGCCCAAACCGCTGTACGTCGATTTCGCCGACCCGCTGTCGGTACTCGATATCACCAGGCTTCCCGAAGGGGAGGTCGTCGTGTCCGAAATGCTGCCCACCCCTGATCAATTGTGGTGGCGCGTGGCGGGCAGGCCGCATTGCGCCGAATTCCGCCTCGGCTGCATTGTGCGGCCGACGAAATCCGAAAATCCACTGCCCCAGGAAAAGCAGGAAGAGAGCGTGTCATGACCGAGGACATCCGGATCACCTCCCTGGTGAGGGACGCCTACGACAAGTCCGCCGAGCAGTACGAGTCCGCGGGTCAGATGATCTTCCATCCGCTCGGGAAGATGGTCGCCGACGCACTGGAGCTCTCTCCGGGCGAGCGTGTGCTCGACATCGGCTGCGGGCGCGGCGCCTGCCTGTTCCCCATCGCCCACCAGGTCGGCCCCGGCGGCTTCGTCCTCGGTATCGACCAGGCCCAGGGCATGGTCGACGCGTGCGCCGCCGACATCGATGCCCGAGGGGTCTCCGGCTGGGCCCGCGCCGAACTGGGCAACGCCCAGGATTTCGCCTTCGATGAGCCGTTCGACGCGGCCAGCGCCGGGATGGTCCTGTTCCTGCTGCCCGAGGCCGAGAAGGCACTGGCCTGTGCCGTGTCCGCGCTGCGCCCCGGGGGCAGGTTCGCCGCCACCACTTTCCCCACCGAGAACGGCAGGCTCGCCGCGGGCTGGGAGTCGGCCGAGATCCTCGCGGGAGTGCTGGCCAAGTACCTGCCCGAGGGTGTGGACGACCCCTGGCAGGTCGTCCTGGGGGTCGGCGGTCCCCTCGTCAGCGAGGAGTCCACAGCCACGGCGTTCCTCGACGCCGGGTTCAGCGATGTGCGGATCCGCCATGTCCCGGCGGACTCGCGCTTCGAGACCATCGACGACTACCTGACCTGGACCAAGACGGTGACCACCCGGATGCAGTGGGACCTGGTGCTCCCGGAGCGGGTGGCCGAGGCGACCGACGAGGCACGCGAGGCGCTGCGGGTACTCGCGGGGCCCGACGGCTCCCTGGAGTTCTCCTGCCCGACCAGGACCGTGCTGGCCGTCCGCTGACGGCACGACCGTAACCGCCCACCAAGCGCTGAGCACAGAGCCGAGAGGTGCGATGACATGGCTCCCGATACGACCTCTTCACTGATCCGTCCGCTGTCCGAACTGCTGGGGGGACATGCCGCCCGGATCGGGGACAAGGCGGCCTTCGCCGATGCCAGGCGTGCCGTCGGCTACCGGGAACTGGATCTGCGGACCTCTCGGCTCGCGGGGCATCTTGCGGCCCTGGGCCTTGAGAGGGGCGGCCGCGGGGCCGTCCTCATGGGCAACTGCGTCGAGCTGGTGGAGAGCTGCCTTGCCGTCATACGGGCCGGCGGCATCACCGTGCCGCTCAACTCGCAGGCGTCCGAGGCCGAACTGGCTCACTTCCTTGCGGACTCGGGAGCGTCGGTGGTCCTGTGCGACCCGGCGCGGCTCGGCGTACTGCTGCGCGCGGTGTCCTCGGTGTCCGCGTCAGGACTTCCCCGGCCCGCGATCGTCCTGACCGGCGGCTCCGCCGAGCGGGAGGACGTGCCGGGCGGCGTCGCAGGGTACGAGGCCCTCGTGGCGACCGCGCCCGAGGGTCCGGCGCCGGAGGAGAGTCCGCTCGACGCTCCGGCGTGGATGCTCTACACCTCGGGTACCACCGGCCGTCCCAAGGGCGTGCTCTACTCCCTGCGCAGCTCGCTCTGGCTGGTGGAGACCTGCCATGTGGGTGTGCTCGGGATGTCGCAGGACGACCGGCTGCTGTGGCCGATGCCCCTGTTCCACGGTCTTGGCCAGAATCTGTGCGTCATGGGGGTCGTGGCCGTGGGAGCCTCGGCCCGGCTCATGGGCGGCTTCGCCCCTTCCGAAGTCCTCGACGCGCTGCGCGACGACGGTGTGACCTTCCTCGCCGGAGTGCCGACGACCTACCACTACCTGCTGGAACGTGAGCGTGAGGAGCACACCGAACTCCCCTCGCTGCGTATCGGGTTCGTCGCCGGGTCGGCCAGCGGAGCATCGCTGGGCAGCCGATTCGAGGAGGCGTTCGGGGTCCCGCTCGTGGACCAGTACGGGTCGACCGAGACGGGAGCGATCACCTCGAACCGGCCGACCGGTGCGCGCGTCGCCGGATCGGCCGGGCCGGCCGTGCCGGGGGTGGACATCCGGCTGGTGGACAGCGAGTCGGGTACCGACGTCGCCACCGGGGAGGAGGGCGAGGTATGGGTGAGCGGCCCGAATCTGATGCTGGGGTACCACGGGCAGCCCGACGCGACCGCGGAGGTGCTGTGCGACGGCTGGTACCGCACCGGTGATCTGGCACGCCGGGACGCCACCGGGCATCTGACGTTGAGCGGGCGCCTCAAGGAACTGATCATCCGGGGCGGCGAGAACATCCATCCCGTGGAGATCGAGGACGTGATCCGCACGGCGGTGGGCGTGGCCGACGCGGCGGTGGGCGGTGAACCCCATGAGGTGCTCGGCGAGGTTCCCGTCGCGTATGTGGTGCCGGGCCCCGAAGGGGTCGACGTACCGGCACTGCTGGAGCACTGCCGGGCGCGGCTGTCCTTCTTCAAGGTGCCGGAGAAGGTGTACGCCGTCGAGCGCGTGCCGCGGACGGCGTCGGGGAAGATCACCCGGCATCTGCTGGCGGAAGCGGCCCCCCGGCTGCTCGGTTCGGCCTCCGCCGGCGGGCTCGGGACCGCGTCCCGTGGTGGTGGCGTCGCCGGTGACGGCGCGTGGGCGGATCGGCTCGCCGCGATGACGGCGGCCGGGCGGAGCCGGGCGGTGCTGGACCTGGTCCGTACGGAGGTGGCCCTGGCGATCGGCGTCGAGGGACCCGAACAGGTCTCCCCCACAAGGCCGTTCGTCGACCTCGGTCTCGGTTCCCTGGTCGTCGTGGCGGTCGGGCAGCGGCTGAGCGCGCAGATCGGGATACGGCTTCCGGCGACCGCGGTGTTCGACCATCCGACGCCTGCGGCGTTCGCGGAGCGGCTGGTCGGGGAGCTGAGCGGGGCCTCGGGCGACAACCGCTCCCCCGCCGGAGCGCTCGCGACGCAGCCCACGGACCGGTCCGGTGGCCGCCCGGACGCGGACGAGCCCATCGCCGTGATCGGCATGGCCTGTCGGTTCCCGGGCGGTGTCGAGTCGCCCGAGCAGCTGTGGGACCTCATCGCCGAAGGCCGGGACGCCACATCGGAGTTCCCCACCGATCGCGGCTGGCCGCTCGACACCCTGTTCGACCCCGATCCCGATCACCACGGCACCAGCTATGCCTCGCGCGGTGGGTTCCTGACCGACCCGTCCGCCTTCGACGCCGGATTCTTCGGGATAGCACCCCGCGAGGCGACAGCGATGGACCCTCAACAGCGGTTGTGGCTTGAGGTGGCGTGGGAGGCCTTCGAGCGGGCCGGCATCGACCCGACCCGGCTGACCGGCTCGGAGACCGGTGTCTTCGTCGGGACCAAGGGGCAGACGTACAGTTCGCTCGCCGCGCCCGCGTCCGAGTACGAGGGCTATCTCGGCTTCGCCACATCCGGCAGTGTGATGTCCGGCCGGGTCGCCTACACCCTGGGCCTGCACGGCCCCGCCGTCACCGTCGACACCGCCTGCTCCGCGTCCCTGGTGGCACTCCATCTCGCCTGCGGGTCACTGCGCACCGGTGAGTCGCGGCTGGCGCTCGCGGGCGGTGTCACGGTGATGGCGACGCCGGACGACATGATCACCTTCAGCAGGCAGCGGGGGCTCGCCCCGGACGGCCGGGTGAAGGCCTTCGCCGACGGGGCGGACGGCACAGCCTTCGGTGAAGGGGCGGGGGCACTGCTACTCGAACGGCTCTCGGACGCGCGCCGGGCAGGCCACCAGGTACTGGCCGTGATCCGGGGCAGCGCCGTGAACCAGGACGGTGCGTCCAACGGTCTCACCGCGCCCAACGGCCAGGCGCAGCAGCGGGTGATCCGCCGGGCACTCGCCAACGCAGGGGTCTCACCGCACGAGGTGGACCTCGTCGAGGCGCATGGCACGGGGACCACCCTCGGTGACCCGATCGAAGCGGAGGCGATCCTCGCGGCCTACGGTCAGGGCCGGGACCCAGAGCGGCCGCTGTGGCTGGGGTCGGTCAAGTCCAACATCGCCCACACCCAGGCCGCCGCTGGCGTCGCAGGTGTCATCAAGCTGGTGCAGGCGATGCGGCATGCGGTGCTCCCGGCGACACTGCACGTGGACCGGCCGTCGCCGCATGTCGACTGGTCATCGGGGAACGTACGTCTGCTCAGTGAGGCTCGGGCGTGGTCGAGCCCTGGTCGGCGGCCGCGGCGCGCCGGGGTGTCGGCCTTCGCCATCAGCGGCACCAACGCCCATGCCGTCCTGGAGGAGGCACCGCACTCCCCCTCTCCTTCTTCCGAAGAGACCACGACGCGGCCGCTCGCCACCGTACCGTGGCTGCTGTCGGCGAAGTCCCCCGCCGCACTGCGCGAGCAGGCCCGTCGCCTGGAGTCCTTCGTTCGCGCGGCGCCCGACTGCGAGCCGGCGGATGTGGGGCGGACCTTGGCGATGTCCCGGGCCGGGCTGGAGCACCGCGCTGCCGTCGTCGCGGACGCCTCGGACGGTGTGGCCGGCCTGCTGCGCGGGCTCGGCGCGCTCGCGGCGGGTGAGCCGGCGGCCGGATTGGTCACCGGGCTCGCCGGACCGGCTCGTACCACCGCCTTCCTCTTCACGGGGCAGGGCTCACAGTGGGCGGGCATGGCCAGCGGACTGTACGCCGAATTCCCGGTGTTCGCCGAGACTCTGGACGCGGTCTGCGGGCATCTGGCACCGGAGGTGAGGAAGTTGCTGCTCGCCCGCGATGACGCCGCGGACGACGGCCGTGTCCACCGCACCGGCTTCGCCCAACCCGCCTTGTTCGCACTGGAGGTGGCACAGTTCGCGCTGCTGCGATCCTGGGGGGTGCGGCCTGACGCTCTAGCCGGCCACTCCATCGGTGAGCTCGCCGCGGCTCATGTCGCCGGGGTCTTCTCGCTGGCGGACGCGGCCAGACTGGTCACCGCCCGTGGCGAGTTGATGCAGGCGCTGCCCGAAGGGGGCGCCATGGTCGCCGTCGAGGCCACCGAGGAGGAGGTGCTGCTGCTCCTCGCGGGGCGGGAGTCACGGACGGGGGTCGCCGCGGTCAACGCCCCACGGTCGGTGGTGGTTTCGGGCGACGCGGACGACGTCGCGGAGATCGCCCGGATCCTGGCCGAACGGGGGTGCAGGGCCCAGCGACTGACGGTAAGTCACGCCTTCCACTCTCCGCGTATGGACGGGGTGCTGTCGGAGTTCGAGGCCGTGGCACGCACGGTCGCCTACCGAGAGCCGCACACACCCGTCGTGTCCACGGTCACCGGCGAGCTCGCCGGTGCGGAGCTGCTGACACCCGGGTATTGGACCCGGCAGCTGCGCTCGCCGGTCCGCTTCGCGGATGCGGTGCGGACGCTGCGCGACCGGGGCGTCGACACCTTCGTCGAGTTGGGCCCGGACGGGGTACTGACGGGTTTGGTGCGCCATGTCGTGGGCGATGCGTACGACAACCGCGCGCTGCCGCTCTCCCGGCGTGACCGGCCCGGTGCGACCACCGCCGTGGGTGCGGCGGCAGCCCTGCACAGCGCCGGTGTGCCGGTGGACTGGGATGCCTTCTTCGAGGGCACCGGCGCCCGCCACATCACCTTGCCGACCTATGCGTTCCAGCGCAAACGCCATTGGCTGCCCCGGTCTGCCGTCCCTGCGGCCTCGGCGGTCCCCTCTCCGGTGCCCGCCTCCGGTCCCGGTGAAGAGGCCCCGTCCGGACGGGTGCTGAAACCGGGTGAGCGCCCCGAGGTCGCCGCCCGACTGGCCGCCGTACTGGCCGACCTGGACGAGGAGAAGCAGCTCCTGCACATGATGGAGCGGATCGCCACCCGGGTCGCGGCGGTGCTGGGTCACGACAGCGCGGACGACATCGACCCCGATGTACCGCTGCTCGACCTGGGCGTCGACTCCCTCATGGCCGTGGAAATGCGCAACCAGATCAGCGACTTCTGCGGGGTGAGTCTGCGTCCGACGCTCGTCTTCGAGCATCCGACCCTGGCCGTGCTGGCCGACCATCTGCTCGCGAAGGTCCTGGACGCCGTGTCCACAGCGCCGAGTACGGACGAGGACGCGGTGGACTTCGCCGCCGAGGTCGTGCTGGCGGCGGACATCACCCCGGCCGACGAGGTCGTCCGGGTGGCTGACGACCCACGGGAGGTGCTCCTCACCGGTGCGACCGGGTTCCTGGGCGCGTATCTGCTGCGCGATCTGCTGCGCACGACCCGTGCGACCGTGCACTGCCTGGTGCGCGGGACCGACGAGGCGGATGCACGTGCGAGGCTGCGGAAGAACCTGGAGTGGTACGCGTTCTGGGACGGCATCGACACGGATCGCCTGTCGGTGGTCGTCGGCGATCTCGCGCAGCCCCTGCTGGGCCTCGCCCCCGACCGCTTCGACACCCTGGCCCGCGGCGTGGACGCCGTCTACCACGCCGCGGCGGCCGTCAACGGCCTCTATCCGTATGCGGCGTTGAAGGATGCCAATGTCACCGGTACCGCGGAGATCCTGCGGCTGGCCGCCCGGCACCGCACCGTGCCCGTCCACCATGTCTCGTCCACGGGCGTGTTCGCCGCCGAGGCGGTCCCGGGAGTGGCGCTGAAGGTGACCGATCCACCGGGACCGGCCGAGGCGCTGTCATCCGGCTACCGGCAGACGAAACTGGTGGCGGAGCAGATCATCGGTATCGCCAGGGAGCGGGGCCTGCCGGTCTCGGTCTACCGGGTGGACGAGATCTCGGGCGACACAGAACACGGCTTCTGCCAGACCCACGACTTCGTCTGGCTGAGCATGAAGGGGATCGTGCAGGCCGGCGCCGTACCGGCGGACCCCGCGGGCATCTTCCACCTCGTTCCCGTCGACCATGTGAGCGCGGCGATCCTGAGGCTGTCCCGCGACGAACGGGCCGCGAGCCGCGACCACCATCTCGCGAACGGGACACATCTGCCGTTCTCGGAGATGACAGACTCGCTGCGGTCCCTCGGATACCGGCTGGACGAACTGCGCTGGGACGCCTGGGTCGAGCGAATCCGGGCCGGCCGCGACAATGCGATGGTCCCGATGATCGACGCCTTCGAGTCGACCATCTACAGCGGACGCAACCACTATCTGTCGGTCGACACCTCCCGGACCCGGGAGCTCCTGGCGGGTACCGGTATCGAATGCCCGCCGATGACCCGTGAACTCTTCGAGAAATACGTCGGGTTCTTCGTCCGTGTCGGCTACTTCCCGGAGCCGGGCAGCGGTGCCGCGCGCGACGGCGTCGACGGCGAGGGCATCGAGGTGCGGGAGGCGGCATGGGAGGACCTGGAGGCGATGGCGGGTGTCTGCTTCGACGCCTTCGGCACACTGAACGCCTCGCTCGGCCTGACGCCCGAATGGTCGTCGGTGGAGGCGGTGACGGAGATGTTCCGTGACCGCCTCGCGGCCCCGGGCTGCCTCGCCTTTGTGGCCGTCGACGGCACGGGGGCCGTGGTGGGTTCCAACTTCCTGGTGCTGGGCGAGGCAGTGGCGGCGTTCGGCCCGCTCAGTGTCGCGACCGGAGCGCAGGGCGCCGGGGTGGGACGGCTGCTGATGGACGAGGTGCTCGCGGCCGCCGCGCGGCACGGTCGTGACTCGGTCCGCGCCGTCCAGGTGACCAACAACCTCGGGGCGTACCGGCTGTACGCCTCACTCGGCTTCGTACCGTGCGAGCAGTTGTCCGTGGTGACCGGGTACGCGCCGCCCACCCCCGCGAACCTGGCGGGCTTCGCGGTGCGCGCCATGTCCGAGGACGATGTGGCCGCCTGCCAGGAGCTGTACCGCGGGATCAGCGGTCATTCCCGGGACGGTGAGATCCATATGGCCGCCAAGCGCGCCTTCGGCTGGTCGCGACCGTATGTGGTCGTGGACCGGACGAGTGGCGCGATCGCCGGATACACCACGGGCCTGTCCGATCTGGGCCATCTGACGGCGGTCTCGGATGCCGCGGCACGCGCCCTCTACACAGGAGCCGGTGAACTGATGCGCAGGGCTGCTCCCGACGGCCCCGCACCCCGGCTGCGCATCCCGGGCCGGCTGATGCCCGAGGTCCTGGGCTGGGCGTTGCGCACCCGGGGTATGTCCCTTGACCGGCTGGAGACGCTGGTCGTACGAGGCTCGTACACCGAGCCCGGGGCGGGCGTCTACTGCCCGGGGCTGTCCTACTGACGCACCGGCACGGCACGGGTCCGGCCGATGGCGGCCGGGCCCGTGCCGTGCTTCCCCTTTGCTCGGATGCGTCAGACCATCGCGACCGGTACGTCGTCCTTCACCGAGCGGTCGGTCCTGGGAACGGCGAGCAGGGTGATCACCACACCGAGCAGGGCGAATCCCGCTCCGACCGCGAAGGCGAGCCGGAAGCCCTCCGTCATCGCGCCGGCCACGGTCTGACCGTCGAGCTGCTTGCCCTTGAGAAGCTCGCCGATACGAGCGTTGGCCACGGACGAGAGCACAGCGAGACCGAGTGCGCCGCCGATCTGCTGGGTGGTGTTGATGAGCCCCGAGGCGAGTCCGGACTCCTGGGGTGTGACACCGGAGACGGCGACGATCGTCACGGGCACGAAGGAGAACCCAAGTCCCAGGGCCGCGACCACCGATGGCAGCAGCACGTCCCCGGCGAAGGTGCCGTCGGCCGGGATGCGGGTGAACAGCAGCAGTCCCAGCGCGGTCAGCACCAGGCCGGTGAGGAGGATGGGCCTGGGCCCGACCTTCGTCACCAGCTGCGATGCGGCACCGGCCGCGAGGATGCTCGCCACCGAGAACGGCAGGTAGGACAGCCCGGCTTCGAGTGCGGAGAATCCGAGCACCTGCTGGAGGTAGAGCGAAATGAAGAAGAACATCGACAGCAGCGCGGCGCCCACCAGCAGGGAGACCATGTTGGCGCTGGAGAGGTTGCGGTTGCGGAAGATCCGCAACGGCATCACCGGGTGCTTCACGATGCGTAGTTCGACCAGGCCGAAGACCAGGAGCAGCACGGCGGACAGGGTCAGCAACCCGATGGTCCTGCCCGAGCCCCAGCCCGCTCGCTCGGCGTCCACGAGCGCGTAGACCAGCACGCTGAGTCCGCCGGTGACCAGCGCGGCACCGGCGAAGTCGATCCCGGTGCGCTCCTGGCCGCGGCTCTCGCGGACGAGGCGCGGGGTGAGGATGGCCGCGCCGACGCAGATCGGCACATTGACGAACATCACCCACTCCCAGCCCGCCCACTGGGTGAGCACACCGCCGAGCAGTACGCCGATGGCACCGCCCGCCCCGGCGAGCGCGCCCCAGATCCCGAGCGCCTTGTTGCGTTCGGCGCCTTCGGTGAAGGTCGTGGTGACGATGGAGAGTGCGGCGGGCGCGATGATCGCGGCGCCGAGGCCCTGGCCCGCACGGGCGGCGATCAGCCAGCCCGCACTCGGTGCCAGTCCGCCGAGCAGCGATGCGACGGCGAAGAGGCAGAGTCCGATCATGAACACCCGCCGCCGCCCGAGCAGGTCGGCGGTCCTTCCTCCCAGGAGCAGGAAGCCGCCGAAGGCGAGGGCGTAGGCGTTGACGATCCACTGGACGTCGGAGTCGCCGAAGTGCAGGTCCCGCTGGATCGACGGCAGCGCGACGTTCACGATCGATGCGTCCAGCACGACCGTCAGTTGGGCGACGGCGAGTACGACGAGCGCCTTCCAGCGAAGGGGGTCGGGTGGTGTGAGCGAGGAAGGCGATAACGCGGAATCGGGAGGCGTTGCCATGGGAGGGATACGCTCCTGTGGGTTAGAGTGGTATCCGGAATCGGACGTCCGATTCCGGATTTTGACGATACGGAGGCGCGGTTCCCCTTGTCAAACACCCCTCCCCCTTCCCGTGCGCCCCGCGGCGGCAGGCTGCGCTCCGACGCCGCCCGCAACCGCCTCAAGGTCCTCGACGCGGCACGGGCCGCCTTCTCGGAGTCGGGCCGGGACGCCCAGATGGGCGATATCGCCCGCAGAGCGGGCGTGGGAATCGGGACGGTGTACCGCCACTTCCCCACCAAGGAGTCACTGGCGGAAGCGATCGTGGCACACCGCTTCCAGCAGACCCTGGATTTCCTCAGAAACGAGGTGCTCCCCGATCCCGACCCCTGGAACGGGCTCGCGCGCTCCCTGGAGTTCTGCGGAACCATGCAGGAACAGGACCGCGGTTACGCGGAGACGGTCACGGCGATGGTGGGCGGCAGCACATTCGACGCGAAGGCGATCACGGAGCTCAACGAGCTCACCGACAAAGTGCTCAAGCGGGCCCAGGCCGAAGGTTCGGTACGCGAGGACCTGACCGTCGCGGACGTCTCACCGCTCTACATCGGCCTGTGCCATGTCGTCCAGGCAGGGGTCACCGACTGGCGCCGCTATCTGGGCATCATCCTCGACGGGCTGCGGCCACGACCGGAGCACACCGCCCGACGGCGCTGAAAGCCCTCCGACTGAAAGCCCTTCAGCAATGCCGGAGCGGAATGGTCTCGGTGTCGCATCCACCGGCGCGGCACCGTGGCCGCGGACTTCCCGTCCGGAGACAGGAGCCGGGTCAGGTCGCCGTGGCCGACGCCGCCGCGCGGCCCGCCTGCCGGCCCGAGAAGATGCAGCCGCCGAGGAGGGCGGTCCCGGTCAGACACCGCCCACGCGGTGATCCGCCTCTGCGTCGGACGGATCGAACCAGGTGGGGCCATCGCCCAGCGCCTGCCTGATCCGGAACACGGCGAAGTCCTGAAGCTCCGGGAGCGTGTCGACCGGGAACCAGCCCACGTCGAGCGACTCCTCGTCATTCACCCTGGCTTCACCACCCACCGCCCGGCAGCGCAGGCAGATCTCCATGAACTGGCACTCGTCCCCGTTGGGGTAGACGACCGGCCGCTTGGCCTGGACCAGCACGACCCGGTCCACCACGCAGCGCACCCCTGTCTCCTCGTACACCTCACGGATCGCCGTCGCGGCCGGCTGCTCTCCCGGCTCGGGAATACCCCCGATGATCGACCACTCACCGGTGTCGGCACGCCTCACCAGCAGGACCCGGCCGTCGTCGTCGAGCACGACCGCGCTCACCCCCGGCAGGAAGAGGAGCTGGGTACCGACGCTGGCCCGGATCCGTCTGATGAAGTCAGGCGTGCCCATGGCCCGACCCTATGCGCTGAGGCTCGGAGCCGCTTTCAGGACACGGACGAGGACGTGCCCCGGCGACGCGCGTACGCGACCCGGCCGAGCGCGCCCACCGCGAGCGCGGCGATAAGCCCCTCGGGGAGCGTGCCCATACGAGTGGCGGGGGTGAGCGAGGAGCGCAGCGGGACCTCCGCGACCAGGGCGTCCGGGGTGAACATCTCCGTCTGCTGGACGATCTTCCCGTCCGGGTTGATCACCGCGCTGACACCACTGGTCACCGGGACCACGACGGCCCGGCTGTGCTCGACGGCCCTCACCTGGGACATCGCCAGCTGCTGGTAGGTCATCTCGCTCCGGCCGAACGTGGCGTTGTTGCTGGGCACCGAGATCAGCTGGGCGTGGTGGGTCACGGTGTCGCGGACCGCCCAGTCGAAAGCCGCCTCGTAGCAGGTGGCGAGGCCCACCTTGGTGCCGGCGAGGTCGAAGACGCCCACCTCGCTGCCAGGGCCGAAGTCCCGGCTGACGCGGTCGACGTCAGCGCTGAACAGCCGGACGAAGGAACGCATCGGGATGTACTCGCCGAAGGGCTGCACATGCCGCTTGTCGTAGGTGTCGACGGGGCCGAGCTCGGGATCCCATTCGATCAGGGTGTTGCGGAGCTTGCCCGTGTCCGGGGTGAGGACGGCGCCGATCACCGTGGGCACACCGATCCGGCGCACCGCACGGTCGATCACCCGGCGAGCGTCGTCGTTGCGGTACGGATCGAGGTCGGAGGAGTTCTCCGGCCACAGCACCAGGTCGGGCTTGGCCACCTTGCCTGCCGCGACATCGTCGGCGAGCTGCTCGGTACGGCGGGCGTGGTTGTCCAGGACCGCCCTGCGCTGGGAGTTGAAGTCGAGTCCGAGGCGGGGCACATTGCCCTGGATCGCGGCGACGGTGGCGGTACCGTCCTCGGCCGAACCGTCGACGAGGGGCAGCGCGGCGAACGCCCCGGAGACGGGCACGAGCACACTGAGCGCCGCGGCGGCGACCGGCCCGCGCCCGAACTCACCGGTCCACCGGTAGCGGCGGGCCTGACGCACGCACTCGTACAGGCCGAAGCCGCACAGCACCACCGCGAAACCCAGCACAGGGGTACCGCCCACCGCCGCCAGCGGCAGGAACCACCCCTCGGCCTGCCCGAACGCGATCTTGCCCCAGGGGAAACCGCCGAACGGCACCCGGGCGCGTACGCCCTCGCCCAGCACCCAGACAGCGGCGCCCCACACCGGCCACCACGGCAGCCGGGACACGACGGCGACACCCAGTCCGGTCACGGCGACGAAGAGCGCTTCGACCGCCGCGAGCGCCACCCACGGCAGTGCCCCCACCTCCTCGCCGGTCCAGATCAGGAGGGGCAGCAGGAAGCCCAGACCCGCGAGGTATCCGAGACCGAACCCCGCGCGCGGACGGCGCCCGTGCAGGCACCAGGCGAGCAGCGCGAAGCCGGGCAGGGCCAGCCACCACAGCGGCCGGGGCGGGAAGCTCAGGAACAGCAGGACGCCGGACAGCGCGGCGGCGACCGGCCTTGCGAACCGGCCCGACAGCCGCTGAACCAGGCTTGCGGCTGCGGGCTCGGGCTGGGGGTCCTGAGGCTGGGGCTCGGTGGGGGTCACGGTGGCGCTCACCTGCCGGAGTCTACGTTTTCGGCGGCATCGAGGAAGTCCGGCCCGGCTCGGCGATGGCTTCCTGAGCCGGGGGTCTCCGGCTACGGCGTGCGCCAGCCCCGATCCAGACGCGCCCGGAGGCGACCTGAGGTCGGCCTGCGGGGTATGCACATCGGGGGCCGGGGACGGGGGTCTCACGCACATGGCAGTGTCGGCAGACGTGGGCGCGGCGGCGTCGCTCTCGCGCCGGCATCGCGCTACGGCATGGCCCCGGGCGTCACGGCCATGGCCCCAGCCCGCCCGGTCGGACCGGTGCGGCGGCCGCGCTCCTGGTCCTGGCGACCGGCGCGGCCTGCTGCGCCGCGTACGCCGCGCGGTCGGCCTGGCGACAGCGCTGCCGCGGATGCCGCAGCCTCGTTGAGTCGTCGGGCGTGGGTCCGCCCCGTGGCCCGCGCCTCACCGGGTGGGACGGCTCGGATCCGGGGCACGGCCCGCTTCAGACGAGGTCCGAAGGGTCGGTGTTCGCACCGCAGAGGACCACGCACACCCGTTCACCGTCATCCGGACGGTAGCCGTCACGGCTCGTGAGCGCCGCGAGCGCGGTCGCGGCGCCGTGCTCGACCGCGACCCGGCGCTGATCCCACAGCTCCCTGCGCGCCTCGACGATCTCCTCGTCGGCGGCGAGCACGGAGCGGGCGTGCTCGCGCTGCGCGACCGCGAGGGCCATCGAGGAGGCTCTGCGGGCACCGAGGGAGTCCGCCGCCACGGAGTCCACGCCGACATCGACGGGACGGCCCGCCTCAAGCCCGGCGTTCAGCGCCCGGCACCCGGCAGGCTCGGCCGCCACCGTGCGGATGCCGTGCCGCTCGGCGGCGGTGGCGACCCCGGCGAAGAGCCCGCCGCCGCCGACCGCCACCACCACGGTGTCCAGGCCCGGGACGTGCGCCCTGATCTCGTCGAGCAGCGTGCCCGCGCCCGCGGCGATCAGCGGGTGGTCGTAGGCGTGGCTGGCGAGCGCTCCGGTGGCCGCCGTGAAGTCCTCGCAGGCGGCGAGGGCCTCCGCGTACTCGGCACCGACGAGGCGTACATCGGCGCCGAGGCGGCGCAGCCTGGCGACCTTCACCGGCGGCGCTCCGGCGGGCAGGAACACGGTGGCCGGAACGCCCTGCTGCTGGGCGGCCCAGGCGCAGGCCAGCCCGGCGTTGCCCCCGGATGCGATGGTCACCCCCGCGTCCGGGAAGGTACCGGCGTCACGGTGGGCCTGGATGAAGTTCCGCGCGCCGCGGGCCTTGAACGACCCGGTGTGCTGCATGTATTCCAGCGCCAGCCAGACCTGGTGCTTCTCACCCGGCCCCGGTTCGACCGGGGCGACCGTGACTGGCCGGACGTACCCGGTCACTCGCGTCTTGGCGGATGCGATGTCGTCGTAGGCCAGCTCGTGCACGTCACATCTCCGCAGCGGTGCCTTTCGAGGTCAGCCGCAGTCTGTCACGGATCACCCGGACGGCGGTTTCGGCGTCGTCGACGGTCACGGTGAACGTCCGGCCGTCGCCGAGTCTGAGGGCGATGCCCTCACCTCGGCGGACGATCACCGCCGTGCCCTGCTCGGGACGCCAGCGGTAGCCCCAGCCGCCCCACTGTCGCGGGCAGACCCGAGGGACGTACTCGGCTCCCACCACGGACTCCAGGGGGATCTTCCGCCGCGGCAGACCCATGGGACCGCAGCGCACCTCCACACAGTCGCGGTCGACCGTGACCGCCACATGGACGAAGGCGAGAGTGCCGAACAGCACCAGCAGCCCGGCGGCGACACAGCCGATCACCGACATCAGCAGAGGGAGGAGGCCTGAGGTCCAGGGGGCGTCGACAGCGAGTTCGATGCCGAGCGCCATGCATCCGGCGCCGACCGCCGCCAGCGCCCACTGGATGCGGTTGGTCGCGCGGCCGGTCCAGATCGGGGGCGGCGCCTGAGCGGCCTGCCCCTCAACGCCGGGGTGGTCCGTCATGCGTAGCAGCGTACTCACGTTCCGCTCCGGCGGCACGGGTCACCAAGGTCACGCAGGCGGGACCGAGCGGGTCTCACGCGGTGGTTCAGCGGGGGTCTCTCGCGGTGGTGCCAGCGGGTCTCGCCGGGGGGTTCAGCGGACCGGGGTGACCGGATTCACCGTGTCCGCGGCGGCGAGGAGCCGCCCTTCGGCGTAGGCCATCGCAGGTCGCGGCAGGACTCCGACGCGCCCGCTCAGCAGCACGGTCAGGCCGGTACTCGGTGCCGTTGCGCCGGCCGGCCGGGTGCCGGCGCGGCGTAGTGCCTGCGCCGCGACGGCACCGGCCGAACCGTGCAGGACCAGCGGCGGGAGTCCGCCGGGGCGGCCCTTGCCGACGGCGGCGCGGATGCGTTCGGCGACCAGTTCATAGTGGGTGCAGCCGAGAACGACGGCCCGTACGTCCATCGGAGTGAGTGCGGCGGCCGCGGCGACGGTGCGGTCGATGGCGTCCTCGTCGGCCTGCTCGACGGCGTCCGCGAGCCCAGGGCAGGGCACTTCGGTGACCTCGGCCCCGTCGGCGAAGTCGCTGATCAGCCCCCGCTGGTAGGCGCTGCCGGTGGTGGCGGGGGTGGCCCAGATGGCGACTCGCCCGCCGCCTGCGGCTGCGGGCTTGATGGCGGGCACCGTGCCGATCACGGGCACGCCGGGCTCCAGGGCCGCGCGCAGCGCGGGCAGCGCGTGCACGCTCGCCGTGTTGCAGGCGACGATCAGCGCGTCCGGGCGGTGTGCCGCCGCGGCACGTGCCACGGTGAGCGCGCGTGCGGTCAGGTCCTCCGGGGTGCGAGGCCCCCAGGGCATCCCGTCCGGATCGCAGGAGAGCACCAGCTCCGCCTCGGGTCGCAGCCTGCGTACCGCGGCGGCGGCCGCGAGCAGGCCGATCCCGGAGTCCATGAGTGCGATCTTCACCCGGTCACCCTAGCCGACGCCCCTTGCGGCCTGGCCGGTGTGGGGCAGACTGCGACGAATGGGCACCCTCGCGTGGATCGCCGTGATTTCCCTGGGCGTATGGCTGTGGCTGCTGCTGGGCCGGGGGTTCTTCTGGCGTACGGATCAACGGCTGCCACGGTGCGACGCGGCACCGGGCGTTTATGACGACTGGCCGACGGTGGTGATTGTCGTACCGGCACGGGACGAAGCCGCCGTACTTCCGGAGAGCCTGCCCTCGCTGCTGCGTCAGGCGTATCCGGGTCAGGCCGAGGTGATTCTCGTGGACGACGGCAGTACGGACGGCACGGGCGCCCTGGCCCGCGAGTTGTCGGCGCGCTACGGCGGGCTGCCGCTCACCGTGGCGTCACCGGGTGAACCGGACGCCGGTTGGACGGGCAAGCTCTGGTCGCTACGGCACGGCATCGCGCTCGCGCTGAGCGAGGACCCCGAGTACCTGCTGCTCACGGACGCCGATATCGCGCATGAGCCGGACAGTCTGTCGGAGCTGGTCGCCGCCGCCCGTGCGCATGGCATCGATCTGGTCTCGCAGATGGCGCGGCTGCGGGTGGCCACCCTTTGGGAGCGGCTGGTGGTCCCTGCCTTCGTCTACTTCTTCGCACAGCTCTATCCGTTCCGCTGGATCAATCGCCGCAAGCCCGGGCGGCGGGCGCGGGCCACGGCCGCAGCGGGCGGCTGCGTGCTACTGCGGACCGCGACGGCGGTCCGGGCCGGAATCCCGGAGTCGGTCAGGCAGTCGGTGATCGACGATGTCGCGGTGGCGCGCGCTGTGCGGCGGGCCGGGGGGCGGGTGTGGCTGGGGCTCGCCGAGCGGGTGGACAGCATCCGCCCCTATCCACGACTGGCGGATCTGTGGCGGATGGTCTCGCGCAGCGCCTACGCCCAGCTTCGGCACAGTCCGCTGCTGCTCGCGGGGACGGCGGCCGGGCTCGTGGTGGTGTACCTGGTGCCGCCGGTGGCGGCGTTCGCGGGGATGTACGCGGCAGGAGGCACCGTTGCGGCTGTCGCGGGATGGGCGGGGCTCGCCGCGTGGGCGCTGATGGCCGGGACGTACATGCCGATGCTGCGCTACTACCGGCAGTCGCTGTGGCTGGCTCCGCTGCTTCCGCTCACGGCACTGCTCTACCTGCTGATGACGGTGGACTCGGCGATGCGGCACTACCGGGGGCGTGGAGCGGCCTGGAAGGGGCGCACATACACGCGCCCCGAGGCCGCGCAGGACCGCTGAGCGGGCTGTCGCCGAGCGGGCTCACTTCCTGCCGGGTGTCCAGTTCATGCCCCAGCCGTAGGCCTGGTCGATGGTGCGTTGCGGGCTGACACCGCGCTCGGGAACCAGATAGCGCGCCTCGCGCTGCACGATCAGGTCGCCGTCCCGGTTGGTGAGGAGCACGAGGGCGCAGACCGTCGACGGCACGGTGCACTCGTCCAGCGAGAACTCGATCGGTGCACCGTTCTCCGGCCGGAGGGTGACGGTGGCGTGCAGGTCGGCAAAGCTGCGGGCGCCGGAGTAGATGGCGACGAAGATGACGACGCGGCTGAGTTTGTCCTTGTGGTCGAGATTGACGGTGAGGTTCTCACCCTCGGCCAGAGAGCCGGTGCGGTCGTCGCCGTCGAGGTGGATGTACGGGGGCTGGTGGAGGGCTCCGAAGGCGTTGCCGAGAGCCTGCACGACACCCTTGCGGCCGTCGGTGAGTTCGAACAGCGCGCACAGGTCGAGATCGAGGTCGGCGTGCATGGCCACGGCCCGGCCGAGCTTGGATCCCCAGCCCGCGAACTGCTTGCGGACCTGCCAGTTGAGGTTGACGCGCATGGCGCCGGATGTCCCGCCCTGCTTGGTCAGCGAGACGGACGGCGCTTCCTTGGTCAAGGTGATCTTGCTGAGCCGCACGGGCGCCGGGGCACCCTGGGGCCCCGCGGCGAGGGATGCGGGGGTGGAAGGAGCGGAAGCGGCGGGGGCCGGAGCGACAGGGGCGGAGCGCGCGGACGCCGGCTGCTGGGGCTCGTCGACCGTGATGCCGAAGTCGACGGCGAGTCCCTCGAGTCCGCTCTGGTACCCCTGGCCCACCGCGCGGAACTTCCACCCGCCCTGGCGCCGGTAGAGCTCGCCGAGGATGAACGCCGTCTCGACCGTCGCGTCGCCACTCTCGTAGCGGGCGATCTCCGCCCCGCCCGCCGCGTCGAGAACCCGGACGTACATTCCCGGCACCTGCCCGAAGCTGCCGCCGTCCGCCGACGCCGCAAGGACGATCCGCTCGACGGACGGCTCGACGCGCCCGAGGTCGACGGCGATGCGATCGGTGGTCGCGGAACCCTGGGTACGCTTGCCCTCGTGGCGGACCGCTCCCGAGGCGTGCTCCGGCTGGTTGTAGAAGACGAAGTCCGCGTCGGACCGGACCTTTCCCGACCCGGAGGCGAGCAGCAGAGCAGAGGCGTCGACATCGGGCACGCCGCGGCCCGAACGCCACCCCAGCTCCACCTGTACGGCCTTCGCGGGCACGGGGACATTCGCCCCTTTGAGCATGGACATCCTCGCCCCCATCACGGGTCCTGACACCCGGTCGAATCGGTAGGACCAACGTAGCGCCGCACCCCATCCGTACACGTTCGCGACCCGTGAACAACCCGCTCCCAGCTCGCCCTTTACATGATCCAGATGCCTTGGAGCGACCGATTTTCCCCACTTCGCTCGCATTGGGGATCACCCGCCACCGGTAACACGTCAAACAACCCTCTTACCGGACTCCCCAAAAGCACATCGTGGGCTTAACTTATGTGCCATGACCTCCCCCCGCTCCACCTACGGTGGCGGCTACTACTCCGTGCCGCCGTTCGCCGACACCCCGATCTACGACTCCCTTGTCGCCGAGCGGGGCACGCCTCAGATCGCCCCGATCCGAGTGCCCGCCGCCTACGACTCGGTCGGCTCCATCGGCGGCGGCTACATGCCGGCGCTGCCCGCGGCCCTGCCCGCGCTCCCGGCGGCTCCGTCCCAGCCCGCACCGTCGTACGGCTACCCGCAGCCGATGTCGCAGCCCGTTCCGCTGCAACAGGCCCAGGCGCCGTACATCCCCCAGCAGGCCGGTGTCCCGCGCGGCTACCCGGGTGTCCAGCCCCAGCAGCCACCCCGCCCGGTGGCGACCGGCTACGAGGCGATGCGCCCGGCGGCGCCGCGCCCGATACCGACCCCGGCGCCCTACGACGACCCGTACAACCGCCCCTACCAAGGCGGCGGATACTAGATCGTTTCCCACCGGGGCGTCACCCACGGAAGCGTCGGCACGGCAACCCTCTGACAGGATGGCCGTATGACTGGTCTCGTGCTTCGCTCCGTCCATGTCCATCCCGTCAAGTCCTGCGGCGGATTCGCTCCGGACTCGGCGGTCGTGGAGCCGTGGGGTCTGGCCGGTGACCGGCGGTGGATGCTCGTGGATGCCACGGGCCTGGCGGTGACCCAGCGTCAACAAGCCCGGCTCGCGCTGGCGTCCGCAGTGCCCGCCGACGAGGGTGGGATCCAGCTGACCGCGCCCGGGCAGGAGCCGCTGACCGTGGCGGTGCCCGAGCCGGGGTGCACAGTCGTCGTGGAGCTTTTCGGGGAGAAGGTGGAGGCGGTGCCGGTGGGCACCGCGTCCGACGACTGGTTCGGGGCCTATGTCGGCGCACCGGTTCGGCTGGTGCATCTGGACGATCCCGCCCGGCGCAGACCGGTGGACGCGGCCTACGCCCGGCCTGGCGAGACGGTCTCGTTCGCGGACGGGTTCCCGCTGCTGCTGACCACACGGTCGTCGCTCGACGCGCTGAACGGGCTGATCGCCGAGGGAGGCGATCCGGATGAGGGCCCGCTGCCGATGAACCGGTTCCGGCCCAATCTGGTCGTGGAGGGCGCAGAGCCCTGGGCCGAGGACCGGTGGCGGAGGATCCAGGTCGGCGAGGTCCGCTTCCGGGTGGCCAAACCCTGCGGCCGGTGCGTCGTGACGACCACGGACCAGTCCACGGCACTGCGCGGCAGGGAACCGCTGCGGACCCTGGCCCGGCACCGGCGCATCGGGGACCGGCTGGTCTTCGGACAGAACCTGGTGCCGGAGACCGCGGGGGTGGTCCGGGTCGGCGACGCGGTGCGGATCATCGACTGAGCGAAGCCCGCGACGGACCCCGCGCACGAAGCGGCCGGGCGGTACCGCTCGTTGGTGCCGGGCACGGGTGCGGCTGCGGCTCGGGGCACGGGTGCGGCTCCGGGCACGGGTGCGGCTGCGGTTCCGGACATTCTGTCCGCCCCGTGGCGCATCGGCGCTCACCCGAGACCACGCGTCCGGCCGACCGGTCCACCGGCGCGCCCGCGCCACGCTACGGTGGACCGACGCCGCGCACCGCACAAGCACGGCGGCTGGACGACGAGGTGGGGGCAAGGCAGCACCATGGCACAGGGCACGGTCCAGGTGACGCACACCGGCACATCGCGGTGGCGGCGCCGCACGGGCGAGTACGCTTCCCTCGCCGCCGCCCTGGAGGCCGCCGGTGACGGCGACGTCCTCACCGTCTCCCCGGGTACCTACCGGGAGAACCTCGTGGTGCGGTGTGCCGTGACCCTGCGCGGGCCCGACGGATCCGCAGCCGGATCGGTGCGGATCGCGCCCTCCGAAGGGGTGCCGCTGACCATACGGGCCTCAGCGACCCTGCGGGACTTGCATGTCGAGGGCCAGGACACCGCGGCGCCCGCACTGCTGGTGGAGGACGGCACACCGGAGTTGGCGGATCTGCGGATCGTCACGCGCTCGGCGGCGGGAATCGAGGTGCGCGGCGCCGCCAGGCCGACCGTACGCCGTTGTACGGTCGACAACCCCGCGGGCGTGGGCATCGCCGTACTCGACGGCGCGGGTGGCGTGTTCGAGGAGTGCGAGGTCGTCGCGGCGGGGCAGTCCGGGGTCACCGTGCACGGCGGGGCTCATCCCCGGCTGGAACGCTGCCAGGTGCACCACGCGTCGGGGGCGGGGATGAGTGTCAGCGGGGAGTCTACGGCGCTGGAGGCGCTCGGCTGCGAGGTGTACGAGATCAAGGGCACCGGTGTGCAGATCGCCTCGCGCGCCACGGCGCATCTCACCGAGTCCACCGTGCACCGCACCACCGCCGACGGTGTCACCCTCGACACGGATGCGGTGCTCACCCTCTCCGACTGCGACATCCATGACATCCCCGAGAACGCAGTGGACCTGCGCTCGCGTTCGGTGCTCACACTCACCCGCTCGACCGTGCGGCGATTCGGGCGCAACGGCCTTTCGGTGTGGGATCCGGGGACCCGGGTGGACGCCAACCAGTGCGAGATCCACGACAGTACGGGCGACTACCCGGCCGTGTGGGTCAGTGACGGGGCCACCGCGGTGCTGGACTCCTGCCGAGTGCACGACGTGCCGGACGCGCTCTTCGTGCTCGACCGCGGTTCCCGGGCCGATGTGGTCGACAGCGATCTGTCGCAGGTACGGAACACGGCGGTTTCGGTCAGCGACGGGGCCGCGGCCCAACTCGACGACTGCCGTATCCGGGACGCGTCGACCGGAGCGTGGTTCCGCGACCACGGCAGCGGGGGCACGCTGAGCAACTGCACCATCGACAAGGCCCAGACGGGGGTGATCGTCACCAAGGGCGCCGATCCCTCGATCGAGCGCTGCACGGTGACCTCCCCGGCGGAGGCCGGTTTCTACGTGTCGGCGGAGGGCCGCGGAACCTTCCACGGCTGCCGGGTGACGGACAGTGGGGGCTACGGCTTCCATGTGACCGACGGCTGCCGCACAGTGCTGTCGCGCTGCCGCACCGAGCGCTGCGCGCGAGGGGGTTACGAATTCCCCGGGGAGGGTGTGACCTCCGAGGACTGCACCAGTGACACCAGCGGAGTGCGCGCGGCGGCTCCCGCCCCGGCGGTGGCGACCGCCGGGGCTCAGGCACAGCGCTCCCCCGGCCTGTTGCTGGGTGAGTTCACCACGCCACCCTCGACCGCGCCGGTACCGGAACCCGCCGTGTCCGGCGATGCGCGGTCGGCTCCGATCCGCACCCCGGACGATGTGCTGAGCGCGCTGGACGGCCTGGTCGGTCTGGACAGCGTCAAGCGGGAGGTCCGTACCCTCACCAACATGATCGAGGTGGGCCGGCGGCGCCAGGAGGCGGGGCTCAAGGCCGCGTCGGTGCGGCGCCATCTGGTCTTCACCGGCTCCCCGGGCACCGGCAAGACCACGGTGGCGCGGCTCTACGGCGAGATCCTCGCATCGCTGGGCGTACTGGAGCGGGGGCACCTTGTCGAGGTGTCCCGGGTGGATCTGGTCGGTGAGCACATCGGCTCGACGGCGATACGTACCCAGGAGGCGTTCGACCGGGCACGGGGCGGGGTGCTGTTCATCGATGAGGCGTACGCGCTGTCGCCGGAGGACTCCGGGCGGGACTTCGGGCGGGAGGCCATAGACACCCTGGTGAAGTTGATGGAGGACCACCGGGACGCCGTGGTCGTCATCGTCGCCGGGTACACAGCAGAGATGGAGCGCTTCCTGACCGTCAACCCGGGTGTGGCGTCGCGCTTCTCACGAACCATCACCTTCAGCGACTACGTGCCCGACGAGTTGCTGCGGATCGTGGAACAGCAGGCCGAGGAACACGAGTACCGCCTGGCGGACGGCACTGACGAGGCCCTGCTGAAGTACTTCACGGCGCTGCCGAAGGGCGCCGCGTTCGGCAACGGCCGTACCGCGCGCCAGACCTTCGAGTCCATGGTGGAACGGCATGCGGGGCGGGTCGCCGGACTCGCCGAGGTGAGCACCGACGATCTGACGCTGCTGGTGCCCGATGACCTGCCCGAGCTTCCCTGAGCGGGATCATGGGCGGCTGAGGGGCTGCCGCGCTGAGCACTCGATGGTGATCGACTGGCACAACGCCGCCGCTCATCCCTGACTCTCGACTCGCCCGGTTCGTGACGGGGTGCGCTGGGCCGGAAGCGCGGGCGGCAGCCGGTGGAGCAGCCCCTTGCGCTCCTCGGCGAAGGCGGGGTCTGCCTGGTAGTCGGAATGGCCGAGTACCGGTTCCGGCAAGGGGTGGCTGTCGGTGCGCCCGTAGACGACGGGGTCCCTGAGCGCGGGACGGTCCACGGTCGGCTTACCCTCTTCGGGTGGGAGCCGCAGCGGTCCGCCGATCGGGTCCGTGTGACGCCACAGATTGCGCCAGCAGTGCAGTTCCCGGTGAAGTGTGCCCAACGGCGCGGGGCCGAAGTACGCGGGAAACCAGCGCCCGTAGAGGCGTTCCAGCGGTGAGCCGTACGTCAGCAGAGCCACTCGGCGGCGGGTGGCCGCGGGCAGTTGCCAGACCGCGGCGGCGGCGAGCACGCTGCCCTGCGAGTGGCCGGAGATGACGAGACGTCCGCCGGTGCTGCCGGTCCAGGAGGCCATGCGCCAGGTCAGGTCCGGCACGGCGCGCTCGGCATAGCAGGGCGGGGCGAAGGGATGGGCGGCACGGGGCCAGAAGGTGCCGACGTCCCACAGGATGCCGATGGTGCGCCGGGCCGCCGCGTCCCGGTAGGCGCGTCGGCCCCAGGTGACAAGCAGGACGAAGCCGAGCCCGACCAGCAGCGAACCCAGGGTCTGCGCTGCGTCGGCGACGGCTTCCACCAGTGGATGGGCCCGTTCGAAGGCTTCGCCCGGGACCGCGCCGGTCGCCCACGACCCGGCCACCGCGCCGCCGCCGAGCAGCAGGGTGGCGGTGCACAGGACGCCGACGACGACCGGGATGGCGTCGGTGAGCGCCGCCGTCGCCCGGGTGGCGGCGATCCGCCGGGTGCGGACCGCGTCGGGCCGCTCCTGCGGATAGTCCCGCTCGACCGCCTCGGTCAGTGAGCGGGCGGTGCGCCAGGTCCTCGCGGCGAATACCGCCAGTGGGACGAGCAACAGGAACAGCAGCACGGGGATGACCGACGCCTGCCAACTCAGCAGCACGGGCGGGCCGCTGATGGGACCGTGCCCCATGCCCGGTGTGCCGGGGCCGTCCAGCCAGTCGGCGACACGCTGGGCGACACCGCCGGTCATGACCCCGCCGAGAGCGCAGGCCAGCAGCGCGACCGCGGGTCCGCCCAGACCGCGCAGGGCGGTGCGGGGATGGGAGGCGCGCCGGTGCAGGAGGTGCGCGGTGACGGCCAGGGCAACGATCAGGGCGCCCTGGGCGAGGGTGAGTATCCGGAAGGCCTCCTCGCCGGGAAGCGTGCCGTGGGAGGCCCAGCCGGGGCGGGACCAGGACGCGTAGAGCATGGCGAGGGCCAGCAGGAAGAGGGAGACACCGGGCAGCCAGTTGACGACGGCGCGGTCGACGCGGTGGTCGATGAGCGAGTCGCTGTGTCCGCGGCGGAACACGACGGCGACGACGAAGGTCCCGGCGAGAACGAGCACCGTTTCCAGGGATCGGCCTGCGAGGTCGAGGGCGGGGACATCCGCTCCCCTGTCATGGCGTGCGGCTGCCCCGGCGACCGCCGCGGCGACGATGAGGAATCCGGCCGCGGTGTGCGCCGCACGCAATCGGGCGACGATGCGGCGGCCGTACCAGAAGCCGGGCCGCCCGAGTGCGGGACGGGTGTCCGCCTGCCCGCCCACGGCGGCGGCAACGGTGACACGGGTGGCCCGGGTGCCCTGCGCGGCTTCGGTGGCGGGGGGCCGTTGCGACTCGTACGCGCTCCAGGTGCGGTTGGACAGGTACCAGAGCAGGCCCACCAGCGCAGCGGGCACGAGTGCCGCGAGCGACAGGCGCCGGCCCGGTTGCGACCACCAGCCGTCCCCCGCAGCGGAGACGAATCCGAGCCAGGCCCGCCCGGCGGAGCAGGCTGCCGCGCCGGCGCACTGCCAGGCCGTCAGATCGAGCGCGACCTCGCAACTCGCAGCGGTGAGCAGCGCGGTGAGGCTCAGCGCCACGAGCCGCACCAGCATTCCGTAGCATCTGACCGCTGCCGACGGGCCCTTGGTGGTCGGGCGCATCCAGTGCGCGAGGTTGACCACCATGAAGGGCAGGAGCAGCAGCCACAGGGCACGGGCGCCATTGCCCGAGGTGAGGTTGGCCCAGCAGTACGCCTCGGGTACCGGGCCGTGCGCGTACCGCTCGGGATGCTGCTCGGCGTCTGCGTCCTCGGGGCGCCGGTACACGGCCGCGGTCGCGTCGCCGGTGATCCTCACGGTGACGGGGGCGGCGAGCATGTCCTGCGGGGTGGCGCCACCGACACCGTGTACCAGGAGCTCCAGGGCGGCACCGCCGCCCGCGACTTCGGACGGCGCCACCGGTTCCCGGGCCGGTTCGTACGCCGGGTCGCACGCATGGTCGTACGCCGGGTCGGCAGCAGACACGTCCGCGGCTCCCTTCCACCGGTAAGGATCGACAGCCTGACCAGAGTCACGCCTCGCGGCCCGATCGCGCCGGTCTCTCCGGGAATCTCCCCCGTACGAGTGCCGCCGGACCGTGACAGGATGGAAAGCTCGGCAAAGGGTGCCGTGCTCCCTGGTGTGCGGTGATCGGACGCGCTGCTCGCGGTGCGGCCGAGCTCCCGTCGCCAGGACGATCGGACGATCACTGGAGACTGGTCCATGGCTTTGTTCCGCGTCGTCCGTACGACGTCGCTCCCGCCGGCCGAGACCTGGCGGCGCCTGACCGAATGGCCCGCGCACGCCGCGCATGTGCCACTGACCCGCGTCGCGGTCCTGACCCCGGGTCCACCGGGCACCGGCACGCGCTTCGTCGCCCGCACCGGCCTGGGCCGCTGGACTTTCGACGACACGATGGAGATCGTGCGCTGGCAGCCGCCGGCCCCGGAGCTCTCTGGCCGTTGTCGCCTCGAGAAGCGCGGCCGGACGGTCATGGGCTGGGCGGAGATCGAGGTCCTGACGACACCGGAAGGGTCCCGGGTGGTCTGGGAAGAGGAGCTCCGGCTGCGGGGAGTACCGCGTGCCCTGGACCCGGCGGTGGCGGGTACGGCCCGCAGGCTGTTCGGCAGGGTGGTGGACGGCTTGCTGACGGCACGCCAGTAGTGCTGCGCTGCGCACTCCTCACCCGCCTGCTGGGCGCCCGCAGTGCCGCTTCGACGCTCGGACGGCTATGGTGTCCCGGCCCGTGCGCGACCTGCCGCAACGCCACGCCCGACCACCCGCGACCCGACCCCGGAGGTACGGTCCGATGCCACGCAGGCTGAATGCCGTGAAGCTCGACTTCGTAGAGTCCGCTCCCCTGCGCCTCGTCTTCACCGCCGACGTCGCCGCCACTCCCTCCGAGGTCTACCGGGCGCTCGCCGAGGATGTCGAGGGGTGGCCGGGCTGGTTCAGGTCTGTCGCCTGGGCGAAGCCGACCCGGGAAGGCGCGGGCCGTGATGTCGCGCTGCGGGGCGGTGTCCGCTTCCAGGAGACCATCATGGCGTCGGACCCGGCGGTCCGGTACGCGTATCGGATCGACGAGACCAATCTGCCCGGTGTCCGGGCCATGTTGGAGGAATGGCGGCTCACGCCCTCCGGATCCGGGACGCGGGTCCGGTGGACGATGGCGGTCGACGGACCCGGGCCGCTGCGGGTCGGGATCCGGCTGGCGAAGCCGGGCGTGGGCCATTCGTTCCGGGACGCGGTGCGCAGGCTGGAGCGCCGCCTCGCTTCCGAGCAAGCGGGCTGAACGCGGGCTGAAACTCAGTCGGCTGACGCTCGGTCCGGCCAGGCACCGGTGGTGAGGAAGCGGTCGATCGCCTCGGCGTACGGGGCGATGTCAAGGCCCTGTCCGGCCAACCATTCGTCCGAGTAGTACTTGTCCAGGTAGCGGTCACCGGGATCGCAGATCAGGGTGACCACACTGCCTTTGCGCCCTGCGGCGAGCATCTCCGCGACGATCTTCAGTGCGCTCCACAGCCCGGTGCCGGTGGAGCCGCCGGCCTTGCGTCCGATGGCCCGTTCCAAGGCGCGGACGGCAGCGACCGTGGCCGCGTCCGGCACCTTCATCATCCGGTCGATGGCGCCGGGGACGAAGCTCGGCTCCATTCGGGGGCGCCCGATGCCCTCGATACGCGAGCCGCAGTCGCTGCTCGCCAGCGCGTCGCCCCTCGTCCAGCCGTCGAAGAAGCAGGAGTTCTCCGGATCGGGCACACAGACCCGGGTGTCGTACTGCATGTAGTGGACGTAACGGGCGATGGTCGCCGACGTGCCGCCCGTGCCGGCGGTGGCGACGATCCAGGCGGGCTCCGGATAGCGTTCCCGCCTCAACTGCTGGTAGATCGACTCCGCGATGTTGTTGTTTCCGCGCCAGTCGGTGGCACGCTCGGCATAGGTGAACTGGTCCATGTAGTGGCCGCCGCACTGGACCGCGAGCGCCGCCGACTCCTCGTAGACCTTTCTCGGGTCGTCCACGAAGTGGCACTGTCCGCCGTGGAATTCGATGAGACGGCATTTCTCGGCGCTGGTGGTACGCGGCATGACCGCGATGAAGGGGACGCCGACCAGCTTCGCGAAGTAGGCCTCCGACACGGCGGTCGAACCGCTGGAGGCCTCGATGACAGGTCGGTCCGGCCGGATCCAGCCGTTGCACAGCCCGTACAGGAACAGCGAGCGGGCGAGCCGGTGCTTCAGGCTCCCGGTGGGATGGGTGGACTCGTCCTTGAGATAGAGGTCGATGCCCCAGTCATCCGGCAGCGGGAACCGCAGCAGATGCGTGTCGGCCGATCTGTTGGCATCGGCCTGCACCTTCCGGACGGCGTCCTTCAGCCACGCCCGGTACTCGGGGTCGCTCCGGTCCACGTCGATCGTGGCCATCGCCTCGTATGTGCTCATGCGCCCCGCTCCTTGCCTGCTCGCGCCTTGCCGCCCCCTCCCCACTGCACCATAAGCCCCTCACCTGTACAAACGTTCACTTTGGGGTTTCATAGGAACTCCTTGTGGCAAGGTGTCGGAATGCACCCTGGCGTCGCCGCGACCGGCTGGGCAGACTGGGTGCGGCAGCTCGTACGGCTCGTACGAAGGGGGCAGGGGTCTTGCAGGAACCGGATTTCAACGCGACGGGTGTACGGATCGAGCGGTGGCCCCGCTCACTGACCAAGGCCGGCCGGGTCCTCATCGAGGATGGGCGGCTCGCGCTGCTGACGAGTTACGGCCGGGTGATCGACAGCGCGCCGATGGACGCCGTCCATGCGGGCAGGCCCTGGTTCGCCGGCAGCGACAGCACCGTCGCCACGGTCAACGGCACGCGCTACCGGCTGACGATGGACCGTCCCGGGCGGGCGCACGACGGCCGCAGGCTCGACGGTACGGCGCTCGCGGGCCGGTTCCTGGACGCGGTACGCGAGGCCGGGGGCGACCTCGACTGACCGTCGAACCCAGCGACCGCCGACCCTGACCTGCGAGGGAACCGAGCGTCCTGGCGCGGAGTTGCGCACTCACCGCTCCTGGTTCACGCTTGATCTCATCACTCAGGGTTCACCGACGGCTACTCTGTGATCCAGACCGTCGGCACACACAGCAGGCAGCCAACTGCTGGATCCGTTCCTTCGCCTTCTTCCGGACCTCATTCGGGGAGTCGCAGCCGTGATCAGCGAGGCAAGCAGGCATTGCAGGGTGGAGCTCCAGGCTCTGCCGGCGCGGATCGGTCAGGTCCGCAGAATCGTGTCGGCGCAACTGCGCTACTGGCATCTCGATCCGCTGATCGACCATGCCGCGCTGGGCGTCACCGAATTGCTGACCAATGTGCACCGCCACGCCCAACCCGACAAACTCTGCGCCGTCGAGCTCGAGCTGCTGCTCAACAGGCTCACCATCTCGGTGCACGACCATGACCCCCGGCTTCCCACCACGGGCAACCCGGGCGATCGGCTCGAGACCACGGGCCGGGGGCTGGCCCTGATAGCGGCGCTGAGCGAGAGCTGGGGCGTGCGCCCCAAGGGCGAGGGCGGCAAGGCCGTGTGGTTCACGCTTCCCGCGCCGCTGCCCCTGGCGTACCGGCCGACGTTCGCCGATGCCGTGGTGTGCGGTGCGAGCGTGGCCACGTCCCTCGCGTCCGACGGGGTCGGCGGTGTCTCGCTGGACGAGCCCTTCGCGGTCGTCGACGCCGGGCACTCGCCCGAGCCGCGCACCCCCGCAGCAGTCCGGGCCGCAACCTCCCGCTGACCGCGAGGTCCGCACCGGGAGCCGCACCCGATGACCGGCCGGGTCGGCAACCGAGCCCGGGCCCGGCGCAGGTTCAGGACGTGCGGGCCGGAAGCACACTGAGCGGATCGTCCAGAACGGGCTGCCAGGCCAGTTCCGCCGCACCCACCAGGCTGTCGTGGTCGAGGGTGCAGGGCAGGATCGGCACTCCGCCGCTGCGCCCCCAGAGACTGCGGTCCGCGACGACCGCACGCAGCCGTTCGGGGTCGGCGTCGAGCAGCTCTCGGTGCAGACCGCCGAGGATGATGCGGTCGGGGTTGAGGATGTTGACAAGGCCCGCCAGTCCGAGTCCGAGCCGGTCGACGATCTCCTCCGCGGCGGCCCGCACCGAAGGGTCGTCATATTCCGTGCGCAGCAGGTCGATGGACTGCTGCAGCAACGACACCTCGGGACCGGCCGCGCGACCCGCTGCGGTGAGGAAGGCGAGGGGGTCGGCCTCGACATCGAGGCATCCGCGGCTGCCGCAGTGACAGGGGCGCCCCTCGGGGTTGACGGTGAGGTGCCCGACCTCCAGCGCCAGGCCGGAACTCCCGGTGTGCAGCCGCCCGTCGAGGACCAGGGCGCCACCGACACCGCGGTGCCCGGTGGCCACGCAGAGCAGGTGCCGGGCGTCCCGGCCCGCACCGTGTCGGTGCTCGGCGAGCGCCGCGAGGTTGACGTCGTTGCCCGTGAAGACCGGTCCGTCGATACCCACGGCACGGACGCGTTCGGCGAAGATGTCCCGCACCGGTGCACCGGCGGACCAGGCCAGGTGCAGCGGGTTGAGGGCGGTGCCTTCCGGTTCGGCCACCGCGGACGGCACGGCGAGCCCCGCTCCGACGCAGTGCCGCCCGCCGGTGCGGAGGAGTTCGGCTCCGGCCGCCACGACCTCGCCGAGCACCTGGGCGGGATCGGCGGAGACGGTGACGCAACCCGGCGCGGTGGCGACGATCGTGCCGCCGAGTCCGACGAGGGCGGCCCGAAACCCATCCGCGTGCACCTGGGCCGCGAGCGCCACGGGACCGTCGGCGTCGACCGACAGGCGGTGTGAGGGGCGGCCCTGCGACCCCGCCGCCTCGGGCCGGGAGTCGACGCGGATCAGTCCGAGTGCCTCGAGTTCCGCAGCCACGGCTCCGGCGGTGGCGCGGGTGACACCGAGTTCGGCCGTGAGCACGGCGCGGGTGGGCGCCCGGCCGGTGTGCACCAGTTCCAGCGCGGGGCCGAGTACGTTGCGGCCTCTCTCCAGTCTCGTCCGCGTGGTCGCCACCTTGCCCTTCATGGGGGCGAGTGTCCCATGATCCCGCGAGGTTGTGTCGCGGGCGTCTCTCCCTCTACGCTGACTTTGTGCCGCTACTAAACAAACCTCGGACGGCCGCCCCGCGGAACCACGGCGACGACTTCGCCCCTCGCTCCCTGACCCGTCTCCGTATCGCCCTGACTCTCTTCTTCGCTCTCGACGGCTTCCTGTTCGCGGGCTGGGTGGTCCGCATCCCCGCGATCAAGGAGCAGACCGGCGCCTCGGCGAGCACCCTGGGCCTGGCTCTGCTCGGGGTGTCCGCGGGAGCGGTGGTCACCATGACCCTGACCGGGCGCCTGTGCGAGCGTTTCGGCACGCGGCCCATGACGATGGTCGCGGGGGCACTCCTGTCGCTGAGCATCGCCCTGCCCGCGCAGACGCACTCGGCACTCTCCCTCGGCCTGGTACTGCTCCTGTTCGGCGCGGCCTACGGCGGCATCAACGTGGCGATGAACAGCGCCGCCGTCGAACTGGTGGCAGTGCTGCGGCGCCCGGTGATGCCCAGCTTCCATGCCGCCTTCAGCCTCGGTGGCATGGTCGGAGCAGGACTCGGCGGGCTGGTCGCCGCCGGCCTCTCCCCCGCGCTCCACCTCTTCGCGCTCGCCGCGATCGGTCTGCTGGTCACGGCCGTGGCCGGATCGATGCTGCTGCGCCACCGGCTGCCCACCCCTCCGGCCGACGCCGCAACGGCGACCACGACCCGCACGCCGCCATCCACGTCGGGCCGCGCCGCCCGCGACAGCGGCCATACCCGCCGACTCGTCCTGCTCTTCGGTGTGATCGCGCTGTGCACGGCGTACGGGGAAGGCGCGCTGGCCGACTGGGGAGCACTTCATCTGGAGCAGGACCTGCACGCGCACCCGGGCATCGCCGCCGCCGGTTATTCGCTCTTCGCACTCACCATGACCGTGGGCCGACTGACGGGCACCACCCTGCTGGAGCGGCTCGGCCAGACCAAGGTGCTCGCCGCCGGGGGCGCGACCGCCGCCGCGGGCATGCTCATCGGCGCACTGGCGCCCACCGCCTGGCTCGCGCTCGCGGGCTTCGCCATCACAGGCTTGGGTCTCGCGAACATCTTCCCGGTGGCCGTGGGACGCGCCGGCGCCCTGGCCGGACCCTCGGGTGTGGCCACCGCCTCCACTCTCGGCTACGGCGGAATGCTGCTCGGACCGCCGGTGATCGGCTTCCTCGCCGACTGGTTCTCACTTCCGGTGGCGCTCACGACGGTGGCGGCCCTCGCCGCCACCGCGGGCGTCATCGGAATCTCGGCACGCAGATCCGCCCCGGCGAACCCCGCTTCCCCGGAGGACCGCTGGAAGCGACCGGCGGTCACCTGATCCTGCCCCGGGGAAGGCTCCCGGCTGCTCCTGGGCGATGACGCCGCGCCCATGGGGTCATCGGCAAGGGGACGCAGCCACCCGGTCGGTGCCGCTCGAGACCCGGGGCGGTCCACACCGAAGTCGCTTGCCCCCGCGCCACGGCCTTGCGACCATGCGCCCATGGGCAGACGCACACAGGCGCAGCGGGACGCGATCACCGTGGAGATCGGGTACGCGTTGATCAGCGCGTTCTTCGCGGCGGCAGTGGTGACCGGAGCCGTGGCGGGCCCGGCTCTCGCGCTGGATCCACCGCGCTCCGTGGCACACGCACTCGCAACAGCGGGCCTCGTGCTCGGGGCCGTGGTGTTCGTGGCCCGCGTCGTGCACGTGCTGTGGCGCTTCCCCCGTGCGGGCGGCGCCGGGCGACAGGGCCGAACCGGACGCGCTGACTCCGGCTCATAGGCCGTGGCAGCGCTGCGGCATCCGGCGGTTCGACACGACGGAGCCAGGTCGGTTCGTGATCCGTGACCGCCGGTCGGCACCCGACGGATCACGGATCGGCCGGGTCACGGACCGGTCGGCGGTCACGGGGCGGCCGGCTGTCACGGGGCGGCCTCAGGGCTGGACGGCCGTCCCCTCAGGCGTGGGCTCTCCGGGGGTGCCGCCCGCCACTTCACCTGCGCGGTCCTCGCCCCCCGTACCCGACGGCTGCACCCGGTCCAGCGCTTCCAGCGCGCGCCGCGCCATGGGACGGGATCGCACGATGCCGGCCAGCGAGGTCGATCCGCGTGTGATGTCGGCGAATGCCTTCCAGGCGGGCCGGAAGCCACTGATCACCGCGTGCAGCAGTCCGGGGCGCCGCTCGAAGACGGCGAGCATCCGCCGCCCGACCGCCATCTCCACGCCCAGTCCCGCCTTGATGGCGAAGGCGTAGTTCAGCGCCTGGCGCCTGGCGTCCACCCCGTCGCCCGCCTCCGCGAGCCGCACCGCCCACTCTCCCGCGAGCCGGCCCGAGCGCAGGGCGAACGAGATGCCCTCCCGGGTCCACGGCTCCAGCAGACCGGCCGCATCACCGCACACCAGGACCCGGCCTCGCGACAGCGGTGAGTCGTCGACACGGCAGCGGGTGAGATGACCGGACGAGACGGCGGGCTCGAAGCCGGACAACCCGAGCCGGGCGACGAAGTCGTCCAGGTAGCGCTTGGTGGCCGCGCCGTCGCCCCGGGCCGAGATCACGCCCACCGTCAGCACCTCGCCCTTGGGGAACACCCAGCCGTAACTCCCGGGCAGAGGACCCCAGTCGATGAGCACCCGCCCCGCCCAGTCCTCCGCGACACTCGCCGGCACCGGGATCTCCATCTCCAGGCCGAGATCCACCTGCCCCATCTTGACCCCGACATGTGCCCCTATCCGGCTGGCGCTGCCGTCCGCGCCGACGACGGCGCGGGCGAGGACCGTCTCGCCGTCGGCGAGTACGACCGCGACGGTGCGGCGGTCGGGTACGGCCGGGCCGTGCTGCTCGACCCGGGAGACCGTGGCCCCGGTGCGCAACTCGGCGCCCGCCTTCTGCGCCTGCTCGACCAGACCGGCGTCGAACTCGGGGCGGTTGACGAGCCCGAAGAGCATCCGGCGTGAGCGGCGGGTGCGGCTGAGCTTTCCGTTGAGCGAGAACGTGACGGCGTGCACGCGGTCCTGGAGCGGCAGTTCGAAGCCGGGCGGCAGGGCATCCCTGGACGGGCCGATGATGCCTCCGCCGCAGGTCTTGTAACGGGGCAGGTCCGCCTTCTCCAGCAGGAGCACCCGTCGTCCGGCGACCGCGGCGGCGTATGCGGCCGATGCCCCGGCCGGTCCGGCGCCGACCACGACGACGTCCCATACCGGAGCCCCCTGCTCCGGCTCACCCTGTCCGCTGATGGCGTCTGCGTTCTCGCTGCTCACGATGTGCTTCTGCTCCCGATCCGAACCTCTGGCCCAAGCTCTCGACGGCATCCTACGGGCGCGGTCCGGCACCCCCGTTATGGGAGGATCGGCCGTACCTTCGCAGTACACCCACCGAGGACAACGTCGCACCCACGAGGAGCGTGCCCATGACCGAGAATCCGATCGCCGAGACCGTCGCGGCCCTGATGCCCCGCGCCAAGGCGGAGCTGGCGGAGCTCGTCGCGTTCCAGTCGGTGGCGGACCCGGCTGTGGCCCCCCGGAGCGAGTGTGAGGCAGCCGCGGCCTGGGTGGCGGACGCGCTGCGGTCGGAAGGCTTCCAGGACGTGGCACTGCTCGACACCCCCGACGGCTCGCAGTCGGTGTACGGCCTGCTGCCCGGTCCGAAGGGTGCGCCGACGGTGCTGCTGTACGCGCACTACGACGTACAGCCGATGCTGGACGAGGCGGCGTGGGTGTCACCGCCGTTCGAGCTGACGGAGCGCGACGGCCGCTGGTACGGGCGCGGCGCCGCCGACTGCAAGGGCGGCTTCATCATGCATCTGCTGGCCTTGCGTGCGCTCAAGGCCAACGGCGGCCTACCCGTATCGGTCAAGGTGATCGCCGAGGGCTCGGAGGAACAGGGCACGGGCGGGCTGGAGCGTTACACCGAGGCGCACCCGGAACTGCTGCGCGCTGATGCGATCGTCATCGGCGACACGGGCAACTTCCGCGTCGGGCTGCCGACCGTGACCGCGACCCTGCGCGGGATGACGATGGTCCGCGTCCGGATCGACACCCTTGAGGGCAATCTCCACTCGGGCCAGTTCGGGGGTGCGGCACCGGACGCGCTGGCGGCACTGATCCGGGTACTGGACTCGCTGCGGGCCGAGGACGGTTCGACGGTCATCGACGGGATGGACTGCGACGCGTCCTGGGACGGCATGCAGTACCCGAAGGCGGACTTCCGCAAGGACGCGAAGGTCCTGGACGGAGTCGGCCTGATCGGCGGCGGTACGGTCGCCGACCGCATCTGGGCCCGTCCGGCCGTCACGGTGATCGGCGTCGACTGCCCGCCAGTGGCGGGTGCGACCCCATCGGTACCGGCGAGCGCCCGCGCGCAGATCAGCCTGCGGGTGCCGCCCGGTCAGGACGCGGCCGAGGCGACGAAGCTGCTGTTCGCGCACATCGAGAAGCACACGCCGTGGAACGCCCGGGTGAGCATCGAGCAGGTGGGGCAGGGCCAGCCGTTCCGTGCGGATGTGAACAGCCCGGCCTACACGTCCATGGCCGAGGCGATGCGGGTCGCCTACCCGGGCGAGGAGATGCAGTCGGCGGGGATGGGCGGCTCGATCCCGCTCTGCAACACGCTCGCCGCGCTCTACCCGGAGGCGGAGATCCTGCTGATCGGTCTGAGCGAGCCGGAAGCGCAGATCCACGCCGTGAACGAGAGCGTGTCACCACAGGAGCTGGAGCGGCTGTCGGTGGCCGAGGCGCACTTCCTGGTGAACTACGCGCGTTCGAAGCAGGGGTAGCAAGCCGGCGGACTCGCGGCGCCGGGACCGCGTGACCCGCGCCGCGACCACCGGCGTTACGCGGCGAGCGAAGATTGCTCCGAGCGCAACTCCATACGACGGACGTATGCACCCGCGTACGTTCGCCGTATGGACGTCATCGAAGTGATCCCCCGGCTGCACATGCTCCGCTTCCCGATCGGCCAGGCCTATCTCTGGCGCGACGGTGAGGACTTGACGCTCGTCGACGCGGGGTACGCGGACGCGGCCGACGAGATCGAGGAAGCGGTACGCGGGCTCGGAGCCGAGCCGTCGGCGATCAGCCGGATCGTGCTCACCCATTGCCATCGCGACCATGTGGGCGCGGCCGGGGAGCTCGCAGCTCGGCACGGGGCGCGGGTGCTGGCACACGCCCTGGACGCACCGGTGATCCGCGGTGAGGTCCCGGTGCCGGCACCTGTGCTGCTCGACTGGGAGATCCCGCTCTACGAGCACGGGCTGACGGTGCCGGAGGCACCCCCGACGCGGGTGCACCGCGAACTGGTGGACGGGGATGACCTCGGGTTCGGCGACGGGGCCCGGGTGGTGCACGTCCCGGGCCACACCGCAGGCTCGATCGCCGTGCATCTGCCGCGCCACGGTGTGCTGTTCACCGGCGACACGGTCGCGGGAGTGGGTCGGGTGACGCTGGGCGTGTTCCATGTGGATCGCGAGGCGGCCCGGAAGTCGATGCGGCGGTTGTCCGCTCTCATGCCCTCTGTACTGTGCTTCGGGCATGGGGATCCGGTGACCGTGGACGCCGCGGAGCAACTGGCCGCCGCGGCCGGGCAGGAGCACGGGGACGGCTGAACGGGCGGCCCGGCGGCGGCTATCCGATGGGGGTCCCTCCCTCCAGGGCGATCACCTTGCTGCACTCACGGGCTCTCAGGGCCCAGCGCAGACGTTCGTAGCGGTGCGGCGGGAGCAACGACGCCGCCTCCTCCTCCGATACGAACCGCCAGGCCCTCAGCTCATCTCCGGCCAGCCGGATGCCCGCCGCGGCCGCGGGGGCGAGCCGACCGCCGTCGAAGAGCATCCGCACTCCGCCGTAGGCGGGCGGCCGTGGCGCTTCCCAGTCGACGACCAGCAGCCGGGGCGTGGTGTCGAGGCGTACGCCGATCTCCTCGGCCACCTCGCGCACCCCAGCACGGGTCGGGGACTCGCCAGGCTCCACCACTCCGCCGGGGAATTCCCAGGCTGGCTTGTAGGTGGGGTCCACGAGCAGTACCCGGTCCTTGTGGTCGAAGAGCAGCACCCCGGCCGCCACAGTCTCCCCGGTCGGCTCCGGTGTCTGCACGATCGCGCAGGCTCCGGACGAGCCGGAAAGCACGGCTTCGGCGATGGACTCCGCGGTCTCACGGGGTGTCAGATACGAGGTGTCGATGACATGGGCATCGTCTCTGAGCCAGCCGAGCGCCTGCTTGTAGGGCTCGATGTGGTCATAGGCCCACTGCCGTACGCGCTCTTCGGCATCCGGCGTACCCGGCTCGTCACGGGCGGCGATCCTGGCTCGCAGGATCGTTTCCTCTGGGGCGAGCAGGACATGGCACACGGGTATGCGTCGAGCGGCGAGACCGCCGAAGATCTCGTCCCGATACTCCTGGCGAAGCAGGGTCATAGGCGCCACCAGAACACCGCCGACCTCGCTGAACAGCGCGGACGCCGCGTCCACGACCATCCGCCGCCAGATCGGCGAGTCCTGGTAGTCGGTCACCTCTTCCAGGCGCTTGCGCGGCAGGAGGTACCGCAGCATCCCACCGATCACCTCGGGGTCGTACAACGTGCTGTTCGGGATCAGATCGATCAGTTCGCGAGCGGCGGTGGTCTTGCCCGCGCTGAACGTACCGTTGACCCAGACGATCATTCATACTCCAAGACAGGAAGGCCGCTGAACAGGGACGGAGTAGCATTGCGCAGGTCATCTGGGAGCGGCATGGGAAAGGAGGCGTCCACAACCCCGCACCCACTACCTCTTTCTCTTATACTCGCTGAAGGTACTCCCCGATCCTCTCCTCCATCGCAACCGTCACCTCGCTGTACACACCCTCCACGCCCGGAAGCTCATGCCCCATTCGGGCCTCCTCCGCCACGCGCGGAATGTCACCCGGCTCATCCGCTTCGCTTTGTGCCAGTGCCGCAACAGGTGGATGTCCTGCCCGGCCATCTCCGGGACGGCCGGCATCGCGGGGCGCACCCACCGTGCGTACCGCGGCCCGGAGTCCCGTCTCTCGGCTCCGTCCCGGATCGGGCACCAGTAGCCCCGATCAAAAGACGTCACCAGAAGCGGTTTCCCCGTGACAGAAAGAAGCGTCCACGGCTTGTCGTGAGACGCCGGTAGAGCCTCATGGATCTCATGGAGGAAGGGCGGTATCACCAGTGTTCTCCATGAGTCGTACTTCGGAGCTGCCAGCACGTGCCGTTTGTCCGCAACGTACGTCTGACACCGCACCCGCATCGCGTGCGTCGCCCTGTACCGCTGCTCAGCTTCCTCGCGCAGTTCGCCGTCAGGCTCGGAGGCAGGCCAGTAGGGTGACGAGTAGCCACGCTGAAGGCCGAACATCTCGCCAGGAGGGCGGGCACCAGTGAAAGCCACCGTCCAGATGTACGCCCAGCCGGTGAAGCCCCACAACGTGTGAGCGTTCACGGCCAACCGGTGCACGGACTGGGTGGATAGCTTGCGCTTGACGCGGCGGGCCTGCTTTCGCTTGTACCGGCCGCGGCGACGTTGTTCCACGATCGGGCTTTCTTCGCGAAGTTTGCACTTCACGACCGCGTCGTCCATCAGCATCTTGAAAAGCCCGAGGATATTCTTGCTGTAGCTGTCCGAGTACTTGCCGGTCACGTAGTTACGGAAGGCGCCGTACTCGAGCGGTGTGAGCTCTTCAACGTTCCACCGCGCCCAATACGGTTTGATCACCGCGTTCAGCCGCGACGCATTGGTCTTGTTCGAGTTGGCCCGCAGGTCGGCGTCCTTGAACCAACGGTCGATGCAGACGGCCATGTTCACAGAGTCACCCGCCATGCGGCGGTTGCGCTTGTTACGGACGTCGGACCCCCGGTCGAGGCCGTAGGTGTACGCCTCACTCTCGTCCTGGAACGTGACGCCGGGCTCGGGGCCGCTGACGGAAGCGTACCGCTTCTTCTTCGTCGGATTACCATCAGCGTCGAGCTTGTACTCGCCACTCCACCACTTCACACGGATGCTGTTCCCGCGAACTTCTATGTAGGGCACCTGTCATCCCATCGATGATTGACGAGCGGTGCGCGGGACGCCAGAGTGCATCCCCTCCGCTGGCACCTTCCGCTGCCCGCCCTGTTACGTTTGCCCAATAAGTCAACTGCGATATGAGGAGCAGTCAAGTCCCTGCACCTTCATGAACCCTCTCGCACGTCCCATGCGGCCGCGATCTTGGGTATTTTTGAAGGACAGGGCACACACCGCCTCTCCTGCTACTTGGGCAGTCCCGCGGCCTCCGTTCCAGTCTGATGATGCTTCTCACCGGTCCCCC